>NZ_CP149934.1:300000-577500 GCF_037949795.1 Thioclava sp. GXIMD2076
TGGCGGCTGACACCGGCCAGCTCGGCCGCCTCGGGGTCATCGCCCACCGCATAGACATGGCGCCCCCAAGCGGTCGAGCGCAGCGCATAGGCCAGCACCAGCACAACGCCCAGCATCACCACGACGCCCACGGTCAGCACCGCGCCGCCAAGCGCGAATTTGGTGCCGAGGATCTGCAGGAAAGGCGCCTCGGTCTCGATATCGCGGGCGCGGATGGTCTCGTTGCGCGAATAGAGATAGTTCACCGCCAGCACGATCTGCCACATGCCGAGCGTCACGATGAAAGGCGGAAGCTTCACGCGGCTCACGAGCCAGCCATTGATCCCGCCGATCAGCGTGCCGCAAACCAGCCCGATCACCACCGACAGCTCCGCGGGAATGCCGTAGCGGAAGGTAAACTGGCCCATGATGACCGAGCAGAGCACCGCCAGCGCCCCTACCGAGAGGTCGATCCCCGCCGTCAGGATGATCAGCGCCTGCGCGGCGGCCAGAATGCCCACGATCTGCACCTGCTGGAGCACCAGCGTCAGCGCGAAGGGCGAGAAGAACTTGCTCCCCAGCACCAGCCCGAACACGACAAGCGCGCCCACAAGCACGATCAGCGGCACCAACGCCGGATTGGTATGGAGCGCCTCATGGGCGCGACCCGCAAACCCTTTTCGCGCTGGCTCGAATTCGGCAAACCGCTCGGCCTCGCGTTTCTTGACCACATCTTCATATTGATCCGAGCTGCTCATGTTTCCCCCCATGAGTGCAGGAGCGCAGCGCTCCGTCCGTGTTCCCAACCCGCCCTCGGGACGGGTTGGATGCGATCATGCTGGCACTCAGCCCCAGCACATAGCCTGACCTTCGGCCACCGAGATCGACTCGACCCCCTCGACAGGCTGGTCAGTCACAAGCGCCACACCGGTATCGAAGAAGGTCTTGCCATCAGTCGCCTCGGGCTTGGTGCCATCCTTGGCGAAAGCCGCAATCGCTTCGATCCCCTTGGACGCCATCAGGAGCGGATATTGCTGCGCAGTCGCCCCGATCACACCATCGGCGATATTCTGCACACCCGGGCAGCCACCATCGACCGACACGATCAGCACGTCCTTCTCGCGCCCCATGGACTTGAGCGCCTCATAGGCACCCGCGGCGGCAGGCTCGTTGATCGTATAGACCACATCGACCATCGGATCCTTGGCAAGGAGGTTCTCCATCGCCTTGCGCCCGCCTTCCTCGTTGCCCTGCGTCACATCATGGCCGACGATGCGCGGATCGCTCTCGTCGCCCCACTGGTTGGGATCGGCCAGATCGATGCCGAAGCCCTGCATGAAGCCCTGATCGCGCATCACGCCCACCGTGGGCTGGCTGACATCGAGATCGAGGAAGGCGATCTTGGCATCCTGTGCCTTATCGCCCAGCTTGGCCTTGGCCCATTGGCCGATCAGCTCGCCCGCATGGAAATTGTCGGTGGCAAAGGTCATATCGGCCGCATCGATCGGGTCGAGCGGCGTATCGAGGGCGATCACCAGGATCCCCGCTGCCCGCGCGGCCTCGATCGAGGGCACGATGGCCGAGGTGCTCGAGGCGGTAAGCAGGATGCCCTTGGCGCCGTTGGCGATACAGGTCTCGACCGCATTCACCTGCGTCTCGTTATCGCCATCCACCTTGCCGGCATAGCTGTTGAGCGTGATGCCCAGCTCTTTCGCCTTGGCCTCGGCACCCTCACGCATCTTGACGAAGAACGGATTGGTATCTGTCTTGGTGATCAGGCAGGCGCTTGTATCTGCCGCCCATGCCCCTGCCGCCGAGACAGCAAGCGTCAGCACGCTGACCGAAATCAGTGTTTTCATCGGATCTTCCTCCCTAGAAGTCTCCCGTGCCCTCCTCAAAGCACGGCAACCGGACGATACCGGTCTGTCTCACGGTGGCATTCCGCGCAAAACGCGTCAATAAATAATTCCAATTGATTTATATATTTTTCCCTTTAGCTTAATCGAACGTGGAGGATGAGACATGGATGGAAGCGAGATCCGCGCCCTCGGAGGGGGTGTCAATCATATCGGTGCGCGCGCGCATAACGAGCGGCTGATCCTGTCGACGATCCAGCGCCATGGCGAATTGCCGGGCATGGATATCGCCAAGCTGACGGGGCTGACCCCGCAAACCGTCTCCAATATTCTGAAAAAACTGGAAAATGACGGGTTTCTCTTGCGCGGAACACCCAAGCGCGGGCGGATCGGGAAACCCTCGATACCGATGGCGATCAATCCCGATGGCGCGCTGTCTTTCGGGTTCAAGATCGGGCGTCGGTCGGCGGATCTCATGGTTATGAACCTTGCCGGAGAGGTGCTGGCCGAGGAGCAGACCACCTATCGCTACCCGATGCCCGATGCGCTCTTCGCCTATCTCGAATCGGGGATGGAGCGGCTGACGCGGGGGCTGAGCCCGCTGCAGAAAGAACGCATCTGCGGGCTTGGAATCGCGGCGCCCGCCGAAATCTGGAGCTGGACCGAAGCGCTCGACGCTCCCGCCGGTTTCTCGATCTGGCGTGAGACCGACATCCAGGCCGAAGTCGCGCGGATTACCGATCTGCCGCTGATCACGCAGAATGACGGCACCGCCGCCTGCCGCGCCGAACATGTCTTCGGGCGCGGGCGGGAATTCGGCGATTACGCCTATTTCTTCATAGGCTCCTTCATCGGCGGCGGCGTGGTGCTCGACTCAAAAGTCGTTGTGGGCGGCAAGGGCAATGCGGGGGCCTTCGGCTCGTTGCGCGTGCCCGGTCCGGATGGCGCAGAGGTGCAGCTTCTGGACGCCGCCTCCCTCTATCTCCTTGAGAACGCGATCGCGCGTGAGGGGCTCGATACCTCCGCGCTCTGGACCCGCCCGCAGGACTGGAGCGGGTTCGAGCGCCAGCTCGGACCATGGATCGACACCACCGCCCGCGCGCTCGCCCATGCCATCCGCTCCATCGGCGCGGTCATGGATTTCGAGGCCGTGCTGATCGGCGGCGCCATGCCAGAGGAGGTGCGCGCCCGGATCGTGACCCGCACCACCGCCGCTCTGGCCCAGCTCGACACGCGCGGTCTGATCCCGCCCGCCCCGCAACTGGCCCAGACCGGCTCCAATGCCCGCACATTGGGCGCGGCCTGTGGCCCAGTCTTCGACCGCTATTTCCTGCAATAAGCGCGCCAACGGCCCATAATCATGAGAATTCCGATGAATGAACGTCTCCCCTTCGTCGGGCAGGGAATGCGCTTGCCTTTCCTGCTGCTGATCATCTGTTTTACCGTCTGGGGGGTGGCCGCCAACCTGACCGACCCGCTGGTGCAGGTCTTCTCGCGGATCTTCTCGATGAGTTCACTACAGGCCTCGCTCGTGCAGTTCTCCTATTACGGGGCCTATTTTCTGCTGGCGCTGCCTGCCGCCTTCATCAACCGCCGCTTCAGTTACAAGACAGGCATGCTGACGGGGCTCGGGCTTGCGACCATCGGCGCCTTCCTGTTCTATCCTGCAAGCCTGATGATGACTTATGGCTTTTTTCTGGCCGCGCTTTTCTGTCTGGCGGGCGGGCTCTCGATTCTCGAGACCTCTGCCAATCCCTTTGTCATCTCGCTGGGTCCCGAAGCCACCGCCACCCGCCGCCTCAACCTCGCACAGGCGTTCAACCCCGTGGGCACGAATATCGGCGTCCTGCTCTCGGCCACACTGATCCTGCCCAATCTCAACCCCGCCACAGATGCCGAACGCGCTGCAATGGCGCCTGCGCAGCTTGACGCGATCCGGCAGAACGAATTGGCCGCGGTGATGGGGCCCTATGTGGCACTGGCCTTCGTGCTGCTGTCGATCTGGCTGGCAATCGCGCTCAAACGCTTGCCCGAGCGCACCGCAAAACGGCGCGACGCACCGGCCCACAACTTTAACGCAGCCCTGCGACGGCTCCTGCGCAACCGCCACTATGCCTTTGGTGTTGTTGCGCAATTCTTCAATGTCGCGGCACAGACATGCACATGGACCTTCACCATCCAATATGTCTTGGGCGCAATCGGCGGCAGCGAGGCCGAGGCCGGATGGGTGCTGCAGGCGAGCCTTCTGGTTTTCCTGCTGGCGCGCTTTGTCATGGTAGGTCTGATGACCGTCATCCGGCCCGCACGGCTTCTTTGTGCTATGGCCCTCCTCGGGACGGGCCTGTGCCTCTTTGCGGCGGGCCTGCCCGGTCTGGCGGGGGTCTGGGCGGTGACGGGGCTCTCGGCCTGTCTCTCGCTCATGTTCCCCACGATCTATGGGATCGCGCTCGAAGGGCTTGGAGAGGATACCAAATTCGGGGCTGCGGGCCTTGTCATGGCGATTGCTGGCGGGGCGGTCATGCCGATGGTGCAGGCTGCCATGCTGGACCGGTTCGGGCCGGCGCTCTCCTATCTCGTCCCCGCTCTCTGCTTCGCTGTGGTGAGCGCCTATGCGCTCTTTGACCTGACCTCCGAGCGGCGGCACCACTGAGTCCGCTCTTCCCCAAGATCCTCAGAACCTCCATCGAACGCCCGAAGAGATTCGGGCGTTTTTAAACAATCGAATTGACAAAACAGATGGAAAGGCACGGCGTTTGAGGTCTATCCGTCATGCAAATGACGCATGCTTCATGTGGTTTTACATCATTTTGAGGCAGACGCCTCATAAGATTAGACCGCTAATTAATCCATTTATTTTCTTAACTTATGGTGGACAGCCTCGGCAATTGACGGGCCAGTTTCGCTATAGGCTGAAAAAACCGTCGATATTCAGTCGATTAGAAATCGACTTGCCTCGGTTACCGATTGTGACAGATGACGCGCATATTAGCGCTAACCGTTTCCGAAACCGATAGAGTCAGGACTGCACAATGCCACCCAAACTCTCTCTGACGCGCCGCGGCTTCTTGGGAAGCTCGGCCGTGGGACTGTTCCTCACAGCCCTACCGCAGCAGCTTCTTGCCCAGAACACCGCGCGTCTGACCCGATTCATGTCGCTGTCACAGTTCGTGACCGGCCACGGGGCGCTTGATCCCCGCACCGGACAGGGGCTCCTCGACGGTCTTTCCGCCGCGCAGGAGGATTTCGACACCAAGGCCCGCGCGCTGGAGACGAAAATCTCCGCCACAAACGCTCCCGATGTCGAGACCCTCGCCCAGAGCCTTGAAGGTGATCCGCTCCACGATACGCTCCTTGCCATCGTCGCTGCGTGGTATTCCGGCGTGACGACCACCGGCAGTGATGCAACCGTCTATGCCTTCGATACGGCGCTGATGTACCAGCCCGCTCGCGATGCCGTGCCGATCCCGACCTATGCGCTCGACGGTCCCAACTGGTGGGTTGTCGCACCGCCTGCCCTATCCGACATGCCTGCTTTCGGGGAGCCGCTATGACCCGTTTTCCTCTGACCCGCATGGCGCGGGCGCTTATGGGCTTCGGCCTTCTGGCGAGCCCGCTTGCCGCGCAGACCCCCGACCCTGCCAGCGGCGCCTATATCGCGACCACGGCCGATTGCGCGGCCTGCCATACCGCCAAGGGTGGCAAATCCTTTGCGGGCGGCTATGCGATCAACTCGCCGATGGGGGTGATCACCTCCTCCAACATCACCCCCTCGAAAGAGTTCGGGATCGGGAGCTACACGCTCGAGGAATTCTCGGACGCGGTGCGCAAAGGCATCCGCCGCGATGGTGCCCATCTCTATCCGGCGATGCCCTATCCGGCCTATGCCCATATGAGCGATGCCGATATCGCCGCGCTCTATGACTATTTCATGCAGGATGTCGCGCCCGTCGAGACAGCCGCCCCCGAGACCGACCTGCCCTTCCCCTTCTCCCAACGCTGGGCGATGATCGGCTGGAACGCGCTCTTTGCAGGCGGTGCGCCGATCACCTCCGATCCCGACCAGTCCGAGGCATGGAACCGCGGGCGCTATCTGGTGCAGGGGCCTGCGCATTGCGGCACCTGCCACACGCCGCGCAACCTGCTGATGGGGTCGAAAAACGCCGATCTGATGGCGGGCGGTGATGTGGGCGCGTGGTATGCGCCCAATCTGACGCCGGGCAAGGGCGGGCTGTCGGACTGGTCCGATGCCGATCTGGCACGCTATCTCAAGACGGGGATCGCCACCCATGGTCGCGCCTCCGGCCCGATGGCGGAAGCGGTGGAATACAGCCTCCAGCACCTGAGCGATACCGATATCGACGCGATGGTCACCTATCTTCGCAGCCTGCCGGCGCGCGACAGCGATCTGTCCCCCGCGGCAGGCCAGGCCACCGATGCCGCCTTCGCGCCGTGGGAGCATAGCGCCAATCGCACAGGGCACCGTCTGGCCAAAGATGCCGGCGGCGCCGAGCTTTACGAGACCGCCTGCGCCTCCTGCCACGGGCTGTCGGGCGAGGGCTCGAAAGACGGGACATATCCCGCGCTCAAGGGCAATGTGACGCTGGAAAACGGCCAGAGCGCCAATCTGGTCTCCACCATCCTGCATGGCGTGACCCGCGAGGCGGATGGCAAGCACACTCTGATGCCGGGCTTCGGGCCGGACAGTCTGGTGCAGAAGCTTGACGATGCGCAGATCGCGCGGCTTGCCAGCTATGCCAGCACAACCTTCGGCGATACCGGCCAGACCGTGACCGCCGATGAGGTGAAAACCCTGCGCACCGGTGGCCCCGTCGCACCGCTCGTGCGGCTCGCAGCCCCCCAGATCATGATCGGCGTGGCCCTCGTTGTGCTTCTCGTGCTGGTCCTGCTGGTGGTGTGGCTGATCCGCCGCCGCCGCTGACACCTTCCGGCGGGGCCCCATGCCCCGCCAGCCCCCCTTCCATGCGCCGCTCCGCGCGGCGCCGTTCCGAAAGGACCTCCCATGTCGCAAGACACTCTCAGCGCCGATGTCGTCATCGCAGGTGCAGGTATCTGTGGCGGGCTTCTCGCCCTTGATCTGACCCGCGCCGGTCTCTCGGTCATCGTGCTCGATGCAGGCCCGCGCTATGACCGCGACCAGATCGTGCAGAACTGGCGCTACATGCCCCCCGCCAACAAGGCAGGCTTCGATTACGCCACCCCCTATCCGACCGTCCCATGGGCGCCGCACACCAATTTCTTCCCCGATAACAACTATCTCAAGACCACCGGCCCTGATGCCACCGCCTACAAGCAGGGCATCATCAAGGGCGTGGGTGGCACGACATGGCACTGGGCGGCCTCGTCCTGGCGTTATTTGCCGTCGGATTTCGAGATGCAGAGCCGTTACGGCGTGGGCCGTGATTTCGCGCTGAGCTATGACGAGATCGAACCCTATTACTACAAGGCCGAGGTCGAGATGGGCGTGATGGGCCCGAACGGCCAGGAGATCACCCCTTCCGCCCCGCGCGCCCAGCCCTGGCCCATGACCTCTATGCCCTATGGCTATGGCGACCGCCGGTTCACCGAGGTCGTAGCGCCTCTGGGTTACGACAATACTCCCGTTCCGCAAGGCCGCAATTCGGAGCCCTATGACGGGCGCCCGCAATGCTGCGGCAATAACAACTGTATGCCGATCTGCCCGATCGGGGCGATGTATAACGGCATCTATTCGATCGAGAAGGCCGAAGCGCTCGGCGCGAAGGTAATCCCCAATGCGGTGGTCTACCGCATCGATACCGATGCCAAGAACGACATCACCGCCTTCCATTTCTACGATCCCGACAAGAACTCGACCAAGGTCACAGCCAAGCGCTTCGTGATCGCGGCCAACGGGATCGAGACACCGAAGCTTCTCCTGATCGCGGCCAATGACAAGAACCCCAACGGCATCGCCAACTCCTCCGATCAGGTGGGACGTAACATGATGGACCATCCGGGCATCTCGATGTCGTTTGTGGCCGCCGAACCCGTCTGGGCGGGGCAGGGCTCGGTGCAGATGTCCTCGATCACCAATTTCCGTGATGGCGACTGGCGGGGCGAGCATTCGGCCATCCAGATCGGCTATAACAACACGGCCCAGACATCAAAAGCGGGCATGAAGGCGCTGGCCACCGGCAAGGTGGGTCGCGCGCTCGACGAGGAGATCCGCCGCCGCTCGGCCTGCGGGGTCGATATCTATGTCAATCACGAGACGCTGGCGGATCCCGATAACCGCCTGACGCTCTCGAAGGACCGCAAGGACAGCCTCGGCCTGCCGATGCCCGATGTCTATTACGATGTGGGCGAGTATGTGCGCCGCGCGGCCGTGACCTCGCGCGAGCATCTGCACACCATCGCCGAGGCCTTCGGCGCGACCGAGATCGAGATGTCGGACCATTTCACGCCCAATAACCACATCTGCGGCGGCACGATCATGGGCCATGACCCGCGCGATAGCGTGACCGATAGCTGGTGCCGGACCCATGACCACCAGAACCTCTTCCTTGCCACCGGCGGGACGATGGCTGCGGCGGGCACGGTGAACGCGACGCTGACCATGGCGGCACTGTCGCTGCGGGCGGCCCAAGCCATCCGCGAGGATCTTTCGGCGGGCTGATAGCCCTTACCCTAAACGGAAATCGGGCCTGCCGGATTCAGTCCGGCGGGCCTTTCGGCGTGACGTAAACATTTTTAAGTTATTGTTTTTAATATATTTTATATGGAACTCCGTCTCTATTTCGGGGTTGGGTGAATGTAGAAATACACATACAACCCCGACGGAAGGAGCTCCCTGATGACCAGATTGATGACCGCCCGCGCCGTGCCACTTGCAGGGCAGGAGGACCGCCTGAGGGCCCTCGTGGCAGAGCTGGCCCGCAATGTCCGCGCCGAAGCCGGCAACCTGCGCTTCGAGGCCAGCCATGAGCGCGATGGCGCCGTGGTGATGATCGAGGAATACCGTGACGATCAGGCCTTCGAGCATCACCTTGCCCAGCCCCACACACAGCAGTTCAACGCGGCTCTTGAAGAGATCGTCGAGAATGGCGGCTCGGAGGTGACCGAGCTTACAGGCTTTGCCAAGGAGGAGGCCGCCCATCCCGATATCCGCGGCACCGATCATATCGGGCTAACTGTGCCGGATATGGCCGAGGCCACGCGCTTCTTTACCCAAGCTTTCGGCGCGGTCACGCTTTATGATGTGCAGCCCGCCGATGCCCCCCCGATGGCAGGCAAGGACCCAGAGGCACAGCTGGGCCTGACCGAAGGCACCAAGGTCACCCATATGCGCCTCATGCGGATCGGAAATGGCCCCTGCCTCGAGATGTTCTGTATCGCCGATGGCGAAAGCCGTGCACCCGCGCGGCTGCAGGATCGCGGGATCACCCATATCGGGCTCTATGTCGAGGATATCGACACGGCCGCAGAGCGCTTCGCGCAGGCGGGCGGTTCGCTGATGGCGGGACCGCATCCACTCTCGGGTGTCGAGGATGGCGCGGGCAATGCGGGCATCTATGGCACCACGCCCTGGGGGATGCTGGTGGAACTGCTGACCTATCCTTCAGGCAATAGCGCCACCCCGCCGCTGCCGCGCTGGACGCCCCATCCATAACCCTGCAACCGAAAGGAAAGCCCCATGATCAAGATGACGATGTTTCTCAAACGTCTCCCTTCCCTGACCCGTAGCGAGTTCGTCGAACACCATATCCACACACACGGGCCGCTCTTCCGGTCCATCCCCGAAGCCGAGCGCCATGTGCTGCGCTATATCCAGACCCATCCGATCAGCGCTCCCGAAGGCACGGTGGAGACGGCCGATTTCGACGGCACCGCAGAGATCTGGTTCGACAGCCCCGAGGGGATGCAGGCAGTGCTCGGCTCCGACACCTACAAGAGCCGCGTTTTTCCTGACGAGACGACCTTTCTCGACCATGCCAATACCCTGATACAGGTGGGCGAGCAGGTCGAGATCATCGCCTGACGGCGGAACCGCGGGGGTGACGCGCCCCCGAAATATAGGGAAAGGGCCGCCCTCCGGCACGGAGGGCGGCCCTTTCGGTGTTCAGTTGTGCAATACAGGGCTACTGCGGCAGCGCATAGACCGCGATCTGGTCACCCACGGCGGGTTTCAGGATCGAATTGCCGCCAGATATGAAGGCCACATATTGCCGCCCCTGATATTCGTAGATCGCGGGGTTGGCCACCACGGGTGCCTGCAATTGCGAGGACCAGAGTTCCTCTCCCGTGTTCAGATCGAAGGCGCGTGCCTTGGCATCCATCGTGGCTCCGATAAATACGAGCCCCGATTTGGTCACCGCAGGACCGCCGATGGTGGGCGAGCCCATGCTCTCGGGCATGAAAAAGCCGTATTTCTGCGAGCTGCCCAGAGGCTTGCGCCATTTCACATCGCCCGTATGCATATCGATTGCCACCAGCTCGCCAAAGGGCGGCTTCCAGCAGGGCATCCCGAGCCAGTTCATCGCCGTCATCAGGCTCATCCCATAGGGCGCGCCCTGCTGCGGATAATAGCCGTTCTCGTTGCCCGAGCCACCAGCGACCTTATCATAGGTCTCGCGGTCATAGAGCTTGATATACTGCACGATATGCGAGGTATTCACGACCGCGATCTGGCTTTCGGGGTCGAAGGCCACGCCGCCCCATTGCACGCCACCGGCGCTATCGGGATAGGTCAGCACCCCCTCGCCCTTGGTGGTGGGCGGCGTATACATCCCGCGATAATCGAGATTGTCGAAGAGCTTCGAGCATTGGCCCCCCGACACAAGATCCGCGATCCCCCAGACCTCGGGCTTTTTCGACTGATCGAGAAGCGGCGCGGGCTTGGTGGGGAAAGGCTGCGTGGGCGCATAATATTCGCCCTCGACCGAGCCATCACCCTGCGGCACGGGACGTTCCTCGATAGGCCAGACATCCTCACCAGTGGCGCGGTTGACGGTAAAGAGGAAGCCCATCTTGGTGGCCTGCATCAGCGCGGGGATCTCCTTGCCGTCCACCGTGATATCCATCAGCGTGGGGGCCGAGTTTATGTCATAATCCCAGATATCGTGATGCACCCATTGCCGCGACCAGACCACCTCACCGGTATCAAGATCGAGCGCAGTGGTGGAGGTCGCATAGGGGATCTCCTGCGTGCGGTTACCGCCCCAGTAATTGGGCGAGGGCGAAGCCACCGGCAGATAGACCATGTTCAGCCCCAGATCGACCGACATCGCGGTCCAGACATTGGCGGTGCCGGTCTGGCGGCGGATATCTTCGGGTAGGGTTTCGAAGGCCCATTCCAGCTTGCCGGTCTGCGCATTCACAGAGAAGACCGCGCCCGGAGGGGCTTCGGCATATTCCCAGTCCTTGCCCGCCCAGCCGAGGATCACATGATCGCCCGCAACCGTTGGCGGCTGCAGCACCGAGAAGGGGAAACGGTCATTGACCGTATTCCACTGGTTCACATCCAGCACGCCATCCTTGCCGAAATCGGGGCAGGATTTGCCGCTATCGGCATCGACCGCGAAAAGCTGCGCATCCATCGTCCCGATATAGACGATCTTCTGGCAGATCTTGCCTTCGACAGGGTTTGCCGCCTGCCAATAGGCCACGCCGCGGTTCTTCAGTGCGGGCTGGGTAAGCGCCTCGAGCCTGGATTTGGTGTCAAAGGCCCATTTCTGCTCGCCCGTCGCCGGATCGAGGGCGAGGATACGGTAGAAGGGCGTGCCGATATAGAGCGTGTCATTGGCAAAGATCGGCGTAGCCGACCAGACAGTGGCGGGCTGGTCTCCCGAGCCGTCCGAGACATCGCCCGTATGCAGATCCCAGACCTTTTCCAGCTTGCCCACATTTTCGGGCGTGATCTGGGTCAGGGGAGAGTATTTCTGGGCGTTCAACTGCCCGTGGAAGCTGTCCCAACCGGCGGTTTCGGGCACAAGGGGCGTGCCGTTGCGCGTGCGGGTTTCGGCGGAGAAGAGCGGATCGGCCACGCCCGGATAGCGGTCCTGTGCAGTCTGCACCGGGGCTGCGGGGCTGTCCTCATCGGCCCCCGGATCGCTGCTCTGGTCCGCGCCTTGGGTCATGCCGGACATAGCGTTCGGGTCCGTGCCGTCCTGAGATGCGGCCTCCTGCGCGGGCGGCGAATCGGAGGGCGCTGCGGGCGTTTGCGTCTCCTGTGCTACGGCCGCCCATGGCAGAGTGAGCGCCAGCAGGGCCAGCGTTGCGGTCTGTGTCGCGCGCATCATGCCATCACCTCGCTTTTGCGCAGCGAGCGGCCCGCGCGCAGATCATAAATCAAGCCGAGCGCGACGACGACCATCGCCACGATCAACCACCATTCATGCAGGAAATACCCTGCAGCCGCTGTCCCTAGCGCGCCGAGCGCCACGAGGATACGCAGCACCAGGCGAAGCCCGCCCGGGCGCGTGATCTGGATCCAGAGCCCCGCAATCACGATCAGGATCGAGCTGGCGATCACCAGCCCCGCCCCGAAGGTACCGGTCACCCCTGTAAGCGGCGTCATGAAATTCCAAACCGCCACAACGGCACCGCCCAGCCCGCCTGCCACGATCCCGATCGTGCGCGGGCGCTCCGATGAATATGCGCTACCCATCACGTCCTCCTCCGCCAAAATAGCCCGACATGTCAATTTGACATACAGATGGCGGAACGCAGCCGATCACGATTGGATCCATAAAAAATGATGGAACCTGAAGTAAGCTTCTCGCCCTGCGTCAGAAAAGCGGCCTTCGGCAGATGCGAAAAGGGGCTGCAAGCCAGCCCCCCTTCCCCGCAATGCCTTCTGCGTCAGGACATCACTTCTTCTGCCGTTGCAAGATACTCGAGCCCCAATATCGCGATCACCCGATCAAGCGTTCCCAGCATCACGAGCGACGTATCGAGCGGCCGTTTGGGGGTTTCGCTCTGCCCCGCCGCAATACAGCGCGCAACCTCGGCGGCCTCATAGAACAGCCCCTCGAAATGGCGCCCCCGCGGCTCGTCCCATGTCAACACAGACGCGCCATCGGCAGAGGCCAGCGTGAACGGCCCCGGCAGGTTGAATTCGGACCCGAAGCGCAGCGTGGCTTTGGTTCCCACGATCACCGCATTCGTGGGCGTGAAGCCGTAAAGCGTGGTGGAAAGCGTCGCCTGATTGCCCGCGTGATCGGCCATCATCAGCGAGAGCTGCCCATGGACCCCGCTTTCGTCCATCTGTTTCTGCCCCACCAGCGTCGCGGGCGCCCCCATCAGACGCGTGATCAGCGACAGCGGATAGGTGCCCAGATCCATCAGCGGGCCGCCTGCGAGCGCGGGATCGAAGATACGGTGATCGCGGCTGAAATACTCGCCATAATCGGTCTGGACCGACTTGATCTCGCCCAAGGTTCCCGCCGCCAGAAGCTGGTCGATCACATCGAATTTCGGCAGGAAATAGGTCCAGAGTGCCTCGGCCAGAAACAACCCCTTGTCCCGTGCCAGCGCCGCCATCTGACGGCCCTGGCTCTGCGACATCGCCATCGGCTTTTCCACCAGCACATGTTTGCCGGCCCCGAGCGCCAGCATCACATGCTCGAAATGCAGGTTATGCGGGCTGGCCACATAGATCACATCAAGGCTCGGATCATTGACCAGCGAGGCATAGGACCCATGCGCCGTCTCGATCTCCCATCTATCCGCGAAATCCTGCGCCTTATCGAGGCTGCGCGAGCCCACGGCAGCAAAGATCTGGCGCGTATGGGCACGGGTCGAGGCAATGAACTGCTCGGCAATCCAGCCGGTGCCGAGCACCCCCCATCGGAGCGCGGGCGCCGCCATCGGATCGGGGATACGGGACGCGGGCAGGGTCTGCGGAAAATCGGTCATCAGAGTGTCTCCCATTTACGGCTTGTCAGGGACCGGTCCATCGCATCGACGATCCGCTGGTTTTCCAGTCCGAAGGCAAAATCGGGATAGCAGGCCTGCCCGCAGATCCCATCGATCAGATCGCGGACCTCGATCACCTTCACATCGAAATAGCCCAGCCCCCCGCCTGCAAAATCGAAGGGGAAGAAAGCCGAGAATTGCGGCACCTGCGAGCCTGCCAGAAGCGTCTTGAAGCCGCGATCAGGTTTGGGGTCATCGAAGCGTGCGACCTTGAGCTCGTTGAACCGTTCACCATCCATCAGGATCGTGCCTTTGGTGCCCGAGATTTCCCAATAGACCCCAAAGACCTTGCCCGCGCTCACACGGCTGGCCTCGATCGTGCCGCCCGCGCCAGAGGCGAAGCGGATCATGGTCTGGATCTGGTCCTCGTTCTCCACCTCGCGGCGCGGGGCATCCGCGCCCGCACGGGCCGAATAGCCGCCTGCGCCCTGCGGCTCGGGGCGTGTCGGGAAATAGGTCTGTGCCTGTGCGATGGTCTCGGCCACAGGCCCCATCAGATATTGCGCCACCGAAATCACATGACTGCCCAGATCGCCAAGCGCACCGGTGCCCGCCTCGCGCCGTGTGCAGCGCCACGAAAAGGGCAGATCGGGGTCGTTGAAGAAGCCCTGATCGAACCAGCCGCGAAAGCGCATCGGCTGGCCTATCTCTCCCGCCTCGATCAACTGCTTGGCCAGCATCGCGGCCGGCGTCTTGATATTGTTGAAGGCCACCATTGTCTTTACCCCCGCGCGGCGCGCGGCGTCCTCCATCTCCTCGGCCTCTGCCACCGTCACCGAGAGGGGCTTCTCGCAATAGACATGTTTTCCTGCGGCAATAGCGGCCAATGCCATCTCGTGATGGAGCGCATTGGGCGAGGTAATATCGACAACATCCACCTCGGGGTCGGACACCAGCTGACGCCAGTCACCCGTCGAGCGGGCAAATCCGAACCGTGCCGCGGCCTTGGCCGCAAGTGTCTCTGTGGCATCGGCGAGCATATAGAGTTCGGGCTGGGCGGGCAGATCGGGATAGAGCATCGCCGCACGGCGGAAGGCATCGGCATGGGCCTGGCCCATGAACCCCGAACCGATCAACCCGATTTTGAGTGTCTTGGTCATTGCGGCCTCCTCATGCCGGAACGAACTGGGAAAGAATATATTCACGGGCGGCCGTGACCGCGGGTCGCGGCGGCACCTTGGCGGGATCCTGCTCTGCCTCGACCACCAGCCACCCCTGATAGCCGCTCTCGCGGACAAAGCGTGCAAGCGGCCCGAAATCGATGCAGCCATCCCCCGGCACGGTAAACATGCCCGTGCGCACGCCGGCGTTGAAACTCATGTCGTCCTGCCGCACACGGGCCATTGCTTCGGGGCGCATGTCCTTGAGATGGATATGGCATATCCTCTGACCGAAGTCGGCGATCAGGCGATCATACGCATAGCCCGCCCCGGCCGCATGGCCGGTATCCAGCAATAGCCCCAGTTCTGGGCCGGACTGGGCAAAAATCTCGGCCACTTCCTCATAGGTCTCGGCCACCATCATCAGGTGGTGGTGATAGGCCAGCCGCAGCCCGTAACGCGTCTGCAAGGCGTCCGCGAACCGCGTCAGGCGCTCGGCATAGGCACGCCGATCGGATGTCGACATCAGCACGCGCCGCGACATCGGCTGATCGAGCGCGTCAGGTTCGGCCATCATCGCGACCTCGCCATAGACCATCACCCGGGCCCCCATCGCCTGCAAAAGCCGCGCATGTGGCCCGACTGCCGCCAGTTCCTCGTCCACGCCCCGCAGGGCCAGCTCGCCCGAATACCAGCCCGAGGCCAGATCGAGCCCGTAATCTGCCAGAAGCGGGCCGAGAACTGCCGCATCACGCGGAAATTTGCGGCCAAGCTCGATGCCCTGATACCCCGTCTCCGCGGCATCGTTCAGGCAGGTCGAGAGCGGGATATCCGCGCCCAGATCTTCGAGCACGTCATTGGCCCAGCTCAGGGGGCTCACACCCAATTTGACACCTTGTGGAAGCCCCATCTCACACCTCCTCCAGCTGGGGTTGGCGCAGATCGACCGCACGACCTTCGCACATCGAACGGATTGCAGCCTCGACCAGACGCTGCGCCTCGAACCCGTCGCGGATACCGGCCAGCGGCACATGGCCGTCGCGGATCATCGCCACGAAATCCACCATCTCGTCGCGATAGGCCTGCGCGAAACGCTCGAGGAAATAGGCTTCTGGCGGCGCGCTCAAAGCGCCCGAACGGGTCGACACGACCATATGGTGCTGCGGCTGGTTGGCGATCGAAAGCACCTCATGTGAGCAGAGCGCCTCGAGCCTCTGGTCGAAGCCCATCGGACCACGGCGGCACCCGGTGATCTGGGCCTGTCGCCCCGAAACGGTGGTCATCGTGATCATCAGGCTATCTACATCGCCCGCCGCCCCGATCTCCTCGGAGATCAGGCAGGCGCCTACCGCATAGACGGTGGCGATCTCCTCGTCCATCATATAGCGCACCATATCGGCATCATGGATCGAGCTGTCGCGGAACATGCCGCCCGAGCGTTCCACATAGGCGCGCGGCGGCGGCGCGGGATCTCGCGACCACATGCTCAGCTGTTCGAGCCGCCCCGCCTCGCCCGACGCGATCCGCTCGCGCAGGGCCCGGAAGCTGGCATCATAGCGGCGCTGGAACCCCATCATGCACCTGATCCCCGACGCCTCGACCGCCTGTGTCACCTGCTCGGACAGCGCGAAATCCAGACTGATCGGCTTCTCGCAGAAGACCGCCTTGCCGGTCTGGGCCGCAAGCCGCAGCAGGTCGACGTGGCTGTCGGTGGAACTGGCGATGATCACGCCATCAATGTCAGGATCATCGAAGATGTCCTGTGTGGCGCGCAATTGTGCCCCTGTCGCCGCACAAAGCTGTGCACGCGCGGGGCTGTCGATCGGATCGGCAATCGCTACAAGCGAGACATCCGGCAAGCGCGCAGCGTTCAGCGCATGGATCTGTCCGATGCGCCCTGCCCCGAAACAGGCAAGTCTGGTCATGGTCTTTCTCCCTCAGGCCCTCCCGGCCTTGGGCAAAGATTAGGCTTGCACGAAGCTGCCACATAGACCAGATTTTGATGAGATTTCATCAGATCGAGTTGCTCATGACCCGCAAGGCCACTGCCGCCGATGTTGCCCGAGACGCCGGCGTCTCGGCAGCAACCGTGGACCGTGTGCTCAACAATCGTGGGGGCGTGGGCGAGGATAAGGAGCGGCGCGTATTGGAGGCCGCAAGGCGGCTGAAACTGGATCGCGCACTTGATCTGCGGGCCGCGCGCACCCTGCGGGTCGCCGTGTTCCTGCAACCGGGCACAAACCCGTTCCATGCCAGTCTGGCCGCGGCTTTCCGCGCCCAGAACCATGGGCCCAATCCGTTCAACCTGCAAAGCCGTATCCACCATGCCGATCCGCGCGATGCGACCAGCACGCTCAAGGCGCTTCGTAAGGCCTCGGCCAGCCATGAGGCGCTGATCACCTGCCTGCCCGACACCCCCTCCATTGCTGCCTTTCTGGAAGCCCGTGCCGCCTCGGGCCAGCCCGTGATCACGCTGGCCAGCGATGTCGGTGCGCCACATGCAATCTATATCGGCCCCGATAACTACCGCGCGGGGCGTATCGCGGGCGAGTTGACGGGACGGTTTCTGGGGCGGCACGGGGGAAAGGTGCTGGTGATGGCGGGGCATCTGTCAATGATCGGTCAGACCGAGCGCTGTGAGGGCATCCGCGACGCGCTGGCAGAGCATTATCCGCGCGCCCGGCTCCTCGATATTGTCGAGATGGGAGACGGGGTCGAGCGGGCCGCGCATTTCCTGCATACGGCCCTGCGTGCCGAGCCCGATATCGCGGCAATCTACTGTGCCTCGGCCGCCGTGAAGGAAATTGCACAGGCGCTCGCCCTCCACTCTCGAGGCGCGGCCCGGCCCGTGGTAATCGCGCATGAATTGACCCCCGAGCGGCGCAGACTGCTGGCGGAGGGGATAATCGATGCATTGATCGATCAGGAGCCGGCGGTCGAGGTCGAAACCGCGCTACGCCAGATCGCGATTATTTTCGGGCGCAGCGAGCCGGGAGGCCTCGAGATGGAAACGCCGCTGCGCATCTATCTGCGTGAACATCTGTAGCGGCGGGGGAACCGGCTGCGGCTCCCCCCCTCTGTCAGGTCTGCCGGTCTTTCCCTGAACTGTGGCGCAGCAACAGCCGCCACCCCAGATAGGCACCACAGGCCCCAAAAAGGATGGCCCAGCCCGCGCTTCCGGTCAGCGCCTCGAACACTGCCCAGCCGAGGCAGAGCGCCACCAGAACAAGGCGCATCCAGAGCGGCAGATAGATCGGATGATCAAAGGCAAAGAGACGTTCGAGATCGAGCACCCCTCAGGCCTCGACCGGTTGTTTTTGAGTGTTTGTCAGGCCGACCTCGTTTGCGATGCGTTTGAGGGTGTGGAGGCCGAGGGTCTGGTAGAGGAGCGGGTTTCGGATATGGGGGTCCTGCTCTGCCTCGATGACGATCCATCCGTCATAGCCGTTCTGCGCGAGGATCGTGAGAAGCGGCGTGAAGTCGACGGCACCCTCCTGATCGCCGGGCACGGTGAAGGCGCCGGCCAGCACGCCCTGCAGGAAGGACAGGTTCTCGGCACGGACCTTCGCGGTGATCTCGGGGCGGATATTCTTGGCGTGGAAATGGGCCACGCGCGTGATGTGGCGGGCAAGCACTTCCTCGGGATTGCCGCCGCCGAAGGTGCAATGGCCCGCATCGAAGAGAAGATGCGTGGCGGGGCCCGTCGCGGCCATGAAGGCGTCGATCTCGGCGGGGCTCTCGACCACGGTCCCCATATGGTGGTGATAGGCAAGCCGGATGCCCTGGGTTGCGAGATAGGCGGCGAAGGCTTCCATCTTGGCGCCGAAAGCGCTCATCTCGGCGGCGCTGAGTTTGGGGCGGTCATTGACCGGCACATCGGGGCGCCCATGGACGGTGTTGGAGCATTCGCAGACGATGCAGACCTTGCAGCCATTATGTTTGAGCTTGGCCAGATGGGGCTGGACGGCCTCGATCTCCGCCTCGACCGAGCGGGTCAGGAGTTCGGTCGAATACCAGCCGGAGATGAAGGCGAGGCCATATCCGGCCAGCAGGGCGCGCAGGGCCTCCGCGTCGTCCTGTGGCCAGCGGTGGCCGTTCTCGATACCGTCGAAGCCGATGAGGCGGCCCGCCTCCTCGAGGATGCGCGCGGTGGGGATATCCGCGCCGATGGACTGGTCGTCGTCATTGGCCCAGGCGATGGGGTTGGTGCCGAATTTGATCATGGGGATCTCCTTATGGGTAGGGGCCGCGCTCGGGGGCATCGAACCCCCTCGCGCGGCGCAGGCGTCCCCATCGGGTCCGCCTGCCGCGCCGGTGGTTAGTTCACGAGCCGTTGTTTGGCGGTATTTTCGAGGTAGCGCTGGTAGGCTGCGGGGCGGTTCGGGGCGTGGCCTGTGGCGGGGACGGCGACGTCCCAGAAGTGGCCGGCCTCACCGGCTGTGGTCTCGATGCCGGTGCCGGGGAAGTCTTTCGCGGTGGTGTCGATCACGATGACGGTGGGGATATCGCGCGTGCGGGCGGCCGCCAGCTGCGCTTCCAGATCCTTGATATCTTTCGCCTTCACCGCATGGGCGCCCATCGAGGCCGCATGCATCACATAATCGATCTGCGGCTGCGCCTCGATATTGCAGTTCACATACATGTTGTTGAACGGGTTGCCGCCACAGCCCAGCGTCTGCAGCCGGTTGATGCAGCCATAGCCCGCATTATCGGTCAGCACCACGGTGAAGGGGATGCGGCGCATGACGGCAGTGGCCAGCTCGGAATTGGCCAGCATATAGGAGCCATCGCCCACAAAGCAGATCACCTCGCGGTCGGGGTTCGCGAGCTTCAGCCCCATCCCGCCCGCGACCTCGTAGCCCATGCAGCTATAGCCGTATTCCATGTGATAGCCGCCTTGAGTGGGCTGCCAGAGGAGCTTCAGCGCGCCCGGCATGGTGCCAGCGGCACACATCACAACGGCCTCGGGGGCCGCGCGCTGCACCGCGCCGATCACCTCCGCATCGAGCGGCAGCTCGCCCGCGCCCCGCTCCTCCGAGCGGTCGCGGCAGTGATGGGTCACGGCCTTCAGCCAATCCTCGCGCGCGCCCTGATCGGCATCCTCGGCGCGGTAGGCGCCGAGGCCTTCGGTCAGCGCTTCGAGCGCCACTTTCGCATCGGCCATCAGGGGCTCGGCGCCGTGCTTCATGGCATCATAAGCGGCCACGTTGATCGAGAGGAGTTTCGCTTGCGGGTTCGCAAAGAGCGTGCGCGAGCCGGTGGTGAAGTCCTGCAGGCGCGTGCCCACACCGATCACCAGATCGGCGCGCTGGCTTGCGGCATTGGCCGCCGCCGAGCCGTCGACGCCGCTCGCCCCGAAGTTCATCGGGTGGAATTGCGAGAGCGCCGATTTGCCCGCCTGCGTCTCGACCACGGGGATGTTGTGGCGGCTGGCGAATTCGGCCAGCGTGGCCTCGGCCTGCGAGTAGATCACCCCGCCACCGGCCACGATCACCGGGGCCTTGGCCGCACGGATCATCGCGATGGCCTGCTCCAGCTCGCGCGCATCGGGCGCGGGGCGGCGGATATGCCAGGTGCGGGGCGTGAAGAACGCTTCGGGGTAATCGAAGGCTTCCGATTGCACATCCTGACAGAAGGCCAGCGTGACAGGGCCTGCCGAGGCAGGATCGGTCATCGTGGCCAATGCGCGGGGCAGCGCCGTCAGGAGATGCTCGGGCCGCGTGATCCGGTCATAATAGCGCGAGACAGGGCGCAGGCAGTCATTGGCCGAGATCGTGCCATCCTCGAAGCCCTCGACCTGCTGGAGCACCGGATCGGGGCGGCGATTGGCGAAGACATCGCCCGGGATCAGAAGGATCGGCAGACGGTTCACATGCGCCAGCGCCGCCGCGGTGACGAGGTTCGTCGAGCCCGGCCCGATCGAGGAGGTCACCGCATGCGCGCGGGTGCGGCCCATGCCCTTGGTATAGGCCAGACCCGCATGCGCCATGGTCTGCTCGTTCTGGCCGCGCCAGGTCGGGAAGGCCTCGCCGATCTCCTCGAGCGCCTGACCCAGACCCGCCACATTGCCATGGCCGAAGATCGCCCAGATCCCCTCGATATACCGTTCGCCCTCGGGCGTCAGCTGAACGCTCAGCCATTTTACCATGGCCTGTGCGGCCGTCATGCGGATCGTGCCCATACTCTTCTTCCTTTGTTATACGCCCCGCCCTGTGGGGGGCCGCGCCCTTGGCGGCATCGAGCCACCTGCGGGCGCGCATCGCGGGCTGCGCCCGCGATGGGGCGCGCCGGTCCTTTCGATTATTCGGCAGCCACAGAGGTCGCTGCCGCGCGGGCCTTGTCCCAGATCCCGGCCAGACGGGTGTAGCGCGTGGCCATCTCGGCAACCGCCTCCTCGTCATCCATCCGCCCCGCCAGCCAGTCGCGCGCCACCGACCCGAAGATCGTCCGGCCCACGGCAAAGCCTTTCACCAGCGGGAAGCCTGCGGCCACCTCGAAGCTTGCCGCCAGTTCCGCCTCCGGCGCATCCAGCCCCAGAACCACGATCCCGCGGGTGTGGCGGTCATGCTCCTCGATGGCATCGCAGGCCTTGGCCCATCCGGTCTGCGATGCCATCGGCTCCAGCTTCCACCAGTCGGGATAGATCCCTTCCGCATAGAACCGCCGGATCAGGATAGCCGTGGTGTCATCGGTCACCGCAGCCACCTTGGAGGGGATGATCTCGAGGAGGAACTCGAGATTGTTGCGGCGCGAAGCCGCGTAGAGTTTCTTGACGCTGTCGAGCTGCCAGGCCCAGGTCTGCGCATCGTCATCGGGATGGCAGAACACCAGAACCTTCACCACATTCTCGCGCGCCCATTCCTTCAGGCCACCGCAATCATCGCCCAGTTCCGGCTCCAGCGTCAGCGGACGGGAACCAGGCCATTCGCAGGGACGCCCGATCCACAGGCCCGTGCCGGAGGCCGCATGCAGCGCATGCCGCCCGATGCGGTTGTCGCACAGGATCCCATAGCCCGGACGGCCATCCTGCACCTTGAGTGCGGCCTCGAGGCACAGCTCCTTGAAGGCCCCGCCTTTTTTCAGCGTATAGCCCTCCATCTCCTCGAGCTGCATCCGGTGATCGAAGGCGAACACCCGCATCTCGGAGAAGTCGCCGCCATGGCTGCGATGGCGGTTGGTCGCCCAGTGGATCTGCTCGAGCTCGGCATCATTGCGCAGATCGGGCTGGATCACGCCGCGGCTCAGGAAGAACTCCAGCTCCTCGAGCGAGGGATAGGCCGGCGTGCAGCCATGGCGCGAGACCGCAAAGGCCCCGCAGGCATTGGCATATTCGAGCGCCTTCGGCCAGGTCTCGCCATCGAGCCAGCCCTTCAGGAGGCCGGAGAAGAACCCGTCGCCCGCGCCCAGCACATTGAACACCTCGATCGGGAAGCCCGGGCCCGTCTGGCCCTCGTCAAGGCTCTCGGGGATCGCGCCTTCAAAGGCCGCAGCCCCCGCCGCCCCGCGTTTGCAGATCAGCGTCGCATTCGACACCGCCCGCACCGCCTTGAGCGCCGCGATCGTATCCGTCGTGCCGCCCGCAATGTGGAACTCTTCCTCGGTGCCCACGATCAGGTCAAAATAATGCAGGCTCTTTTGCAGCTTGGCCGTCACCTCGGCGCTTTCCACAAAGCGGCTCTCGCCATCGCCATGGCCCGCAACCCCCCAGAGATTGGGGCGGTAATCGATATCGAGCGCCGTCTGCGCACCATGTTTGCGCGCCAGCGCCAGCGCTTTCAGCGTCGCCGCTTCCGTCTTGGGGTTCGACAGATGCGTGCCGGTCGCCACCACCGAGCGCGTGCGCCCGATCAGATCTTCCGAGATGTCATCCTCGCACAGCGCCATATCCGCGCAGTTCTCGCGGTAGAAGATCAGCGGGAACTGCTCCTCGTCGCGGATCCCCAGAATCACCAGCGCCGTCAGACGCTCGGGATCCGTGGTCACACCCGCCACATCCACACCGTGGCGCACCAGCTCCTCGCGGATGAACCGCCCCATATGCTCGTCGCCAACCCGCGTGATCAGCCCAGAGTTCAACCCAAGACGCGCCGTCCCGCAGGCGATATTCGTCGGAGACCCGCCAATATATTTCTCAAATGACCCCATATCCTCCAAACGACCCCCAACCTGCGAGCCGTAAAGGTCAACGCCAGCGCGACCAATCGTAATTACATCCAATGGTTTCATAATGTCCGTCCAATTCTTGCAGGGCGCTGGTGAGGCCCCTAGGCCGACCGGAAGACCACGCTTCCGACCGGGCTTTTACCTGCGGTGATACCGCGTTTCAGGCATCCGCGGCGGCGACTGCCTCGCGCATATAGGCAAGGCTCGCCGCGATTTCCGCTTCGGGATCCTTGGCCAGATGCACCTCCTCCGCGAAAGGCTCGACGGAGAAGGCTCCCTGATAGCCAAGCTCGATCAGCTTGCGGATCTGGGCGATATTTTCGAGCCGGTCCGCGCCATCGACATGCACCCGATGCGCATCGAGCATATCCTCGACGGCCACCTCCGGATCGGTCACGCCCGACAGATGCACCAGACCGGTCATTTCGGGGAAGAACTCGGTCTCGGAGGCCAGATGATGGTGGAAGGTGTCATGCATCAGTTTGTAGGTGCCCATGCCATCCGCCGCCTCGATGGCCTTGACCGCCACCGATTTCAGACGCAGCGAGGAGACCGGAAAGCCCAGCGGCTCGACAAGCCCCGTGAGGCCGCGCGCCTCGAGCACCGGTTTCATGGCCTGGAGCGCCGCGACGGTGTCCTCGAAGGAGACCGGCGTGCCGTCATTGAGCGGGCACATCACCAGCGCCTTGGCCCCGCAGGAGGCGGCATAATCGGCCATCGCCTCGGCACGGGCAGGCAGGTCGCCCGACCAGACATTGAACGGATAGAGCGCGTTGATCGAGAGGATCGTGATCCAGTATTCCTCGGCCAGCGCCCGCACCTCGGCGGGGGCCATCGTGCCCAGGATATCGGGAATGTCGTTACGGATCTCGACCTCGGTCACGCCCTGACGGCGGCACAGCGCAAAGAATTCGGCCAGCGACAGTTTCGGTGTGCAGATATGATTGAGTGCAAAACGCATGATCTCACCTTTGGCAAAGGGTTCAGTTATAGAGAGCGGGGCGGGTTGGCAGGGTGATCGGGATGATCGTGCCCTCGTTATCCTGTGCGGTGACGCAGGCATCGGAGGTGATCGCCGCGACATAGCCATCCCATGCAGAGGGTCCCGAGGCGGTGCCCGCCTGCGCGGCCGCGATGAAGTCCTTCAGCTCGACATCATAGCTCGCGACGAAACGGTCCTTCCAGTCGGTCAGGATATCGTTCTTCAGCTCGGCACCCAGACGCTTGGTGATGGCCATCGGCTCGGGCAGATTGGCAAGCCCCTCCTCGCCCACGACCTGACACTGGATGTCATAGCCATAGGTGCAATTCACGAAGACCTCGACATCGATCCGCACGCCTTTGGCCGTTTCCAGCAGAACCACCTGCGGATCGCGCAGCTTGGCATGGGCTTTGGAGGAGACCCGCGGGAACACCACCTGCGCCGAGACATAGTCATCATCCAGCAGCCAGCGCAGCACATCGATCTCGTGGATCAGCGTGTCATGGATCGCCATCGGCGTCAGATAGGCTTCGGGCACGGACGGGTTGCGATGGGCGGCATGGACCATCAGCGGTGTGCCGATCTGGGTGTCGACCACTTCCTTGAGCATCCGGTAGCCCGCATCATAGCGGCGCATGAACCCGACCTGCACGAGGCGCTTTCCATGCGCCACTTCCGCATCGACGATGCGCTTGGCCCCCTCGGCGGTCGTGGCCAGCGGCTTCTCGCAGAAACAGGGTTTGCCCGCGGCAATCGCGGCCAGAACATAGGCCTCATGGGTCGAGCCTGTCGAGGTGACGAGGATGGCGTCCACATCCGCAGCTGCGATCAGCTCCTCGCCCGTGGCATAGACGGTGGCTTCGGGCGCGAGATCGGCCTGCGCGGCGCAAGCCGCATCGAAACTGTAATCGGCCAGCGCCACCATTTCGGCCCCTGCCAGAACCTGTTGCAGACGGCGCGTATGATCGCGCCCGATCATGCCGGTGCCGATAACACCTACTCTTACGGTCATAGGATTGATCCTTATCAGAAATATTTCGCGATATAGCTTTTGGTCGAGGCCAGCATGGAGGCGGCGCTCGCCTCGGCGCGGTCCTCCCAGGCAAAGACGCAATTCGACAGCACACCGTCGAACTCCATATCGGCCAGTGTCTTGAAGAAGAGATCCCAGTCGATCTCGCCCTGCCCGATATCCAGATGCTGGTGCACCCGCACCTTGGATTCCGGCGGGTTCACGATATAGCGCAGCTCCGACGACTTGTTATGGTCATAGGTGTCGGCCAGACGCACATGGACCAGATGGCCCGCCGTGGCGCGCAGGTTCGCTTCCATATCGGGGCCGTAGAAGAAGGTATGCGGCGCGATGAAAGACGCCTTCACCGCGGGCGAATTGATCGTCTTGATGATATTGATGGCCGGCGCGATCTCCTCGAGCCAGTCTTCGGGATGGGCTTCCAGCGACAGCGTCAGCCCCTCCCGCTCGAGGATCGGCACGAGGATATCCATCGCGCGGAAGAACTGCATCTCGCAGGTCTCGGGGCGGTGCACGCCCGAACGGTCATTCAGCGAGCGGTTGGGCGAGCCTCCGCGGCCGAATTCGGAGACGAACATCGGGCAGTCCATCTCGATCGCGATCTCGATGGCGCGTTTCCAGTTGTCGATCGCGTTCTCCCATTCATCGGGATAGGGGCTGGCCCAGCGATACATCGGCTGCAGCGTCGCCAGACCCACGCCATGGTCCTTCAGCGCTTTTTTGAAGCTGGCAATCCGCTCGGGATAGACCTTGGGGCGCGTCCACCAGGACAGGAAATCGGGGCGCGGCGAGAGTTCGATATAATCGTAACCCAGCTCGGCGGTCTTGCGGCAGGTCTCCTCCAGCGAAAGATGGCGGATCATATGCGGGTCTAGCGTATGTTTCATGAAAACTCCGGTCGTCTTGTGGCGGGCAGGCCCCGCCACGCTGTGTCAGTTATACTGGTCGAGCGTGTCGGGGGTGACGGGCTCGAACGGCACCCAGATATTGCCCTCGACACTCTGGCCCGCGGCCATGTCGAGCGCGGTCTGCAACGTCACCTGCCCCTGTTTCGTCGCGTTCTGGAACACGGTCACATCCAGATCGCCCGCGCGCATCGCGGCCAGCCCGTCGGGCGTGGCATCGATACCGGCCACCACGATCCGGTCCATATCGGCCCCTGCCGCGCGCAGCGACTGGATCGCCCCGATCGCCATCTCGTCATTATTCGAGATGATCGCATCGAAGGGGATGCCCGCCGTCAGCCAGTTGGTGGTCAGATCCGCGCCTTGGGTGCGGTTCCAGTTGCCCACCTGCTTGTCGACGATCTCCATCCCGTCACAGGGGGCTTGGGAGATCACCTCCTCGATGTCGCGGGTGCGCACCATCGAGGCCTCGTTCTCCAGAGGGCCCATCAGCACCAGCACCTTGCCCTTCCCCCCCAGCATCTCGCAGACGGCCCTTGTCTGCATGGTGCCCGACTGTTTCTCGTCGGAGCCCACGAAGGAGGCGCCTTCGGGCATGTTCTCATGCTCGGCGGGCGGGTGGTTGACATAGACGATGGGGATGCCCGCATCGCGCGCGACCGCCGTCATCGCGGGCGTGGCCGCCCCATCCACCGGATTGACGATGATCGCATCGACGCCATTGGCCACCATGTTCTGCACCTGATTGAGCTGGCGGGCCACATCGAGCTGGGCATCCTCGACCGAGAGCGTCAGATCGGAATGGGTCGCGGCCTCGCTGCGGATACCGTCCAGCAGGATGGTGAGGAAGGGGTTGTCGAAACTGGTCATCGACACACCCACGGTTGTCTCGGCATGGGCCATCCCCGCCGTCAGGGCAGTGCCTAGCGCGAGGGCTGCAAGTCTGGTCTTCATTGTCTCTCTCCCGTTGATAGATAATCGTCATGGCTCACACGGGGCGGCCTCTCGCCGCCCCGCGGGGGAGGTTATTTCTTGATGCGTTTTTTCTGGCGGTAGGTGTCCACGACCACGGCGGCCACGATGATCACGCCCTTGATCATTTCCTGGTAATAGGCGTCGAGCCGGAGGAAGGTGAACCCCGAGATGATGACCCCGAAGATCACCATGCCGATCGAGGTCCCGATGATCGAGCCGCGTCCACCTGCCAGAGACGTGCCGCCGATCACCGCCATCGCAATGGCGTCGAGTTCATACATCAGGCCCATGCCGGCCTGCGCGGTCTGGCCGCGGGCGGCGACCACGATGCCCGCAAGCGCGGCAAGCATGGCCGCGACCATATAGAGCTTGATAATATGGCGCTCGACATTGATCCCCGAGACACGCGCGGCCTGCGGATTGGCGCCAATCGCATAGGTAAACTTGCCATAGCGGGTATATTTCATCGCGATATGGAAGATTACAGCCACCGCGATGAAGATATAGACGGGCGTCATTCCCTTGCCGAGCATCGCATAGCTCTCGGTGGGGAAAGAGATCGGCTGTCCCTTGGTATACCATTTGGCAAAACCGCGCGCCGCCACCATCATCCCCAAAGTCGCGATGAAGGGCGGGATCTTGGTATAGGCGATGAGCCAGCCATTGATGAAACCCGCCACCGCCCCGCAAGCAAGCCCGATCAGGATCGGCACGATCACCGGCATATCGGTCAGCGCCGGATAGACCGCCCGCGCGTATTCCGCCGATTGCGCGAAGGACATTGAGACCATCGCGACGGCCCCCACGACCGAGCCCGAGGACAGGTCGATCCCCCCCGAGATGATGACCTGCGTCACCCCCACGGCGATGATCCCCACCACCGAGACCTGCAGGATCATGATCTTCAGACGGCCGATATTGGCCAGAAAGGACTGGCCCTGAAAGATCCAGCCCAAAATCTCGAAAACAATGGCAATCCCGACAAGCACCAGCAGGATATTCACCTCCTGCGGCAACTTGCGATGCGCCGTGCCCCGCGCATCCTCCATATTTACATCTTGCGTCGCCATAATGGCATTCCTCCCTAACTCCCCTGACTTGCGGCGTTATCTCGCCGCAAGCTCCATCACACGCACCTGATCTGCCTCCGCCCGATCAAGGAAGCCACTCACATGGCCCTCGTGCATCACCATGATCCTGTCCGACATGCCCAAGACCTCCGGCAGTTCCGACGAGATCATCAGCACCGCCACCCCCTGCCCTGCCAGCTGGGTGATCAGACGGTGGATCTCGGATTTCGCGCCCACATCGATCCCGCGCGTCGGCTCGTCGAGAATGAGGATGCGCGGATTGGTCAGAAGCCAGCGCGCGATCAGCAGCTTCTGCTGGTTTCCGCCCGAGAGATTTTCCACCGTCTCCGCCAGATTGGGGGTCTTCACCCGCAGCTTGGCGGCATAATCTTCGGCCAGCGCCTCGATTTCCTTCTGTTTTACAAAACCCAAACCACTGACCTTGTCGCGCGTCAGAAGCGCCATCTGGATATTGGCCAGACAGTCGAGTTGCAGGAAACAGCCCGTCTCCTTGCGATCCTCGGTCAGGAAGGCCAGCCCGTGTTCCATCGCCACCTGAGGCGAGGCCATCGCGACGGGCACCCCGTCGATCAGGATCTCGCCCGAGCCCGCAGGAGTCACGCCAAAGATCGCCTCGGCCACATTCGAGCGTCCCGACCCCACGAGCCCTGCCAGCCCGAGGATCTCGCCACGACGCAGGCTAAAGCTGACATCATGAAAGGTGCCCGGCAATGTGAGCCCGCGGACCTCGAGGATGGTCTCCCCGATCTCGCAGTCGATCTTGGGAAACATATCGGTGATCTCGCGGCCCACCATCATGCGGATGATGTCGTCGCGGGTCACGTCGCTGGCACTGACGGTCGCGATATACTGGCCATCGCGGAAGACGGTCAGCTCATCTGCAATCTCGAACAACTCGTTCATCTTATGGGTGATATAGACGATCCCCACGCCTTTCGCGCGCAGATCGCGGATGATGGCGAAGAGATGTTCGACCTCGGTCTCGGTGATCGCCGAGCTGGGTTCATCCATGATCAGCACATCGGAATTGTAGCTCACCGCCTTGGCGATCTCGACCATCTGCTTTTGCGCGACCGTCAGATCGCCCACCATCGCCGCCGGATCGAGCCCGATATTCAGATCGTCGAACAGCGCCTGCGTCATCGCCCGCATACGCGCATGATCGACCAGACCGAACCCGTTCTTCGGCTCGCGCCGGATCCAGATATTCTCGGCCACCGTCATGGTGTTCATCAGGTTCAGCTCCTGATGGATCATCGCGATACCGGAGTTGAGCGCATCTACGGGCGTCTTGATATCCAGAGGCCGCCCCGCAAAACGCACCTCGCCGCGATCGGGCGTATAGACGCCGGCGATGATCTTCATCAGCGTCGATTTGCCCGCACCGTTCTCGCCCATCAGCGCATGGACCGTGCCCGGACGGATGCGCAGCTGCACATCATCGAGCGCCACCACGCCGGGAAACTCCTTACGAACCTTATCGACTTCCAGAATATACTCGCCCTGATAGGGTTCGTGGGCAAAGGCCTTGGCACCATCTGGCATGTGATCCTCCCTCTCGCATACGGAAAGGGGGCGCAGACGCCCCCTCTGGGCCTCAGTTCTTGGCGGTGTAATCGGCAAGATTGTCGGGGGTGACGAGCTCGAAGGGCACATAGACAGTGCGCTCCAGATCCTCGCCGCGCGCAAGGCTGAGTGCCGCATCAACCGCGCCACGCCCCTGCCCCGCCGCATTCTGGAAGACGGTCACATCCAGATCGCCCTGCGACATGGCGGTCAGCGCATCGGCCGTGGCATCGACCCCGCCCACGACCACATCCTCCATCGGGATGCCTGCGGTTTTCAGCGCCTGAATGGCCCCGATCGCCATCTCGTCGTTATTGGAGATCACCGCATCGAATTGCAGGCCCGCCGAAAGCCAGTTGGTCATCAGGTCGGTGCCCATCGTGCGCGACCACATCGCGGTCTGCTGGTCGACGATCTCGATAAACGAACAGTCATCGGTTGCGATCACGTCATGGATGTCCTGCGTGCGCATCCGCGCCGCCTGATTGGAGAGTTCCCCCATCATCACCAAAGCCTTGGCACCCTCGCCCTTGCCCTGTTCTTTCAGAAGGCGGCAGACTTCCTGCGCCTCCAGCGTGCCCGATTCCTTCTCGTCCGAGCCTACAAAAGCCTGGTTATCGGGAAGCTGGTCGAGATTGACCGGAATGCGGTTGACATAGACGAGCGGGATGCCGGCATCGGCTGCGGCCTGGCTCATGGCCATCGTGGCGTCAGTATCCACCGGGTTAACGATGATGGCATCAACGCCAAGCGCCACAAAATTCTGGATCTGGTTCAATTGCTTGCCCACATCATTCTGGGCATCCTCGACCTGCAGGGTCACCCCTTCGAGCCCCTCGCCATAACCAATCATCCCGTTGCGCAGCACGGTCAGGAAATTATCGTCGAACAGGGCCATGGACACGCCGATATTCTCTGCATGCACGGCACCAGCCATCGATGCCGCCAAAGCGGTCGATACCAAAAGCGTTTTCATATGTTCTCCTCCAGATACGACGTCCGGCAGCGTCGCTCAGGTCTTGCCGGATGATCGGGACTACGGGCCGCTCCCATGCGGCGCGATACATGCCCCGATAGCACCGCAGCGGCTCCTCTCCGCTTTGGCGCTAGGGAAAGATCCCTATTCCGTTAACATCCGTCAATCATGTTGAAACGTCATGGCGCTTCATTCGTGAGAGATAGAGACAGCGGAAATGAAAGAAACCCATCATCATACAATCTCCGAGGTCCACAGCTGCGGCGGGAAGAACCGCTGCCCCGGAACGGCAGCCGTGCCATTCTCATGGGTCGAAACGATGACATCGAGCAATTCGCGCACCAGATCCTCGATCGGAGTGCCAAAGACCATTGCGGCATAGCCGTCCTGAAGGGCCAGCCGTGATTCCGGCGTCAACTCGTTCACGATCAGCAGGACTTCCTCCGGCCCGCGCGTCTCGCGGAGCGCCGAGATCGCGCCCTCCATCCCGCCTCCCGCCACATACAGGCCGCAGAGATCGGGATGCCGGTCGAGCAGTTCCAGCGTCGCCTCATGGGTCAATGCCCGCGTTTCCAGATTGATCTGGGTGTCGATCATCTCGAATTCGGGGGCCACATCGCGCAGATAGGAGCGAAACCCCGTCTCGCGCATCACATGCCCATGATAGCGCGAGCTGCCGATAAACAGCGCGACCTTGCCGGGCCGCTTGCTGATCTTCGAGATACACCATCCCGCCTGCCGTCCGATCTTGAGATTGTTCATGCCGAAATAGCTCTCGCGCACCCCCTGCGCGAAATCCGAAAGAAGCGAAAACACCGGAATACCCGCGGCCTTGAGCACCCCCACGGCCGCCGTGATCCGGTGATGGTCGACGCCTGTGGCTGCAACCGCATCGACCCGCCCGGTCAGGCCCTCCAGAATATCGGCCAACTCCGCCGGATCAGTCGATTGAGGATGATGGAAGACAAGCTGTATGCGGCGGGTCAGGATCGCCTGCACCTGCCGCTCGAAGGCGCTGATGAATTCGAGATAGAAACTATGCCTGGGTTTTTGCAGTACCACCCCAAGGCGCAGGGTCGGTCGGTCCGCCAGAATGCGCTGCCGGATCATATTGCTGCCATGATAGCCGATAGTTACGGCCGCCTGATGAACCTTCTTGGCGGTCTCCTCGCGCACGGGCGAGCGCCCGTTGAGCACGCGATCGACTGTCGCCACACTGACCCCAGCGGCCCGCGCCAGATCCGTAATCGTCGGTCTGCCCATCTGTTTCCCCTCCCCGAGCAAAAGCCCCACATGTCTCCTCGGCTCTACTGATGCCGGAAGTTCAGCAGAAAATGAAATACTGTCATCATCAGGCTTTCATTTTCTATCAAATCTGCAAGTTTCCTGTGGGATAGCCGGAAATCCTATGCTGAACGGTCGCAAGCCAGCCCGTTGCCGCGTGGCCGGACCGGCAAGACGCTCCCGCGCCCTCTGATGGAAGACAACGCGACTATTCTTTTGCGATTGCGCGCTTTTCTGAGACATTACAATCGGTCGGGATAGAAGAGATTCTGCCCCGTGTTTTATGACATGCGCCCGCCACGATTTTTTTTGGGGGGGGGATCATAGAATTTCGACAGCCATTTTCGGTTTATGGGCGGGCATCGTCCCGCCGTTCCCCATGTTGGGACACTTGTTTTTGCAAGACCAGAGTCACTCGATGGCAACCTACGCCACCGCATCCATATTCTCGACGAGATGGAGGTCCAACTGGTCGTGCCAGACCCTCGAGCTTATTCTGGGGAGGGTGATGGAGCTCCGATGGCCATCAGATTTTTTGTGAGGGGGTCTGAAACATCATCAGATCCCAGCAACCTGATAAGCAAATCCATGATGAGCCTTCGCGCTTCTCGCGCTGAGCCGCGATACCGGTTTGTTGGGCGAGATGATTGGCGTCACTGCGGAGCACCTGATGGAGTTCGATATTGGCGCGGACGGGTGCGTATCGGCTGTCTTTCTCTAAGGACACGTCGAGCGATCGCAAAGACGCGGATCGCTATTAATGATGAGGCCTATGTTCATAGCGTTTCGAGGCGATCCGCAGATAATCTGATACAGGCGATGATTGTGTCGGCCTTTTCATGACACCACCCATCGAGGGCACCGGCCCTTTCTCCGGATCGATACGAGCAGGATCAAAGTGCGCCAGCTGAGTTCATCAGCATCGCCGTCACCATTGTGGTGAGGGTTGAGACCGATGGCAGGTATGAAACTTCGGGAATATCTGTAAGGGCATCAGAGGCCGAGCTTCCGGACCGAGTTCTTGCGTGATCGTGTACATCGCGGCCTGCCGATTTCTAGCTGATCCCATCCAATGCACACGCAAGTAGAAATGCGGCTACATCGCAGGGGCTCTCGACGATATAACAACAATGCCACGGCCATTGTTAGCGCATTGCCTTGCTCCACATGGGCCAAGAGCAGCAGGCATGTGGTCTCGGCCTTCGTAAGCCCTTGCACGAGCCGCTATCCGAATGCAGCAGACCGAAGAATAGACCGGCCTGCGCGACCCGACAGTAAGTTCAAGCCCCCCTTTGGAACTACACCATCACATGGAACCTGAGCCCGAGTTGGTCTTCCAGGCATTATGCAACATCTTGCGCGAACCCGTCGTGATCTCCCAGACCCGTATCGGTGAGCGGAATATGGAAGCGGTCCACGACTTGTGTCAGTTGCAACGCTTCGCGTTCGAGCGCGCCGCAGGCCGCTGCTGTCTCCTCGAACATCGCTGCATTCTTTTGAGTCGTCCCGTCCAACTGTCCGACCGCGGAATTGATCTCGCCAATCCCCGAGAGTTGCTCATCCGATGTTGCGGAAATCCCCGCGACATTCTCCGAGATTTCTTTCACGAAACTTACGATATTCTCCAGCGCTTCGCTGACCTGACCAACCGAGGCCACGCCGTTCTGAACATGGCTGTTCGATGCAGCGATCAGACCGTTGATCTGGCTGGCGGCCTCTCCCGCCCGTAATGCAAGGGCGCGCACTTCGGACGCCACGACTGCAAACCCACGCCCTGCTTCACCCGCCCGTGCTGCTTCGACCCCTGCATTGAGCGCAAGCAGGTTGGTCTGGAATGCGATATCGTCGAGAACCGAGGTGATCTTGCTGATTTCCTGTGACGAATGTTCGATGCTGCCCATTGCGGAGACGGCGTCGGTAACGATGCTTCGGCTCGTTTCGGCACTTTCACGGGCCGATATGACCCGCATATTCGCACGTTTTGCGCTTTCGGTCGAAGACGAAACGGAGGCCGTCAACTCATTCAGCGCCGCAGCTGTTTCTTCGAGCGTGGCCGCGGTGGATTCCGTGCGCCGGGATAGATCGGAGGAGGCTTGCGCGATCTCCGTGGACGAGGCGCCGATAACCGATACAGAATCCGTCACCTGCCGGATGACCTCGCCCAGATTACCGATCGCAACATTGAAGTCATGGCGCAAGGCTTCGTAATCGGTCGGAAATTCTTCGTTGATGCGATGCGCGAGATTACCTTGCGACAAAGCGGCCAGCCCTTGGGCGAGAGCCGTGACGACCTGTCTCGTCTCGCGGGCTTGCTGTGCCTGTCGAGCCTCTTCCTGCTGACGTTGCGCCTCGATCCGCGCAGCATCCTCCTGCGCGCGCGCATCCTCATCGGCCTGACGCTGTTTCTCGCGGGCCTCTTCTTCCTCTTCGCGGCGGCGCGCCTCCTCGGCAGCGGCTTTCTCGCGGGCACGATCTGCGAGTTCGCGGTCTTTTTCTTCCTGTTGCAGGCGTTTCTGGTCAAGTGCGTTGTTGCGGAAAATCGATAGGGCCGTTGCTAACCGGCCCAACTCGCCGCTACTGGGCAGCCCGTTTACCGGAGCCAGATCGCCTTGGGAAAGGCGTTCCGTCACGCGTGTGATCAGATTGAGCGGCTTGATGATCATGACCCATGCAAATGCCGGAGCGATCACGATAATGATAAGAGCAAGTATACCGATGCCGCCAATCTGCGTCTGTGCGGACGAGACGTCTGCCGATATCATCTTGGAAATTTCGATGATGGCTGAGCGTGCACCATTCGCCTCTGTCGCAATCAGATCGGCAATTTCCGTGACGTTTTGCGCGGCATCTATCTGGGCTTCGCCCGCACGGGTGCTTGCCGCAAAACCGAGGGCACGGTTGGCCGCAAGTCCGGTCTCGGGGTCCGCCAGTTTTACCAGATGGCCGATCCGGCCCTGTAGTTCGGGATCTGCGGTCGCACTAAGGGCGGTCAGCTCTCTTCCCGCTGTCACGAGTACGCTTTGCCGGCGTGCCAACTCGAGCGGGTCTCGTGCCAAGGCGGTGTGAAGCGCCTCGGCAAAGAAGTGCTTCGTGCTAGCGTCCAATGCGCCCATGTTCCGGATCATCCGGACCTGTTCGTCCAGAAGGGAACGTAACGCCGTCTGGTTGGCCGTTTTTGTATCGTCACCTTTGATGATCAGATCGAAGCCGATATCATCAAGGGCCGTATTGAGTTCGAGTTCTGCCAGGCGCCGCAACTCGAAGATTTCGGCGGTATCCACGGAGCTCGCCGCACTCCACGAGGTAAAGACGGGCATCAGGCGGGTCTGCAAATTTGTGACTGCGGCGGCGGCAGGTTGCGTCTGCTCGGATGTTGCCAGGTCTTGCAAAAGCTCCGTCAGGCTGTTGCTCGAGGCCTGCGCAATATCCGCCAGAATGGACCGGATCGCTGGATCTGCCGTCTGTACCGCGCTCAGCGCAAGTCCCGAGATCAGGTTCATTTCCGCCCGTGCCTGTAAAGCGGTCGTCAGCTGCGCTACATCCTGATCCAAAAGGGTTGTCAGGTTTTCATCCACTTGGGATATCGTATCCTCCCCGCTCAGGACCATTTCGAAATAGGCGTTGTCTACCGCATCCGCCAGCGCCGTGGCGACATCGACCTCAAGCCCGGCCGCCTCTTCGACAGCATGGGAAATCATCTCCTCTTGCTGATATTCGTCGGCGCGCGCGGCACGCAGGGTGTTCAGGGCGGCATCGGTTTTGGCTAAAGCGTCCATCAAGGCCTGCTGGCGCTCCGCCGGCAGACCCGAGATGATCTCTCTTGTCTCATCAAGCGTTTTCTCGGTCTCTTCTCCGATCGTGCGCAGCGCCTCTGCAGACGGGGCCGTCATCAGATCAATCAGATGTCCCCGCATCTTGCCTGCCGTTGCTGTAATTCGAGCACTATCTTGCAAAAGCGGCAAACGGTTTGCTGTAAAGTCCGTCACTGCACCTGAAATGGACTGGAACACGGTCCATCCAATGACCACTGCGGTGATTGTCATCGCACCGATAACGGCAATGATCATCATGACGCGCAGCATGATACTTCCAAATAACTTCTTCGCCAGTGGCATGCAGAGAACTTTCCAAACTCTAGAAATCGGAGAGATCGATGTCCCCCGCTTGCTCTACAAGCGGGGGCAGCTATCAGATATCAGCCATCGCCCAATGCGAGCGGCTTGAAGGAGCCATCCGCCTGAATCTCGGTCAGGAACACGTCATCCGAGCCCTGATTGTCGCCGGCGCCATAAGTGAGCGAGAAGCCACCCAGATCGAGTGTGCCCAGATCTTGCAATGCGGCCAGGTAGCTTTCGCGGGTCACATCGGTCCCCGCTTTTTCGAGCGCAGCCAATGCAACACGGCCGGTGATATAGCCTTCGAGCGTCACGAAGCCCGGTGCAGCATCGGGCGCGACCGTTTTCAGGGCGGCCTGATATTGCTTCACGAGCGGCAGGCTGTCATCCCACGGGAAGGGCACGACCTGGCTGATAATGACGCCCTCGCCTTCTGCTCCGAGCTCTTTGGAGAGCGCATCGGACCCCACGAAGGAAATATTCACGAAGACCGCATCCATCTTCATCTTATGAGCCAGTTTGATGAATTCCGCGATGGGTTTATAGGCCCCCACCATCACAACGGCCTGCGGATTGGCCTTGCGGATATCCAGAAGCGCGGTCTTCACCGCGACCGTGTTGCGGGTGTAGGTGCCCTCTGCCACCAGCGACATACCGCGATCGGTCAACGCCTTGGTCACGCCCTCGAGCCCGACGCGGCCGAACCCGTCATCCTGATAAAGAATGGCGATATCTTTCAGGCCCAGAGTGCCCACCAGATAATCGATCCAGACTTTGGTCTCGGCGCCATAGGTAGCACGGATATTCACCACATTGGTCAATTTGGGGTCGCGGAGGAAGCCCGCACCGGTGAACGGGCCGATATAGGGCATGCCCGCCTCGGTGGCCAAGGGCTGTGTGGCCTGTGTCGTGGGGGTGCCGACCGGACCGATCAGCCCCAGATAGTCGTTGCCGGTGATGACGCTGCGCACCTGCTCGACAGAGCGATCGGGTTCGTAGCCATCGTCGAAGCCCTCGACCGAAACCTTGCGCCCGTTGACGCCGCCTGCGGCATTAGCCTCTTCGAAGGCGGCCTTGATGCCAAGGTTCATCCCCGTCCCCAGAGCGGCTGCAGGCCCCTCCATTGCCGCCACCTGCGCAAAGCTCACCGAACTGTCGGTCACACCCTGCTCTGCCCAGACCGGCGCCGCCGCAATGACGGATGCTGCCGTCAGCGCACCCCAAAATGACTTGATCATTCTCATCCCTTCCCGCGATTGATGTCGGCAGCAGGATGACAACCAAAAGTTTTTTATCCCTTATCGGCACACGTTTTTGGAGAACGTGGTAAACAATTCCCGAAATGCAGGGACTATCCCTTAACGGAGACGCGGATCCGCCTCGGTGCCAAAGCGAATCCTCGACTCTCCGGATCGATAAAATTATAAGAACATAACAGGAACAAAAAGGACCTGTCATGTTTGCTGCACAGGACAGACGCATCATCAGCATGTGGTTTCCAAGACTGGCCACAGACCGCGTTTTACGCGGCTCTTCCGTCACGGGCCCCTTCGCACTTACGCTGCGCGTGGTCAATGCCGAGCGCCTCAGCTGCCTGAACGATGCGGCCGAGAAGGCAGGTCTGGCGCGCGGGATGAGTGCGGCCGATGCCCGTGCCTTCTGCCCCGATCTCCTCACTGCCCCTGCCCGCCCCGATCTCGATGCCCGTTTCCTGTCGGGGCTGCGCCGATGGGCGTTGCGCTATTGTCCCTGGGTCGGGCGCGAGGGCGCGGATGGGCTGGTACTGGATGTGACGGGCTCCACGCATCTCTTTGGCGGCGAGGCGCAGATGCTGGAGGATATGCGCGCGCGCGCGCTCCGCACCGGTCTGACCTTGCGGTTGGGGGCCGGACATACCCGCGGCGCGGCATGGGCTTTTGCGCATTACGGGCAAGGACATATACAGGATCTGGCCGAGCTGCCGGTGGCCGCGCTGCGGATTGATCCGCAGACTGTCACCGCCCTCCAGCGGCTGGGGCTGCGCCAGATCGGCGATCTGCAGAGCGCGGCCCGCGCGCCTCTGGCGCGGCGTTTCGGGGTGGGGCTGATGGAACGGCTCGATCAGGCGATGGGCATCATGCCCGAACCGGTCACTCCCGAGGAGGAAGCCCCCAGCTTTGCCACCCGCATGAGCCTGCCCGAGCCGATCGGGCTCAGCGCCGATGTCATGGGCGGGGTCGAGCGGTTGCTGGTGCCGCTTTGCGACAAGCTCGCCCGCCATGAGAAAGGCGCGCGCCGATTGCTCCTGACGCTGCGCCGTGTCGATCAGGCGAGCCAGCAGGTCGAGTTGCGTCTGGCTGCCCCCATGCGCGATCCCGCCCGTATCCTGCCGCTTTTCGCGCGCGGGGTGGCGGAGGTCGATGCAGGGTTCGGCATCGATATGCTGCGCCTCGAAGCGGTGGGGATCGAACCTCTGGCCATGGTCCAGCTGGGCCATGCGCGCCATAATCCCGACCAGCTAGACGATCTGGTAACCCGTCTGGGCACACGGATCGGGCTGGAGAACATCCAGCGCTTCCTACCCGCCGAAAGCCATATCCCCGAACGCGCCTTCACCCTTGCGGCCGCCGCCTTCAGCACGCCCGATCCGGCATGGAGCGCGCCCCGCCCGCGCCCCGTGCAGATTTTCCCGCCCGAGCCGGTCACCGGCACCATGGGAGAGGAGACCCCGCGCCCGCCCGCCCGTTTCCGCTGGCGGCGCATGGGCTTCGAGACCGGTCGCACCACCGGCCCCGAACGCATCGCCCCCGAATGGTGGCTGCCCGATGAGGGCCGCCATGCGGGGCTGCGCGATTACTGGCAGGTGGACACGCGCGAGGGCCGCAGGCTCTGGCTGTTCTATACGCCGCAAAATCCCGCATGGTTCGTCCAGGGAGAATTCGCATGAGCTATGCCGAACTCTGTGTCACCTCCAATTTCACCTTCCTCACCGGTGCCTCGCATCCCGAGGAGCTGATGCTGCGCGCGACCGAGCTGGGGCTCGAGGCGATTGCCCTCACCGACCGCAACTCTCTGGCGGGTGTGGTGCGGGCCTATTCGGCGCTCAAGGCGCTGCGCGAGGAGATGACGCAAAGCCTGCGGGTGCGATCCTCTTCGCAGGTCGATACCTGTTCGCGCCAGGAGATGGGCCAGCCCAAGGATCTGCCGGTGCCGCCCGCGCCCAGACTACCGCGGCTCATCGTGGGGGCGCGGCTGGTGCTGCGCGATGATCCGGTCGAATGGGTGGCGCTGCCCACCGATCTGGCCGCCTATCAGCGGCTCTCGCGGCTCCTCAGCCTTGGTAAAAGGCGCGCGGGAAAGGGCGAGTGCCATCTGGAGCTGGCCGATCTGCTGGAGCACTGCGAGGGGGTGATCCTCATCGCCCTGCCCCCCGCCGATCCTGCACTGGCCGCCCGCCCCTTGGGCCGGATGCAGCGCCGCTATCCGGGCTATGTGTTTACCGGCGCAGCGCCGCGTTATGACGGCTCGGATCAGGCGTGGTTCGATGCCTGCGCGGCCCTCGCGCTACGGGCCTCGGCGCCGATGGTGGCGGTGGGCGATGTGCTCATGCACCGCGCCCATCGCCGCCAGCTGGCCGATGTGCTGACCTGCCTGCGCGAGGGGATGAAGATCGACGATATCGGCACACGCGCCCTGCCCAATGCCGAACGCCGCCTGAAAGGCGCGCCCGATATGGCGCGGCTCTATCACCGCCATCCGGCAGCGCTTAAACGCAGTCTCGAAATCGCGGCGCGCTGCAGCTTCTGCCTGAGCGAGCTGAGCTACCAATATCCGCTCGAGGAGACCGGCGAGGAAACACCCCAGACCCGCCTCGAACGGCTGGCGCAGGAGGGGCTGGCGCGGCGCTATCCGCGCGGGGCAACGGCGCGGGTCTACGGGCTGATGGCCAAGGAGCTGGAACTGGTGGGCGATCTGGGCTACGCGCCCTATTTCCTGACCGTTTATGATATCGTGACCGAGGCACGCAGCCGTGGCATCCTGTGTCAGGGGCGGGGCTCTGCGGCCAATTCGATCCTGTGCTACCTTCTCGGCATCACCGATGTCTCTCCCGATATGATCGGCATGGTCTTCGAGCGGTTCATCTCGCGCCATCGGGGCGAGCCGCCCGATATCGATGTCGATTTCGAGCATGAACGGCGCGAGGAGGTGATCCAGTGGATCTACCAGCGCTACGGGCGCGAGCGGGCGGGGCTCTGCGCCACCGTCATCCATTTCCGCACCCGCGCCGCCATCCGCGAGGTGGGCAAGGTGATGGGGCTGAGCGAGGATGTCACGGCGCGGCTTTCGGGCGATATCTGGGGGATGTCGAATGCCGGAACCGACCTTGACCGCGTGCGCGAGCTGGGCCTCGACCCGAGCGATCATCGCCTCGCGCTGACATTGCGGCTCATTGGCGAGATCATCGGTTTTCCGCGCCATCTGAGCCAGCATGTGGGCGGCTTCATCATCACCCAAGGGCGGCTCGATGACCTCTGCCCGATCGAGAATGCCGCGATGGAGGGGCGCACCTGTATCGAATGGGACAAGGACGATATCGACGCGCTCGGCATTCTCAAGGTGGATGTGCTGTCTTTGGGCATGCTGACCTGTCTGCGCAAGAGTTTCGATCTGCTGGAGGAGCACGAAGGCATCCGGCATAGCCTCGACAGCGTTCCGCAGGACGACGGACCAACCTATGCGATGCTCCAGCGCGCCGATGCGGTGGGGGTGTTTCAGGTGGAAAGCCGCGCACAGATGAACTTCCTGCCGCGGATGAAGCCGAAGGAGTTCTACGATCTGGTGATCGAGGTGGCCATCGTGCGGCCCGGCCCCATCCAGGGCGGCATGGTCAAACCCTATATACGCCGCCGTCAGGGGCTGGAGGCGCCAGAGCCCTTCGGTCCCGAGCTGGAGGCCGTGACCCGCAAGACGCTGGGCGTGCCGCTCTTTCAGGAACAGGCCATGCAGATCGCAGTGATCGGGGCGGGCTATACGGCAGAAGAGGCCGACAAGCTGCGCCGCTCGCTGGCCTCGTTCCGGCGGATGGGCACGATCGGCGAGCATCGCGATCGTTTCGTCCGCGGAATGAAGGCGCGCGGCTATAGCGACGCGGTGGCCGAGGCCTGTTTCGCCCAGATCGAAGGCTTTGCCGATTACGGTTTTCCCGAAAGCCATGCGGCGGCCTTTGCCATGCTGACCTATGTCTCCTCGTGGTTCAAATGCACCTATCCCGCGATCTTCACCTGTGCGCTTCTCAATTCGCAGCCGATGGGGTTCTATGCGCCCGCCCAGCTCGTGCGCGATCTGCGCGAGCACGGGGTGGAGGTGCGGCCCATCTGTGTGAACCATTCCGCTTGGGACAACCGGCTGGAACGCCGTGCCGATGGGACGCTGGCCCTACGGCTCGGGTTCCGCCAGATCAAGGGCTTCCGCGCCGAGGATGCGGACTGGATCACGGGGGCACGCGGCAATGGCTATCCCGACCCCGAGAGCCTGTGGCTCAGGGCGGGCATCGCGCCCGCGGTGCTGGAACGGCTGGCCGAGGCCGATGCCTTCGGCGCGATGGGGCTGACACGGCGTGATGCGCTCTGGGCGGTGAAGGCGATCCGGGCGCCCGCGCCTTTGCCGCTGTTTTCGGACCCGCTTGATGGCGAAGGGCTGCGCGAGCCTGTGGTCACGCTCCCCAATATGCATCTGGGCGAGGAGGTGGTGGAGGATTATGTCGCCATGCGGCTGACCTTGCGCGCCCATCCGATGGAGCTGTTGCGCCCCTCCCTGCCCGAGACCCTGCCCCATGACCGGCTGACGGACGCGCCCTTGCGTCTGACCAAGATCTGCGGCCTCGTGATCACCCGCCAGCGCCCCGGCACCGCCTCTGGCGTGGTGTTCCTCACGCTTGAGGACGAGACGGGGGTGGCCAATGTGGTGGTCTGGCCCAAGGTCTATCAACAGTTCCGCCGCGCCGTAATGGGAGGGCGCCTGTTGCGCGTGACCGGCAAACTGCAACGCGAGGGGATCGTCACCCATCTGATCGCTGCACGGATCGAGGATCTGTCGCACAGGCTCTCGGATCTGGGCCATCCGCTGGAGGATGTGATCGGCCAGACCCAGCCACAGGCCGATGACGCGCCCCGCCCCCGCCCGTCCCAGCCTCGTGGTTCGGCCCGCCACCCGCGCGAGCAGGCCAAACGGCTCTTTCCCAGCCGCGATTTCCATTAAGGTGCCACGATGGCGGGCCATGCACCAGATGCAAGGCGGCTCTGCAAAGAATCGGGCTTTCTGCAACGCGGCACATTGGGTAGTTTAACTCCAACGCAGCCAAGCGCTGCCCAGAATTTCGAAGGCTCTCTCCTCCTCCCTGAGCCTTGGAAACAGGCGGCGATCTCCTCCTCCTCCCTGAGATCGCCGCCGCTCTAACCTCCTCTTGCTTTAATCGATCCTCACGAAATCGCATAATCGGGTTGTTTCGGGCTCTGGATTATTGCCAGTCCGGCAAATCAGGTTGTATGGACTGCAAGGCCCGCCCTTCCCTATCTGCCAGAGACCTGTTCCGCCCATGACCACATCGCCTCCTCCGCATGAAGCCGGCTTCAACAAAGCCGAATGGCCGTTCTACTGGATCACACAGACGTCCTCGCGCTACATGCAGGTGATGGAGGCACGGCTGAAGGCCGAAGGGATGGACATCGCCTACTGGCGGGTGCTGATGTCGCTTTACGAGGACAAGGCACTGTCGATCTCGGAAATCTCGACCCATTGTATCATCAAGGCCAATACGGCGACGAAAATCATCCAGCGGATGACGGCACAGGGGCTGGTGATGACCGGACCGCGGGCCAGCGATGGCCGTGTCACCGAAGTGACCTTGACCGATGCGGGCAACGAGATGCGGATGCGCGCACGCAAGATCGCCGACGAGATCTTCGCCCATGCCTTCACGGGGTTTTCCCGTGAGGAACAGCTGGTGATGAACCTGCTTCTCGAGAAGGTCTTCGTCAATCTCGGCGAGCTGACCGCTTAGGCGCGGCCCGCATCGCTATGGATACGGCGCGTGGCCTGCCATGCGCTGCGCACCAGATCCTCGGTCAGATCGGAGGCCGCATCGCCATTCCCCGCACGGATCGCGGCGATCATCGCGGCATTGGCCTCGATCATCCGCTCCAGCATACCCGCATCGCGGATATAGGCACCATAGCGGTAACGTAGCGCCGAGGTATCGAGCTGACGCAAAAGCCGCGCCAGAACCGGATTGCCGCAGGTCTCGTGCAGCATCATGGTCAGGCGGACATTGGCCTCGAATCCCTCGCTCAGATCCTGCGCCACCAATGCGGTGCGCATCTCGCCAAGACAGGTCTCGAGACGCAACGCGATGGCCTCGTGATCGGGATGTTCGGCCAGAAGCCGTGCACAGCTGCCCTCGAGCGGGATCCGGCACAGGGTGATATCATCGAGCGCCTTGAGCGACATGGGCGTCACGCTGGTCCCCAGCCGGGGCTTGCGTTCGACCAGCCCGCGCCCTTCGAGGATCTGGAATGCCTCACGCAGAGGCGAACGCGAGATCCCGAACCGCTCGCATATCTCGATCTCGCGCAGCTTCTCGCCGGGGCGGAACGCCTCACGGACGATAGCCGCTTCCAGCCGGTCTGCAATCTCCGCTCCGATCGAGCGCAGCTTCAACGGCCCGCCTATCTCGTCCATCACACCTCTCCGCGTCCCATCATCCGGCAATCATCCAAGATGTTCTTGCTGCGTCATTTCCGGCCAAACAGCAAGTCCGTCACGACGACAAGGGCGAGAGAGACGATGATCGATACTGTGGAAACGGCGGCGGCCTCGGGCGTGAAGTTGAAACGCAGGTAATCATAGAGCTGGATCGGGAGAGGAGCAGAGCCCGTGCCCTTGAGCATATAGGAGATGCCGAAAGTATCGAAACTGATGATGAAGGCAAAGACCGCCCCCGTCGCAAGACCCGGCGCGATCAATGGCAGGGTGATGCGGCGGAAGGCTACCATGCGGGTAGCCCCCAGGGTGCGCGCGGCCAGCTCGCAGGCATCATCGCGCCCCTGTAGCACCGTCACCACATTGAGGAAGATGAAGGGCAGCGTCATCAGCACATGGCCCGTGAAGAGCGCGATCTTGTGCTCGGTCCCCACCCCGATCTCGAAGAAGAAGAACAAAAGCGCGATCGCCGTCAGGATCTCGGGCAGGATCAGCGGCAGGAGCATCAGGATACGCCAGCCCTCGCGCGCAGGCCCTGCATGGCGCACCACATAAAGCGCGGCCATCGTGCCGATCACCATCGACACCGCCGTGGCCGAGCCCGCCAGAATGCTCGAATAGAGGATCGCGTCGATGAAGACCTTATTGCCCAGGAAGGTCCAGAACCAGCGCAGGGACAGGCCCTGCGGCGGGAAGGTCAGGAAGTTTCCGGCATTGAGCGAGGCCAGCACAACGATGACGATGGGCGCAAGCAAAAAGGCATAGACGCCGAAGCGCAATAGACCCAGGAGAGGAGAGGCAAGCCGCATGGTCATTTCCACTTCATTCGCGTCAGGCGCGAGAAGATCAGCACGATAATCCCCGCCGAGACCGCCAGCACCAGTGCCATCGCCGCACCAAACGGCCATTGATACTGGTCAAGAAGCGCATCCACCACGAGGATGGTTGTTGTCTTCACCCGCATCCCACCGATCAGCGCGGGCGTCACATAGGACGAGACCGCCAGCACGAAGACCAGAATACAGCCCGACTGGATGCCGGGCATCGACATCGGCAGCGTCACGCGACGAAAGACGGTGAAGCGCTTCGCCCCCAGCGAACGCGCCGCCTGCGCCACCGAATGGTCCATCTGGGACAGCGTCGACAGAAGCGGCAGCACCATGAAGGGCAAGAACACATGCGCCAGCGCAAGGATTACGCCGAAATCATTATACATCAGTGGAATAGGCCGCGAAATCAGTCCCCAGTCACGCAAAACCGTATTGATGACACCGGCATTGCCCAGAAGGATCGTCCAGCCATAGCTGCGCACCACGATCCCCACCAGAAGCGGCGACAGCACCAGCCCGTAGAGAAGCCCCCGCCAGCGCCGCGAGGCCAGCGCGATATGCAGCGCCACCGGATAGGCCAGCACGAGACACAGGAAGGTGGTGAGCGCCCCCATCCACAGCGTCTGCGGCAGACTGTCGAGATAATAGGGCTGAGAGAAGAAGGACCGGTAGGCCGTCAGGCCAAAGCCCTCGCCATAAGGCGTCTGGCCCTCGCCCGGCAGCCGGAAGCTCATCACCAGCACCGAGATATAGGGCAGCATGATGAAGCCGAAGACCAGAATGGCCGCCGGCAGGATCAACAGCGTGGAGCGCGTGCGCGAGATCGTCATGCGTCCGCTCCGAGCGGCCAGAGCCGTGCCGGATCGAGGCTGAGCCCCACGCGTTCGCCCTCATTCGCGCGATAGGTCGTGGGCGAGATCACCGCCATCGGCCCGAGATCGGTCTCGATGACATATTCCAGATGCCCGCCGCTGAAGGCACAGGAGATCACCTGCCCCACCAGATCGCCCTCCTCGGGCGCGCAAATGCCGATCTGCTCGGGTCGCGCCATCAGACGCAGGCTGGCCCCTGCGGGCAGATGCGCCCCCACCAGCGGCAGGTTGCGTCCCTGCGGCAGATCCACCCCCTCGCCATCTGCCGAGACCGGCAGCGACAGGATATTGGCATTGCCGACAAACCGCGCGATGGCCTCGGTCTGCGGGCGGTCATAGACCTCTTCGGGGCTGCCCTTCTGGGCAATCTCACCATTGAACATCACGACCACGCGGTCGGACATGGTCATCGCCTCGTTCTGGTCATGGGTGACATAGATCGTGGTGATGCCCACACGGCGCTGCAGGTCGCGGATAAAGCCGCGCATCTCGTCACGCAATGCGGCATCGAGATTGGCCAGAGGCTCGTCCAGCAGCAAGATCGCAGGCTCGATCACCAGAGCCCGTGCCAGCGCCACACGCTGCTGCTGGCCGCCCGACAGCGCCTTGGGATAGCGCTCGGCATAGGGGGTGAGCTGCACCATATCGAGGGCGCGCGCGACACGGCGCGTGATCTCGGATTTGGCGATCTTGCGCATCTGCAACCCGAAGGCCAGATTCTGCGCGACCGTCATATGCGGGAAAAGCGCATAGGACTGGAACACCATGCCGATATCGCGTTCCTCGGGCAACTTGCGCGAGATATCACGCCCGTCGAACAGGATCTGCCCGCCGGTGATATCCTCGAACCCCGCGATGCAGCGAAGCGTGGTGGATTTACCGCATCCCGAGGGGCCCAGAAGAGAGACAAACTCGCCATCGCCGATCTCGAGCGAAACGGATTTGAGGGCGGGTGTCTTGCCATAGGTCTTCACAAGAGACTGGAGCGTTACCTGGGTCATCTGTTACCGGGGTCGGAAAAGAAAAAGCCTGCCCCAACGGGGTAAACCCGAAGGGACAGGAGAGGGGAAGGGGTCAGGCGCCGAAGATCTCGTTCCAGCGGCGCGCAATTTCTTCGGATCTGGAGTTCATCAACTCCCAGTCCCATTCGATAAACTGGTCCATGGCCGCCCCGAAGACAGGCACATCCTTTTGCAGGTCTTCCGGTACTTCAACGGTCTTGTTGACTGGCGAGACGAAGAATTCGCGCATCAACAGATCCTGACCGATAGGACCCAAAACGAAATCGAGATATTTATAGGCCTCTTCACGGGCAGGCGTATTGGCGCAGATACTGAAGGTCTGGTCCCACATCATCAGGCCCTCGTCGGGGATGATGCAATCGACCGGCAGCCCCTGCTCGCGCAGCCGCGCGATCTCGCCGAAATCGAACGGCGCGACGGCAATCTCGCCGGTAGCCATGGCCGTGCTCATGTTGAAATCTGTCTGGTAGACAGGACCCAACTCTTTCAGCTTGGCAAAGCCGGTTTCCAGATCGTCGATGCCCGAACCATAGATCTTGGACGCCAGCATCAGAAACATCTTACCCGCGGAGTTGACGATATTGTAAAGACCGAGGCGGCCTTTCAGCTCCTCGTTCTCCCACAGATCCTTCCACGAGGTCGGCGGGGCCGAAATCATATCGGTGCGGTAACCGATCCCGATAGGCGAGATCAGACCGACCGCGCCATAACCGTCGGAGGCCTTGGTCGCGACCGGATAGAGGTTCTGGTAGTTCGGCAGCAACGACTGGTCGAGCTTCTCGAAGAACCCCTCCTTGCGCAGCACCTGCGCATAGATCTCGTTGAACATCAGGCAGCCATAGGGCGGATCTTCCTTGCCAGCGGCCCGCATATTGGCGGTATAGACCCGGCCAAGCCCGATATCGAGCTTGGGGGTGATCCCGGTCTCCTTGGTGAAACCGGGGATCAGCGTATCACGCCAGAACTTCTCCCAGGAGCCACCATAGGTGGTGATCACCAACTCGTTGGTGGCCGCGTAGACGGCCGGAATATTGAGCACGGAGGCCCCGCCCAAGGCAACGAGCGCCGTGAGCAATTTGCGACGATTCAGATCAGTCATGGTCATGTCCCTATTGGTGCCTTGGTGGGTGCCGGATCTTGCCGCCCGGATCGCCTCAGGAGGCTTTTTTGCGGTAGTCGTAATTCTTGTTCAGACGTTCAAGCAAATAATCGCCATAGAGCACCGGCTCCATCTGCGCGGTCTCGCCTGCCTCGAGCATCGCCTCGGGGCATTCCACCAGCGCGCGCATCGACGGATCGTAGAAGAAGGGCTGCGAATAGCGGTCCTTGCGCGAGAGGTTACGCACGCGGTGGGGCGTGGACACAAACCGCCCATTCGACCATTTGGACAGGATGTCGCCAACATTCATGACAAAAGTGCCCTCGATCGGCGGCGCGGGGATCCAGTCGCCACGCTTGTTGCGCACCTCGAGCCCGCCGACATTATCCTGCTTGAGAAGCGTGATGAAGCCGTAATCGGTATGCGGAGCGGAGCCGAAGAGCTCTTCCTCATCGGGCTGTTCGGGATAATGCAGCAGGCGCAGGAACAGCGTCGGAGTGTCGAAATACTTCGCGAACCAGTCGCGCTCGAGGCCAAGCGCCTCGGCCAGCGCCTCGGCGATCCGCTCACCCAACCCCGTCATCTCGCGCATATAGGCCAGCGCGGTCTCCTCGACTTCCGGCAGGGAAGCGGGGAACTGGTTCGGGCCATGCATCGGCTCGCCTGCATAGGACGCATCCTCGGGCACATCATGCATTACCATGAGGCTCTCGGAACGGTTCGGCTTGGTGACCTTGGCCACCGAGGAGGTCACGATAGTCGAGGACGACATCGGCATATAGCCACGGTGGAACTCGTTGATCTTGAGCGCCATTTTCTCCTCCATCGGAAGATCATGGAAGGCCATGTTCATCTGGCGCATTTTCTCGACCAGATCCTCGGACACGCCATGGCCGGACAGATAGGCAAAGCCCGACGTCTCCAGAGCCGATTTGAGCGCCGCAACCGTCTCGGCGCGCGCCTCGGGGGTGGCACTCGCAGCCAAGGCGCTCAGATCCACGATCGGAATATTGTCGAATTCGCCCTTCATACTTTCCTCCAGTATTTTCTGTATACAGTATTCGAGACTTGATCTTTTGATGGAAGTGGTTTGCGATGGCATATCGCAATTTTCGGTATACCAATCCGGATATGCCCAAAGATGCATCACATTTATACCATCAATGCCGGAGTTCCGGTCACAAGGAGTATTCCATGGCGCTTCCCGTCATCATCGACACCGATCCGGGCCAAGACGACGCCTTTGCAATCCTGCTCGCTCTCGCGGTGCCCGAGCTGGACGTTCTGGGCCTGACGACGGTGGCCGGAAATATGGGGCTCGAGCAGACCACCGATAATGCGCGCCGTATTGTCGAATTGGCTGGCCTGCCCAAAACACCGGTCCATGCGGGCTCCGCCCGCCCGCTGATCCGCAAGCCGCGTCCCGTGCCCGAGATCCACGGCGAGACGGGGATTGACGGCTGGGACTGGGCCGAGGCCCGCTTCCCCCCCGCCAAAACCCATGCGGTGGATTTCATAATCGAAACCATCCTCGCGCATCCGCAAAAGGTGCAGATGATCTGCCTCGGCCCGCAGACCAATCTGGCGCTGGCCATCCGTCGCGCCCCCGAGATCTTGCAGAACATGGCAGGGATCAGCTTCATGGGGGGCGGCTTCTTCGAGGGCGGCAATATGACCCCTGCCGCCGAATACAACATCCTCGTCGACCCCGAGGCCGTGCGGATCGTGCTCTCCTCGGCGGGGGAGGCCGGAGTGCCGGTCACCGCCGTGCCGCTGGACTGCACCCATGCCTGCGCCGCACCTCTGGGCTGGTCCACGACCCTGCGTGAGACGGGCACGGAGGTCATGCAGGCCTGTGCCGGCATGATGGAATTCTTCGAACAATACGGGAACAAGAAATACGGCACAAAGACGCGGCCGCTGCATGATGCGGTGGCGATTGCCGCCACGATCTGGCCCGATCTGTTCCCCGGCAAGCTCTGCCCCGTCGATGTGGAATGCGCAGGCGAGCTGACCACCGGTATGACCGTCGTCGACTGGCTGCGCCAGACGGGCCGGCCCGATAACTGCCTGTGGCTCAATGGCTGCCATGATGCGGCGGAGGTCTATGCCCGTATGGCGGCGGCTCTTGCCACCCTTCCGGGCAACGTGCCCGCCTGAACGCAAAGGCCCTCCCCAAGGTGGGGAGGGCCAACACCCGATGGGCCTCGGGCGTATAACTCAGGCGAATTGCGGACAGTCACGCTTCATCTTGCGCACCATCGCGTCAAACAGCAGCGTCGCGAAGGACGAATTATCCTTCAACCGCTGTGCATCCTCGGCACATTTGCGTTTGATCCCTTCGGGCAGGGTGCTGTCCGGCCCCGGAATACCGGCGGTCGCGCATTGGATCTCGGCGGCACGCTGGACCGTCCACAACAGGAAGAAGGTCAGCGGAATATCGGCCTCGCAGACTGCGATCCCGTGATTGCGCAGAACGAGCACATGTTTGTCGCCCAGCGAGGCCAGCATCCGCTCGCGCTCGGTATCGTAGATCGTGATCCCCTCGAACTCGTGATAGGCCACGCGCCCATAAAGCTGCGCCCCGTTGAAATTGTCATGCGAGATCGGGGCCATCTTGCCCACGATGGCCGAGATCGGCGTGGTATGGGTATGGGCCACACAGCCCACATCGGGGCGATGCTCGTGGATCACACCATGCAGGGCGAAACCGGCGGGGTTGGGCTTATAGGGGCTCTCGCGTTTCAGCTTGCCATCCACGCCCACCACCAGCAGGTTCTCGGGCGTAACCTCGTCGTAATGCAGCCCCATCGGGTTCACCAGATAGGCATGCTCATCGCCCGGCAGACGCACCGAGATATGGTTGAAGATCAGCTCGGTCCAGCCCATGTAGCTGACAAGATGGTAGAAATCGGCAAGCTGCACGCGCAGCTCCGCTTCGGTCATTTCGGCAAGCGGCTTATGGATCGGGGTCAGGTCGTTCATGTCAGATCCTTTCCAGAGAAATGGTGTTCATGAGGGAATGTCGGGCGATCTGCGCCTCGGAGCCCGAGAGCGGCAAAGTGCAGTGGGTGTCGAGTGCGGCGAGAATGGCGGCGAGCGCGGGGTTCGGATGGCCTGCCGCCTCCGCCATCGCCATGGGCGCCCGGGCAATGGCATCCAGCTCGAGGGCGCGGCCCGCTCGGGCATCCTGCAGCATCGAGGTCGGGAAATCTCCGGCATCCACAATGAGGTCGATCAGCCAGTGGTTATCGGGTAGATCATAGCCCAAGCCCCGCGCCCATGCGCGGAACGGATCGGCCACGGCCGAAGCCAGCGCCGCGAGTTCGGGGGTCTGGCCGATAGTTGCCAGATGGTCTCCCAACAGCGCCGAGAGCGGGTTGGTGGTAATATTGGCCAGAAGCTTCACCAACACCTTCTGCCGGATGGTGGGCGTCACATCGGTGCGAATGCCCCCCGCCTCCAGCACACGGGCCAGCCGCGCGATCGCGGGGCGGTCATGCGCCCCCATCGCGGGTCCGAGCGACAGCGTCGGCGTATTGGAAGACAGCGCCTCGCCCGCCTCCATCCGCACGGTCATCAGGAGCACCGCCCCCAGCACCTGCTGCGGATCGAGATGGCGGGCCAGTATCGCCTCGGGATCGACGAAGGGCACCTCGGCCCCGCCCGCAAAAAACCAGAAGGGCAGACCATTGACCATCGGGATAACGAGCGTGTCCGGCCCGATCCCAGCGATGTTCTCGGCCACCGCCTGCGGCAGGGCTTGCGCCTTCACACAGAAGAACACGGCATCCTGCACCTGCTCCAGCGCCTGTTTCGCCTGCGGGCGGGCGCGGTGCCATGTGCCACGGTCACATAGCGCCACCCCTTGGGCGCGAATCTGCTCGAGCCGAAGCCCGCGTGCCGTAACCGTGACCTCGGCGCCGGAGCCTCCCAGAAGGGCGGCCATCGCCGTGCCGATATTGCCGGCCCCGATCACCGCGATTTTCATCCTGCTTTCCATGGTGCCCCCTCAGGTCAGGATCAGAACAAGCGTCGGGAAAATGGTCAGGATCGCGACCCGCACCACATCCATCGCCACAAACGGCCCGAGCCCGCGGAAGATCGTGCCCAACCGCACATCCGGCACCACCGAGCGCAGCACGAATGCGTTCATGCCCACGGGCGGCGTGATATAGCTGATCTCGGTGACCATCACGACGAAGATCCCGAACCAGATCAGGTCGATCCCCTGTGCCGCGACAATCGGATAGAAGACCGGCACCGTCAGCATGATCATCGACAGGCTTTCCAGCACACATCCCAGCACCAGATAGATGCACAGGATCACCAGAATGGTCACGATCGGCGTGGTGCCGAACAGGCCGAGGAAGCTCTGGATATCAGTCGTCATGCCCGACATGTTGACGTAATTGGTGAAGGTCAGCGCGCCGAACAGGATGAAGAACATCATCGCGGTGGTTTTCATCGTATCATAGAGCACATTGACGAGCCCCGCCCATGTGAAGCGCCCCGAGAGCACCACCAACAAAAGAGCACCAGCCGCCCCCATGCCCGCGGACTCGGTGGGGGTGAAAACGCCCAGATAAATGCCCCCCATCACGAAGACGAAGAGGACCAGCGCGCCTGCCGTGCCCTTGAGCGCGCGGATCCGCTCGCCCAGCGGCAGCTTTTCCTCGACCGGCAGATCGATGCCTTTGAGCGCGATGGTGATGCGCACGGCGATGGCGTAGCCGATGATCCCTAGAATACCCGGGATCAGCCCCGCAAGAAACAGCTTGCCGATATCCTGCTGGGTCATGATGCCATAGAAAACCAGTATGACCGAAGGCGGGATCAGGATGCCCAGTGTGCCGCCTGCCGCGATGGAGGCCGTCGAGAGTTGGTCGGGATAGCCGAAGCGCCGCATGGAAGGCAGCGCGATCCGCGTCATGGTGGCGGCGGTGGCCATGGACGAGCCGCAGACCGAGGAGAACGCGCCACAGGCCACCACGGTCGCCGTGGCCAGCCCGCCCTTGCGGTGGCGCAGCCATGCATAGGCCGCGTAATAAAGCTCTGTCGCGATCCCCGATTGCACCACGAAATTGCCCATCATCAGGAACAGCGGCAGCACCGAGAGCGAGTAATCACGCCCATTGTCGAAAAACGCCGAACCCATAAGCGAGAGCGCAGGCGTCCAGCCGATGATCGAGGCAACGCCCACGACCCCCACACCTGCCAGCGCAAAGGCGATCGGCACGCCACAGAGCAAAAGCCCCATCACCACCGCCATACCAATTGGCCAATATTCCATACTCTATCCCTTCGTGGCGCGCGTGATCAGCGCCTGAAATGGCACATAAACCGCCATGATCATCCCCACAGCGGTGCAAATGGCGCAGAAATAGCCCAGCGGGGCGATGGGGAGCAACAGGTTGGTCGTGGCGCCGCCATAGCCCGCGATCTGGTCCGCATAGACCCAGATCCGCCATGTCACGACCCCCAACACCACCGCCGAGAAAATCCCGCAGGCCATGCGCCGCCATGGCTGCCATCGGTCGGGCATCGCGTCGGTGACCAGATCGACCGTCACATGCTCGTTGCGCAATGCCACCGCCGGCAGGCCGAGGAAGATTGTGGCGCACAGCAGAAGCTCGGTGAGCTCTGCCGCCCCCTTGAGCGGCGCGTTGAACAGATAGCGGCCCACCACATCGACCACCGTCAGTCCCATCATCGCCATCAGCAGGATACCGCCAAGGACCGCCAGAACGGTATGGGCGGAGGGGAGCCCTGCCCCCTCCCCCGCCTGTTCGCCACTGTCCCGAAGGCTCAGATCGGCCGGTTTCATTGCGCGGCCTTCATCTCGGCCGAGACCGTCTCGATCTGGGCCTTCATCTCGTCATAGGCGGCCTGACCATCGACGCCCGTGCTCGAGACTTCGGCGATCTTGGCATCGATGATCGGCTGCAGCGCCTCATGCCACGCGGCCATCTGCTCTTTGGTGGCGGGCGTCACATCGATCTTGCCCTTCATCGCCTCGATGCCCTGCGCATCGGCACGGTCCCACATCTTGCCCGCCATACGCGCAAGCGCCTCGCCGGTCACGCTATCGATCTCCTTCTGCTGCTCGGAGGTCAGGCTCTCCCATTTCTTCTCGTTCATCACGACATAGAAGGAGGTGTTATACAGCCCGCCCGGCACGGAGATGCCTTCCGAGAGCTGCGGGATCAGCTTGAAGAAGTTGACCGATTCATAGGGGAAGAAGATCCCGTCGGCCACGCCCTGGCTCAGCAGCTCGTAGGATTTCGAGGACGGCCCTTCCACCGAGACCGCGCCCAGCTTGTTGGCCACCTCGTTGATGATGCCGCCGCCCACGCGCATCTTCTGGCCTTTCAGGACATCGGTTGCGCCCGCATCGCCCTCTTTCAGGAAGATCTCGCCCGGACCATGGGTAAAGACACCCAGCACATGCACGCCCTTATATTCGCCCGCAGCCTCCAGCTTGTCCTTGAACACGCGCCAATAGGCGACCGAATTGGCCTCGGCGCTATCGCCCAGGAAGGGCAGTTCGGCGATATTGGTGGTCTTGAACCGCCCCGCATTATAGCCCTGCACCCCGAAGGTGATATCGGCCACCCCATTGACCGCAAAGTCGAAATGCGCGGCAGGCGGCCCGAGCGGCGCAGGCAGGATATTGGCCGTCACCTCGCCATTGGTCGCTTTGGCGATCTCTTCGGTCAGCGGTTTGATCACCTCCGATACCAGCGGATGCGCGGGCGGTAGCCAGTTGGCCACGGTCAGCACGGTATTGGCCTGTGCGATGGCGGTGCCCGCCAGCAGAAGGCCCAGTGAAGTCAGTCCAAGTCGCATATTCATGTCGCGTTTCCCTGTGAAAAGTGGATGGCTTTGCCCCTCTTGGGCGGAGGCTTGCAGAATTATACGCGGCCCTCAGGAGGCCATCGCCAGCTGGTGGAAGTCGCGGTTGCACCAGACGAGCGTCTCGCAGGGGCCTTCAGCCAGCGCGATATCGCGGATCTCGCAGAAGAAGACCGAATGTGTGCCCACTTCCTGCCGCGCGCTGATCACGCAATCAAAGGCGGCAACCGCATCACCCAAGACCGGCGCTCCGGTGGCATGGGTGGACCAGAGCGTGCCCTCGAAGCGGTCCTCGAGCCCTGATCTGGCAAACCGTCCCGACAGATCGCGATGCTGCCCGCCCAGCACGTTCACACAAAGCGTGCCGTTCTGGACAAACATGTCATGGCTGCGGTTCGAGCGGTTGACGCAGACCAGAAGCGTGGGCGGCGTGTCGGTGACCGAGCAGACGGCCGAGGCCGTCATCCCGTGGCGGCCCGCCGGACCATCAGTGGTCAGCACGGTGACCGACGCCCCCAGACGCGACATGCCTTCGCGGAAAAGATCCTTGAGTTCCATGATGATCCCTCAGATGTCCAGCACGATACGTTTGCCACAGGCACGCGAGCAGCAGGCACAGATCTGGTCGCCCTCCTCGCGCTCCTCTTCGGTCAGGAACTGGTCGCGGTGATCGATCTCGCCCGCGATGACATCGGTGACACAGGTGCCGCAGATGCCCTCTTCGCATTTCACCTCGATCTTGATCCCTCCGCGGGCCAGCGCCTTGACGATGGTATCCTCGGGGCCGACCGTCACGGTGATACCGGAGGCCGCACATTCGACCTCGAAGCTGTCGCCCGTCACATCCACATCCGCCGAGAAATATTCGCGGTGGATGTTGGCGGGGGCGTAGCCCGCAGCCTCGGCACCCTTGATCACCCACTCCATGAAACCCTGCGGGCCGCAGACATAGATATGGGTGCCCACGGCCGCTTCGGGCAGATCACGCGCCAGATCAACCGGGCCCGCACCTGCGCCATCATCATGATGTAGAACGATTTTCTCGGCAAACGGGAAGCTCTTGATCTGATCGAGAAACGCGGTGCGATCTTGCGATCGCGTCGCGTAATGCAGGATGAAATCGGCCCCCTTGGCAGAGAGCTCCCACGCCATGGCCAGCATCGGAGTGATCCCGATCCCGCCTCCGAAGAGCACCGAGAACGATGCCTCGGCCAGCGGGAAATGGTTGCGCGGGCCTTCCACATGCACGCTTGCACCGGTTTTCAGCGTGTCATGCAAGGCCACCGAGCCGCCCCGCGAAGCCGGATCGCGCAGGATGCCAAGACGGTAGGCAGAGCGGTCCGAGGGATCGCCCGCCAGCGAATATTGCCGCCAGACGGGGCCTTCTGCGGTCTCCACCAGAAGGTCGATATGGGCGCCTGCGGTGAAGGCGGGCAGATCGCCCGCGCCGCGCAGCGTGAGCTGCATGATATCGCCCCGATCATCTAGGCGCTCGGCCACGGTCAGAACGAGGGCGTTAGACTGCATGTCCTTCATTGTCCTTACCTCATGAACAGGCCGCCATTGACGTCCCAACAGGCGCCAGTGACGAATTCGGCCTCGGGGGAGGCCAGCATGGTGACCATCTTGGCAACAAACTCGGGCGAGCCGAGCCGCCCGACAGGGATGTTATGCAAAAACCCCTCCATCCGGTCCTCTGGCACGATCCCATGCACCATGGGCGTATCCATCGGACCCGGAGAGATGGCGTTGCAGGTCACGCCAAACGCCGCCAGATCACGGGCAAAGACCTTGGTGAGCGTGAGGATCGCGCCTTTCGAGGCCGCGTAATGCGCCCCTGTCGCTGTGCCGCCATTCTGGCCCGCTAGCGAGGCCATGTTGACGATGCGCCCGTAGCCGCGTTCCTTGAAATGCCGCCCGAAGGTCTGGCATCCGGCAAAGACACCACCGGCATTGGTGGCCATCACCTCGTTGAACACATGCGGATCGATCTCCAGCACCGGTTTGGCCTCGGTGCGGGCGGCATTATTGACCAACACCTCGGCCGAGCCCCAGCGCTCGATGACCTTAGTCAGCACGGTCTGGAAATCTTCCGGTTTCGACACATCAAGCGTGGCTGTTACGGCGGTTTCCCCCGCCAGATCCAGCTCCAGCGCCAGAGCGCCTGCCGCCTCCTGGTCGAGGTCGGTGATCACAACACGGAAGCCCGCCGCATGGAGCGCACGGGTGGCCACCGCGCCAAAACCGCTGGCACCGCCCGTGATCACAGCCGTCTGGATAATATCAGGCAAAGGCTTCCCCATCAGAACAGATAGCTGATCGAGGTCAGCATTCCATCGGAATTGAGCAGGCGGATCACCTTGTCGCGGATCATCAGCCCCTCATCGGTCACCTTGAGCACCCATTCGACATTGGCGGCGAAGACGCGCTGACGACCGAATTTATCCTCGACGACATGCTGCGCCGCGCGGACCTTGAGCGTGGTCTCGTCGACCTCTTCCATCACGAAGCGCGAGAGCGTGCGCACCGATTCCGCAGGCGGAGCCGCAGAAATCGAGAAGCCCCCCTGCAGCCGGCGCACGCGCATCTCGCGCATGGTGGCATCGTCATAGGCGATGTTGAGCTGGTTGGCGAAATCATCGCCCTCCTTCTCGACGGGGATCACATAGTGACCCCCTTCGGCCCAGAGACCCAGTCAACGGTCATAATCGCGGGCGTCCAGCATATCGGCCTCGGCCCAGAGATACTCGGTCACCGCTTGCAGCGTGACTGTTTGGGTTGCGGGGAGATCCTTCATTGGTCCATCACCTTTTTCCACATTTTATAGGCCGAGCGCATGCCGGTTTCGGCGGAGATATCGCCCACCGGCAGACCGTTCTCCGAGGTCTTCTCGAGGCCCAGACCACGGTTGACCATCACATCCACATCGCCCGCACCGGCCGAGCCGCGCTGCACGCGCTCCCAGACCTCGGCATCATCGGGCGAGCCGAAGCCCATCGGCCCTTGGAAATGTTCGTGCAGGCGCAGACGCATCTGGTTGGCGGCCTCGGGACCGCCCTGCATGCCAAGCGCGATATGGCGGATCTCGGTCTCATGGACCGAGACAGGGCGCAGCACGCGGAAGAACGAGAGCGAGCAGGCCACATTGGGGAAGAGGTTGAGGTTGAAGCCGCAGCCGCCCACGGCGCGCACGATCCGCTTGACCTGCGCCTCGTCGTAATCGGCACGCAGGGTCTCGGCCAGTTCCTTGAACCGCTCGGGGATCGGCGCATCGGGGTCTTGGTCCAGATCGACGAGTTCCGGCATCATCACCATGACCGAATGGCCATTGCCCAGATCCTCCACATAGCCATCGTCGTCATCCATGAAGGAGAAGGTCTCGTTGGCCTCGCCGTCGAGCGATTGCAGGAAGGATTTATGCACGATCGGGAAGTGATAGGCGTCGGTGGTGTTCTCGAGCTGGATTTTCCAGTTCATCGGCACCTTGAACTGGTGCTCGCCCAGCGTCTTCACGGGGAAGCCGCCGCCCTGTTTCATGAAGAGGCGGATCCAAGGTTTGGCATTGCCGAGGAAATCCTCGAGCGGCTCGACATCCATGTTGAAGGAGGCAAAGATCATGCCTTCGAAAATCCCGACCTTCAGCTTTTTCAGACCGTAATTCTGCTTGTCGAAATCGGTCGAATAGCCTTCGGTATAGGGGATCGCGCGCAAGCTCCCGTCAAGGCCGTAGCCCCAGCCGTGATAGGGGCACTGGAAGGAGGATGTCTTGCCCTTTTTTACCTCGCAGACGGTCGCGGCGCGGTGGCGGCAGCGGTTCACGAAGACATGGACCTCGTCCTTGCGGTCGCGCGAGATGATGACCGGCTGCGTGCCGACCCAGCTGAGTTTGAAGTTGCCCTTGCCCGGCACTTCGGAGACATGGCCGACCCAGACCCAGACACGCCCGAAGATCTTCTCCATCTCGGCATCGAAAATCGCGGGATCCTCATACATGGGCGTGGCGACGCGGTCGCCTTTCATCAGCGCGTCCGTATCCATCGGACCGGCGGGAAACGTATCGAGAGACATGGTCTATCCTTTCACTGACCGACCGCCACGGGGCGGGGTGCGGGAATTTGCATGGGCGCGGTCCAGTCGCTGACCGGGCGCGCATAGAGGTTGCGGGTCGAGAAGCGGTGCATGCGCCATGCGCCTTCCTCCTGCCGGAAATCGATCTCCAGACGAGCGGCCATCAAAAAGCTCTGCCCGTCATGGAAGGTGGGGGTCTGCGCCATGATCCAGCGCCCCGTCACGCCCTCATCCGTGTGGTGGAGCGCCTCGGAGGAAAGGAAATGCGCGTTCATCGCGAAATGCGGGGGCGTGCAGAAGGTGGCGAGCCAGCCCACGATGGCCGCCCGCCCCTGATGCGCGCCGAAATCTTTGGCGTAGCGGTCGCCCGCCCCGCCCCAGACCGCATCACGGGTAAACAGCGCCCCCAGAGCCTCGAGATCTGTCGTCTCGTCCAATCGGTCACAGAGTTCCATGTAATCCGACAGGCATTTACGGCAGGCGCTCTCGGCCTCGAGGCGCTCGAGGCGTGAGGCAAGGGCGGCGAGATCGCTCATAGGTCGGGGATCTCCAGCGCGCGGCCCATACGGGCCTCGACGGTCATGTATTTCCACAGCCGGTCATTGCCCTCGCCCACCACGATGGTGCGAAGCAGGTTGCACGCGGCCTGCACATCGGCGCGGGTCGGGAAATCGGCCATGATATACCAGGTATAGGGGAAGCCCTGCGTCGCACCGACCAGCGTCTGATCGTCGTCAAAGGTGCCGACGATCTCGACGCCTTCCATCTTGTTGATGCCCGACATCAGTTCTTGGGTCGCCTTCCATACGGGGCCGATCTGATCGAAGGGGAGCGAGAAGAAGGTCGGGTGGTTGTTGAAGCACAAAAGGGTGCGGATTTTGGGGGTATCACTCATGTCACTGTCTTTCTTCGGGAATTTTGTTTGATTACGGGAAGCCGGGAGGCGTGTGCTGGCCAAACATGGCCGCCCCCGCAGCCGTCCATGTGCCCTCGCCCATGAAGGCATGCTGGGCCACACAGGCCGCATCGACCATCATCCGGCCCAAGGGGTGGCCCTGCATCATCGCGCCCGCCCCGCCCATCACGAAGGCCTCGCGGGCGACGGCCGCCCCATCATGGGCCGCCGAGGTAGCCGCCAAGCGCAGCTTCACATGCGTCTCGGGGGTAACGGCCTCATTATGGGCCAGCTCGTCCCAGGCCTGGGCCGTGATGTCATAGAATTGCGCGCGCGCACCGGCGAGCGTGGCCTCGGCGCGGGCCAGATGGGCTTGCACATAGGGGCGCTCGCCGGGATTTGGGGCACCGGTGATCGAGGCTTTCTGTGCCGCATCCGAGCGGATGAAATCGAGCGCCTCGCGCGCGGCCCCCAGCGCCACCACCGCCAGCACCTGCGCCGCCAGCGCCATGGCCGGATAACGGAAGATCGGGTCGGTCATTTCCGAGCGCGCGCCTCGAATAAACGTCCAGTCCTCCGGCACGATAACCTTGTGGGCTACGAGATCATGGCTGCCCGTGGCCTTGAGGCCGATCGTGTGCCACGTCTCGTCGATGGTCACCTTGTCGCGCGGCATGACGGCGGTGCGCGGCAGGGGCGTGGCATCGCCTTCGACCTTGATGCCGCCGCCCAGCAAATCGGCCCCCATCGAGCCCGAGCACCAAGACCAGCGGCCACTCACCTCGATCCCGCCCGCCACACGGGTGGCTTTCTGCGGCGGGAAAAGACCGCCTGCAAAGACCGTATCGGGGTTCTCGGTGTAGATATGCGCGAAGGTCTCGGGGGGCAGCGCCGCGAGATAGGTCGAGGACACGCCGAAGCTTGCCACCCAGCCCGCCGAAGGGTCGGCCGCCGAAATAATCTCGAGAAGGTTGAGGAATTCCATCGGGCTGATCGCATCGCCACCAAAGCGCGTGGGCACGAAAGCGCGATAGATGCCGATGCGCTTGAAACCATCGACGATATCCCGTGGGATATGGCGCAGCGCGTCGAATTCGGCACGGCGAGAACGGATATCCTCGCACAGCGTGGCCAGTTCGGCGGCCTGCGCGAGTTCGGGTTCGAAACGGGTCATGAAAGCATCTCCGGCATGGAACGGGCGGCCAGGGCCCGCGACAGATGTTCGGCAATGGCGCAGAGCGTGGCCTCGGCTCCTTTGCGACCCACCAGTTGCAGACCTGCGGGCAGGCCGTCTTTCGTGGTCAGCGGAAGGGTCAGCGCCGGATGGCCGGACAGGTTGAACGGGCGCACAAGGCGGGTCAGAGGCAAAAGCGCGCGCGGATCGGTGGCGTCGGCCAAGGTTGGCGGCACGCAGGGCATGGTGGGCAGCACGAGCGCATCCACCCCCTCAAGCGCCGCATCGACCTCGCGGGTGAAGACCGCCCGCACCGTTTCTGCTTCCGCCAGCGCCTCGGGCGTCACCGAAAGCGCCGCCTGGATGCGTGCCTTCACATCCGCCCCAAGCGAGGCATCCGAGCGCGCAAGTTGCCCGAATTCGGATGCGAGTTCATAATTGATGACGGTCAGACCCGCCTCATAGGACGCCCTGAAGCTTGGCAGGGAAATCGCCGGCACGTCATAACCCACGAGCGCATCCTCGAGCGCCGCCAGAATATCGGTATCTGTCTCAACATTGATCTGCTTGAGCTTCGGGGTATCGAGTTTGACGGGTGCGAAACTGGGTAGCATCATTGCTGCCGCACGGGTCAGGGCTTCGGCACTCGCGGCAAACGGCCCGATCACGTCGAGCGAGGAACCGCGCGGAATGGCGCCGCGCCGGTCGATTGCGCCGTAGGTCGGTTTGAGCCCGTAAACGCCACAGCAACAGGCCGGTTGGCGCACCGAGCCGCCCGTATCTGTGCCAACGGCAAAATCGCAAAGCCCCGCCGCAACGGCCGAGGCCGACCCCGAGGACGAGCCACCCGGAATACGGTCGGGCCAGTTCGGGTTGAGGGCCGTGCCTGCGAAGGTGTTCACGCCTGTTACCCCGAAAGCCAGCTCGTGCATCGTGACGGTGCCGGTGATGGCCGCACCCTGCGCAAGCAGATGGGCGACGATTGCGGAATGCTCCGTCTCGGGCGGCGCATCCTTGAACCCGCGCGATCCGCAGCGCGTGGTGAGCCCCGCAATCCCGAGACATTCCTTGATCAGAACCTGCGGCGCATCCCGACCCTGATCCCCCAATGCAAGCGGGGTGGTCACGGCGTTTATCGTCTTTTTATCAGACATCTGGCGTCCCTTGGGGTTGCTATCTTCAAAAGATCTTCTGTGCCGGAGCGCCCTTTTCCGCGATGGATGCTGGAGGGGCTGGCCGGTCCGGCTGGCGAGTTAATATGTGAAGATTACCGTAAATATTACGGCTGACCATAGGGTATATCGCGGCGCGCGGTGCATTTTGCGGGAACGGGCCTGTTCCGGCACGATTCCCGAGAATATAATCCATTATCACCAGTTATTTAACATATGATGCGTGAAATTTACGCAATTTATGTCTGGGAAATCCGTTTCCGGAATCGGTCCGCCCGGCGGATGCCGAGCCTTACCCCGCTTCAGGACAATCGCTCCAAAATGCGGAAATATACTATGTTGTTTTTACTATATTTTTATTTCTGACTTCACCGCAAGCACCCTGAGTCGCCTCGGCTTTTCGTCCTGCTTCATCCCTACGCGCAAATACCCATAGCCGCAGCGCAGCAATAGTCACATTACGTGAGTTTTTATATGATAATTCATCTAAATATGCCAAAGATTCATTCTTTAGGTGAATTTTCATGCTTCTTATTTGACCAAACCGTGTTTCCGCATCCCCGCAGGCACGATGGAGGATGCACCTCATGCCGAGATCACGGCATGAGTAGGGGGGTATTGACCCCTCTGGATCGGGTGGCAAGCGCCACAAAGACCCGCAACCGGATCATCGGACGATCCCGAGGCCCCCTATCCCTTCGAATCAAAAGGCCCGCCATGTTTCTCCGCTTTCCGCCCTTCGTGACCGCAGCGCTCGGCGCTCTGATCCTGACCGCCAGCCTTCAGCCCGCCGCCGCCAAGGAGGCCAAACTGGACCTCCAATCGGCATGGACGCTGACCCTGCCCGCCTCCGGCCAGAACGCCCAGCACTTCACCGACGAGATCAACGCCATTTCCGGCGGTCAGGTCTCGGTCAAACTCTATGACGCGGGCAAGCTGGTCCCGCCGCTGCAGATTTTCGATGCCGTCCAGCAGGGTACGCTCGATATGGGATATACCTCGCCGCTCTATGTGGCGGGCCGCTTCCCTGCCGTGCAGCTGTTCGGCGGCGTGCCCTTCGGGCCGGATGCGCAGGATTATATCGGCTGGATCTACAATGGCGGCGGGCTCGAAATCTGGCGCGAGATCTATGCCAAACAGGGCGTGGTCACCGTGCCTTGTGGTGTCATGGATGCCGAAGCCGGGGGCTGGTATACCTTCCCGATCGAAAGCGTCGAAAGCCTGAAAGGCAAGAAAATCCGCTTCGCAGGTCTTGCAGGCGAAATCATGAAGAAGATGGGCGCTTCGGTTGTGCTGCTGGCGGGGGGCGATATCTATCCCAATCTCGAACGCCATGTGATCGATGGCACCGAATTCTCGATGCCCGCCATCGACGAGGCCATGGGCTTCGAGAAAGTCGCCAAATACTACTATCTGCCCGGCTGGCACCAGCCCGCCGCGATCAACGAGCTGATCATCAACAAGGCCAAATGGGACAGCATGGATGATGCCCAACGCGGGCTGATCGAGACCACCTGCCGCGAAACCAATATCTGGTCGCTGACCTCCACCGCGCAGGCCAATGCCGCAGCCGTCAAGAAATTCGAGGCCGCCGGCACCGAGATCCGCACCTTCCCGCCGGAAGTTCTGGCCGCCTTCAAACAGGCGACAGACGAGGTGATGGCCGCGCAATCCGAACAGGATCCCGACTTCGAGCGCACATGGAACTCGCTGCAGGCCTATCGGGCCTCGGTGCAGGACTGGACCGAGCATAAGGAATAAGGCCGGAGGGCGGGGTCATACCCGCCCTTCCGTCTGAAAGGTGATCCATGATCCAATTCATCGACCGTTTCTGCGCCACGATCGGCAAGATAGGCGCCTTCTTCCTGCCGCTCCTGATCGTGACGATCCTCGTCAATGTCACCCTGCGTTATGTGTTTTCCATGGGCATGATCGAGCTCGAGGAATTGCAATGGCATCTCAATGCCGTAGCCGTCCTGCTGAGCCTCGCTTGGGCCTATCAATGCGAGGATCATGTGCGGGTGGACATGTTCCATGCCAAAATGTCGCCGCGCCGCCAGGCACTGGTGGAGGTGCTCGGGCTGATCTTCCTCTTCTTTCCCTTCATCGGGCTCGTCGCATGGAATGCGTGGACGATCTTCTCCTATTCATGGGCCCTGAAGGAAGGCTCGCCCATGCCTTCGGGTCTCCCTGCGCGCTATATCATCAAGGGGATCATGGGCTTCGGGCTGAGCCTGCTGCTTTTGCAAGGCATCGGGCTTTTCCTGAAAGCCGCCACACGGCTCTTCGGCCCTAACCGGAGGGCCGCATGATGGATGCGCTTTTCATCTTCGTCTTTTTCGCCACCTTCCTGTGTATCCTGTTCTCGGGCTTCCCCGTGGCCTTCGTGCTGGGGGGAGTGGGGGTGCTCTTTGCGGCCCTCGGCACGGTGATCGCCCCGCTCGACATCGCCGATGTGGCCGAGTTGCGGATGATCGGCTTTGTGGCCAACCGCGTCTTCGATACGGTCTCGAGCTATTCCCTGATCCCGATGTCGATGTTCATCTTCATGGGCTTCATGCTGGACCGTTCGGGCATTGCCGAGCGGCTCCTCAAGTCGATGCGGGCGGCTTTGGGTCCGGCACCGGGCGGACTGGCGATTGCCGTTGTGGTGATCGGGGTGGTGCTCGCGGCCTCGACCGGCATCATCGGTGCCTCCGTGGTTTTGCTCGCCACGATCGCCGTTCCCACCATGTTCGAGGCGGGCTATTCCCGCCGCGTGAGCCTCGGCACGGTAGGGGCAACAGGATGCCTTGGCATCCTGATCCCGCCCTCGATCATGCTGGTGGTGATGGGCGACCAGCTCCGCATTCCGGTGGGGGATCTCTTTATGGGGGCAATCCTTCCGGGAGCAGCTCTGGCACTGGCTTTCGTGCTCTTTATCGTGGTTACCGCCCTTCTGGTGCCCGGGACCATGCCCAGATACCAGCGCAGCGGTGCCGCCTTGCCCGTCACGGTGCTTCTGCGCGAATTTGCGGGCGCCCTGCTCGCCCCTCTGGCACTGGTGCTCGCGGTACTGGGCTCGATCATCGCGGGCATCGCCTCGCCTACCGAGGCCTCGGGGATCGGCGCAGCAGGCGCGACACTGCTGGCCGCGATGAACCGCAAGCTCGGCTGGCAGGACTTCCGCGAGGTCTGCTACCAGAGTGCCCGCACCACCGCCTTCCTCTATATGCTGATCTTCGGGGCGGCCTGTTTCTCGGTCGTGTTGCGCGGCTATGGCGGGGATGATGTGGTGGCAGAGGCGCTGCAGGCGCTGCCGCTCGGCCCGCACGGGATGCTGGCCTTCGTCATCTTTGTGGTCTTCCTATTGGGGTTCTTCCTCGACTGGATGGAGATCGTGCTGATCGTGGCCCCGTTGGTGATGCCAGTGTTGACCGGTTTCGGCTATGATCCGGTCTGGCTCGCGATCCTTCTGGCACTGGTGCTGCAGACCTCGTTCCTGACGCCTCCCGTGGGCATGGCGCTATTCTATCTACGCTCGGCCGTGCCGGGGGCAACCATCGGCGAGATCTATCGCGGGGTCATTCCCTTCGTGCTGTTACAGTTGGCGACACTGGCGATTGTGGCCGCCTTCCCCTCATTGGTGCTTTGGTTGCCATCACTCCAGAACTAGCACCAGTTATATGTGAACGATTTTCGAGCATGCTTATTTGACTATAAGCGTGCTTTCATTACATCAGAGAATGCGCATCCATTAACTCCGAACCGTATATTTCGGTTACCTCCTTATAGAGCGCCACCCCATAGCTTACTGACATCAGGTCATATTCTTGACTGTTCACATTTAAACAATCCACGAGGCTGAAATGTGCATATTCTCTCCGCCAAGGCATCAAATTATAACATTTTCCCCATTATCTTCTTGTTCTTATTAAAGTATTTAATGAACCCCGCTTCCAGTAAGCTCTCTAGCCGCTAGTTTGCGCATACATCACGATACGGTGACTTCGACGTTGGCAATATTGCGTCAAATTGAAACATTCTGAATGAAGCAAACTGTGACGTGTGAGGCAGAAAAGGGATTCTTTTCCCGTCATCCGCGTCGCGCTTAAATGGTTCAATTTCAAACTATCTGTGCCAGTGAGGACGGTCTCAGATGGTGCGACAGTCGGATCCCCGGTCCAACGTTCCGATGCCAAGGCGCAGGCGGCCCGTGCTCTACTGTCTCCCAAAAGCGATCCGTTGCTTGGCGAAAAGGCTCCCCCGACTTCGTCCGGCGCGGTCCCCCCGATACAAAAGAGAAAAATCATGACACAGACTTCAGGCCCGCATGTCGGGCGGCGCGGGTTCATGCTGGGCACAGCAGCCATCGCCACAGCCGCGGCACTGGGCTATCCGTTCGAGAGCGTCAGCGCGGCCACCGTACTCGATCAGGCAGCTCCGGATCTCGCCACCTATCAGCCCACCTTCTTCACCAAGGACGAATTCGCGCTCCTTTGCGCCATGGTCGACCGCCTGATCCCGGGTGACGGCGATGGCGAGAAAATCGGCCCCGGCGCCCTCGAGGCCAATGTTCCCGTCTTCCTCGATATGCAGGTCGGTGGCGATTACGGTCAGGACTGGTATCTCAAGGGTCCTTTCCCCAAGAACCCCGATCCGCTGATGGGCTACCAGATGCCCTATATGCCCGCCGAGATCTACCGCAAGGGGCTCGCGATGGCCGCCAAGGCCGCACAGGACGCGCATGGCAAGGCCTTTGCCGAGCTGACCGCAGACGAGCAGGACACCTTCCTGACCGATCTGCAGAAGGACAAGATCGATTTCCTCGCACAGGGCGAGGATTACCTGACCGCTGGCAATTTCTTCAGCCAGCTGCTTTCCGATACCCGTAACGGCTATCTCGCCGATCCGATGTATGGCGGCAACAAGGGTATGGGGGCATGGATCATGATCGGCTACCCGGGCGCCCGCGCCAGCTTCCGCGAATGGGTCACCCAGCACAATGTCAAATACCCGCTGGGCCCTGTCAGCGTCAAAGGCATGCGCGCGTAAACCGCGACAACGGAAAGAAGGAGATAGCAATGGCTATTGTGAATGATGAAGTGGATGCCGTTGTCGTGGGTCTGGGCTGGAGCGGCTCGATCATGGCGATGGAACTGGCCCGTGCAGGCCTGAAAGTGCGCGCGCTCGAGCGGGGCGAGGACCAGTCGAGCGAGGACTTCGCCTATCCCAAACCCGCCGACCAATATGGCTACGACAAGCAGTATAAAATCTTTGCCAAACCGAAATCGGCAGCGGTCACGGTACGTCACACCACTGATGACAATGCACTTCCGACCCGCCAATGGGGGTCATTCTGCCCTGGCAATGGCGTAGGTGGGGCCGGTCTGCACTGGACGGCAGTGATGCTGCGTCCGACGCCCACAGACCTGAAACTGAAGACCTATGCCGATGAAACCTACGCGCCCGGCCAGCTGCAGGAAGACATGCAGGTGCAGGATTTCCCCGTGACCTGGGACGAGATGGAGAAGCATTTCGACTTCTTCGAGAAAGTCTGCGGCCAGTCCGGCACCACCGGCAACCTCAATGGCGAGATCCAGCCGGGCGGCGACCCCTTCGAGGGCCCGCGCTCGAACCCCTATCCGCTGCCGGCACTGGAAGACACGCTGAACTGCTCGATGTTCCGCGAACAGGCCACGAAGATGGGCTACCACCCCTTCTCGAACCCCTCGGCAAACGTATCGCAAGCCTGGACCAACCCCTATGGCCAGAACATCGCGCCATGCAACTATTGCGGGTTCTGCTCGAAATACCCCTGCCTGAACTATTCGAAAGCCTCGCCGCAGACGACCATTCTGGATGCGCTGAAGCTGCACAAAAACTTCGACTACAAGACCAATGCCGAAGTGGTCCGCGTCGATCTGCATGACGACAAAAAGACCGCCAAGGGCGTGACCTATGTCAACGAGAATGGCGAGGAGGTCTTCCAGCCTGCCAAGATGGTCTTCCTGTGCTCGTTCCAGTTCCAGAACGTGCGCCTGATGCTGCTGTCGGGTATCGGCCAGCCCTATAACCCGATGACGGGCGAGGGCGTCGTGGGCCGGAACTATGCCTTCCTGTCGAATGGCGGCGTGACCATGTTCTTCAAGGACAAGGAGTTCAACCCCTTCGCGACCGCCGGCGCGACCGGTGTGATGTTCAACGATGTCTCGCCGCGTCCGGGCTTCGAGGATGGCGTGAAATACGGCTTCCTGGGCGGCGCGAAGATCCACTCCTCGCAATCGAACGGCAACCCGATCGGCACCGCCCTTCCCAAGGACGTGCCCGGCTGGGGCATGGGCTGGAAACAGGGTATGCGCGACTGGTATGGCCATTCGATGAAGATCTCGATCACCACGACCTGCATGTCCTATCGCGGCAACTACATGGATCTGGATCCGACCTATACCGACCATCTGGGCAATCCGATGGCGCGGATCACCTTCGACTGGAAAGAGAACGAGCTGAAGCTGCAGCAGTATCTCAAGGAGCTATGCAACAATATCGCCCGCGAAATGGGCCCCGATATCAGCCATGACAGCTTCCTCAAGCCCGACAGCCATTACGACATGCGCCCCTATGTCTCGACCCATAATGTGGGCGGTGCGGTGATGGGCGATGATCCCAAGACCTCGGCGCTCAACAAGTATCTGCAAAGCTGGGATGTGCATAACGTCTTCGTGCCGGGCGGCAATGCCTTCCCGCAGAACTTCCAGGCAAACCCGACCGATATGATCGGCGCGCTGACCTACCACGCGGCCGAAACCATCGTAAAGGACTACATCAAGAACCCCGGCCCGCTGGTCCAGGCATAAGGAGCGTTGGATATGAAACTCGTAATGATGTCCGCTGCCCTATCGCTGGGCGCAGGGATGGCCATGGCGCAGGATGCCGATCTGGTCAAACAGGGCGCCTATGTCGCGCGGCTGGGCGATTGCATGGCCTGCCATACCGCACCGGGCGGCGCGCCCTATGCCGGTGGCCTGCCGATCAAGAGCGATCTGGGCACGATCTACGCCACTAATATCACCCCCGACAAAGAGGCCGGTATCGGCAGCTATTCGGAGGAGGATTTCGCCAAGGCCGTCCGCAAAGGTGTCACCCCCGACGGGACGCATCTCTATCCGGCGATGCCCTACCCCTCCTATGCCAAGATGACGGATGCCGATATCAAGGCGCTCTACGCCTATATCATGCAGGATGTAGAACCGGTGGCCGAGAAAGCCCCGGAAACGCATCTGGGCTTCCCGTTCAACCAGCGTTGGGGAATGGCCCTGTGGAACCTCGCCTTCAGCGAAAGCGTGGGCTTCACACCCGATCCCAAGCTCTCGGATGCCGAGAACCGCGGGAAATATATTGTCGAAGGTGCAGGCCACTGCGGCAGCTGCCATACCCCGCGCGGGATCGGCATGCAGGAGAAAGCCTATGATAACGGCAGCGACGACTATCTCGCTGGCGGCGATCTGAACGGCTGGAGCGTGCCCTCGCTGCGCGCCGACGCAGACAGTGGCATGGGTGTCGCAGGCTGGACCGATCAGGAGATCGTCGACTATCTGGCCATGGGTCGCAATGACAAGGCGGCGGTGGGCGGCGAGATGACCTCGGTCATCGAGCACAGCACGAGCCACATGACCGATGACGATCTGGCTTCGGTCGCGGCCTATCTCAAGACCATGGCGCCCTCGGGTGATCTGGTCTCGTTGAAGCCTGCAGCCGATGCCCAAGCCACGATCGACACCCTGACGGCGGCCAAGGATCTGACCAATGGCGAGCGCGTCTATATCGACAATTGCGGTGCGTGCCACTTCGTCACCGGCAAGGGCGGCAAGGACATCTTCCCCGAGCTGGATGGCGCGAGCATCGTCAACGCGCCGAGCGCGACAGGTCTTGTGCATACCATCCTCGCCGGCGCTAAAACGCCCTCGGTCGAGAAGGCGCCTTCGGTCAATCTGATGCCGGGCTTTGCCAGCCGTCTGAGCGATCAGGATGTTGCGGATCTCGCAACCTTCCTGCGCGGCGCATGGACGAACAATGCCGGCAAGGTCAGCACGTCGGATGTGGCGTCGGTCCGCGCGACCCTGGCCCAGGACTGATCCGGTCCGCCAAAGACGGGTTATCCCTGACGGGGCGCATCCATGATGCGCCCCGTTTCAGTTGATAAGCAGGGTGGAATATAAGGATAGATAGATTCACTTTCGATTAAAGGTGAATCCAATCGCCATATTCTTGCCAGCTTTTTGGCAAGGCCGTTCCTTGCGGCTCGGGCAGTTTGCATCTGTCCTCCTCGCAGCGAAGACGCCCCGGGCGCCGCGCGAGCGCGTGCAAAATGCGCGCAATTCTGGCGGTGAATCCGCGTCCCTTTCGGCCAGTACAGGTATTTCCGGCGTTGTTACGGCCGTTATCCTGAAGGATTGCGTTTATGTGCACAATTTGCGGCAGCACAGATCATATTGCCCCGCTCATCGACATGGCGGCGAGCATTACATCCGATAGTGCATCCAGCGGCAAACCCGTCTGGAGTGTTCAGCAGATCGCGACCTATCTAAGCACCGGCTATTGGGCCGACAAAGGCAGTGCCGCGCATAAATTTGCGATCACCTCTTCCGGCACCCTGACGGTCAACCTGTCGGGCCTGAGCGACACCAGCGCCGCCTATGCCCGTGCAGCCCTCGAGGCATGGACCGATGCCTCGGGTATCCGGTTCAAGGAGACGACGGCGAATGCCCAGATCACCTTTACCGATAGCAATTCCGGCGCCTATACCTCGACAAGCTATTCGGGCTCCGTGACCAGCTCGGCCAGAATCAATATAAACGAGACGTTCGCCTCCAGCGCCTACATGCTGCAGACCTATATCCACGAGATCGGTCATGCGCTGGGGCTTGGCCATTCGGGCGATTACAACGGCTCCGCAAGTTTTGCGATCGATGCCGCCTATGCCAATGATACCTGGCAATATTCGATCATGTCCTATTTCTACCAGACCCTCAGCAGCGATACCGATGCCAGTTTTGCCTATGTCGTCACGCCACAGATCGCCGATATTCTCGCGATCCAGCAGATGTATGGCACCTCCTCTTCTGTCCATAGCGGCAGTACGACCTATGGGGATAGCGGGGTCGAACTTCTGGATGCGCGCGCCCAGACTATCGTCGATGCCGGCGGCACCGATACCATCGATCTACGCTCGCGCAGCGCGGACCAGAAGATCGACCTGACCCCGGGTAGCTTCTCGGATCTTGGCGGGCGCGAGAAAAACCTCGCGATCGCGCTCAACACGACCATCGAGAATGCCTATCTCGGCAGTGGCGATGATACCATCATCGGGAATGCGGCTAGGAATATCCTGTATGGCGGTGCGGGCAATGACGAAATCTCCGGCGGTGCGGGGGCGGATTATCTTGCCGGTCAGGACGGCAATGATGCGCTCTGGGGCGGCAATGGAAATGACAGCCTCTGGGGCGGCAATAATAACGACGTGCTGATCGGAGGGGATGGCGATGACTTCCTCAACGGGCAATCGGGGAATGACACGTTGATCGCAGGCTCCGGCAGCGACACCCTGAACGGTGCCGAAGGAGACGATACGGTCGTCTACGACCTGCAGTCGGAAGATGTTTTCATCTACTATTCCGGTTCTCAGCTTCAGATCAAACATGGCAGCGACATCGATTATCTCAACGGGATCGAAACCGTCGCCTTCAATGACGGAAGCTGCGCCGTGTCCGATCTGGCAACGCTGGCCAATAAAGGCTGGATCGATGCCTCGATCATCTTGGACGGAACGGCGCTGCAGACGGCCGCGAAAACGCAAACCAGCGTGACAGATCCTACCACCACCACGAGCACGGTCGCAGCCACGACCTCGGTCGCCTCGCATATGGAGGTTGGAACCACTAGCCTTGCGCGATCGGCCAAGAATGAAGGCTGGATCACGGTCAGCTTCGCCTCAGCAATCGAGGACGCAATTGTCGTCGTCGGCCCGATCACGAGTAATGGTGGCCAGCAGGTTGTGCCCGAGATCCGCAACATCACAAGTTCGGGCTTCGAGATCCGGCTGGCGGAATGGGACTATCTCGACGGAACGCATGTGCAGGAACAGATCTCCTGGATGGCAGGGAGCGCGGGCAGCTACTATCTGGCCGACGGCACCCAGATCACCTTCGGATCGGCCGAGATCAACGGCGCAAGAAACACGACCATCACGCTTGACGGTTTCGATAGTTCCGCCACGGTGACGGCCTATGGCAGCCTCGTGGGGACGGGCGATCAGGTTCTGACCCATCGTATGGCAAATATATCGTCCGATGGTCTGCAAGTCAGGATGCAGGCAGAAGAAGCAGAAAAAGGCACGGTTTCCACCGAGATCCGGACTTTTGACTATGTGGTGATCGAGAACGGTGGCACCCTGGTCGACAATAGTGCTCTCAACCTTGCGTCGAACTGGGGGGCAATCGGAGATACGGACAGTAACGCGGTCTTCGCGGACATGCAGACCTATCGGGGCGGCGATACGACGAGCCTGAGACAGACAACAGTCAAAGACACAACCTACTTGAAACTTGTCGAAGAACAGTCCTACGACGCAGAAACCAGTCATATGAACGAAAGCGTCGCCTATACCAGCCTCGAGACCGGAAGCTATAGTCTCCTGACATCCGACCCTCAGGAATACAACACCGTTGAAAGTGCCCTCGAGGTCGGAACGCTATCCCTGAGCCGCAGCAAATCGGACGATGGCTGGGTCCATGTCAGTTTTGGCGAGACGATCGCAGATGCCGTCGTCGTGCTCGGACCGGTGACAACAAATGGCGGCCAAGCCGTCACAACAGAATTGCGAAATATCACGGATGAAGGCTTCGATGTGCGCCTTTCCGAATGGGATTATCTGGATGGAGCCCATATAGTGGAAAGCCTCTCCTGGATGGCAGGCACCGAGGGCCAGCACATGCTGTCCGATGGCACCAAGATCACACTCGGCACCCAACAGGTCACGGGCAACCAGACCGCCGCGATTTCCTATGACGGCTTCGATGGCACGCCAACCCTCATTGCCTCGGTCTCGGGAGAGGGTAGCCAGATCGTCACGGAACGGATCGTCTCGGTCGGAACCGAGAGCGCCAAACTGAGGCTCGCCGCCGAGGAATCCGATGGCGGGGTCTCCAGCACGACCACCCGCGTCGTGCAATGGGCCGCCATCGAGGAAGCGCCCGGATCCTCGGTCTCCGAGGGCTCGGCCCTGATCAGCAGCACCGCCGCCAAGATTTCCGTCGACAGCACCTTGGCGCTATTTGCGGATACACAGTCCTATCGGGGAGCGGATACGATCGTCCTGCGCAGCCAAGAGACCAATGATGGCACCAAGCTCTATTTGCAGGAAGAACAATCCAAGGATAGCGAGACAGGGCATATCTATGAAACGGTCTCCTGGATCACGATTGGCGAAGGCCGCTATGAATTGATCGATCTTGACGATGCGGCTGCCGACGAGCCCGTATTGGCTGCTGCCGGTTCGGACATGACCTCCTTCGTGGATGATCTCGTCCTGTGAATATCCGCGGATCAAGGGCGCAATTCCGCCCGGGGAGTGCCTTCTGACAAGGCAGCCCCTGCGGATCAAGGCCGTGACAAGGCTCTCTTGGCCCTCGCCATAAAAAAACACCGGCACCCCTCGAGGTGCCGGTGTTTTTGATCGTGTGGATCAGAGACCGCCGAAATGGAAGGCTTTGGTCTCGAGATATTCCTCGATCCCTTCCTGCGCGCCTTCACGGCCCAGACCCGACGCTTTCACACCGCCGAAGGGTGCTTCGGCATGGCTGACCGCACCGGTATTGAGCCCCACCAAACCGGTTTCCAGCGCCTCGCCGAAGCGGAAGGCACGGGCCATATCGGTGGTGTAGAAATAGGCCGCCAGACCGAAGGGCGTGCCATTGGCGATTGCCAGCGCCTCTTCCTCGGTCTCGAATTTGAAGACCGGAGCAACGGGACCAAAGGTCTCTTCACCCGCACATTGCATATCCAGCGTCGCCCCCACCAGCACGGTCGGATCGGCATATTGCGCCGTCAGCTCGCGTTTCTTGGTCGCGCGGGTTGCGCCCTTGGACAGCGCATCCTCGACATGGCGGTTGATCTTGTCGATCGCGGCCGCATTGATCATCGGACCGATGGTCGTATCCTCGGCAGTGCCGGGGCCGACCTTCAGCGCATCGACCTTCTCCGCGAGCTTGGCAACAAAGGCGTCATGGATCCCCGATTGCACCAGCAGACGGTTGGCACAGACGCAGGTCTGGCCACCATTGCGGAATTTCGACGCCATCGCGCCTTCCACAGCCGCATCCAGATCGGCATCATCGAACACGATGAAGGGCGCGTTACCGCCCAGTTCCAGCGACATCTTCTTCAGCGTCGGCGCGCATTGTTCGGCCAGAAGTGCGCCCACACGGGTCGAGCCGGTGAAGGACAGCTTACGCACAACAGGGCTTGCGGTCAGCGCGCCGCCAATGGCCTCGGGTCGACCGGTCAGGCAGTTGAGCACACCTTTGGGGATGCCCGCACGCTCGCCCAGCAGGCACAGCGCCAGCGCCGAATAGGGTGTGAAATCAGAAGGTTTGATGACCATCGTGCAGCCTGCCGCCAGACCCGGTGCCACCTTGCGGGTAATCATCGCGGTCGGGAAGTTCCACGGCGTGATGATCGCACAGACACCCACCGGCTCTTTCATCGCGAAGATTTTCTTGCCCTTCACGGGGCTCGGGATGATCGAACCGTTGATGCGGCGGGCCTCTTCGGCAAACCAGCGGATAAAGGAGGCCCCATAGACGATCTCGCCCTTGGCCTCGGCCAGCGGCTTGCCCTGTTCGGCGGTCAGGATCAGCGCCAGATCATCGGCATTCTCCAGCATCAGATCATACCACGCCATCAGGATATCGGCGCGCTCGGCATGGGTCTTGGCCTTCCACGACTTCATCGCCTCGGCTGCGGCGGCAATCGCCTCCTCGGTCTCGGCGGCGGTATTGTCGGGCATATGGCCCAGAACGTCGCCGGTCGCGGGGTTCACGACGGGCATATCTGCCCGCGCGCGCCACTCGCCATTGATCAGCGCCGCCTCGATGAAGAGGGCGGGGTCGCGCAGCTGGGCGCGCAGGTCGAAGGTTTCATGCACGGTCATATCAGGCCTCCAATGCGGCTTTCACGGCCGCGGTGATTTCATCGGTCGAGCTGGCGCCCGGACGGGTGCCGATGCCCTTGGCAGTGGCGGCCTCGATGGCCGACAGAATTGCGGTTGCGGCGGTTTTCTCGCCCAGATGGTCAAGCATCATAGCGCCCGACCAGATCGCGGCAATCGGATTGGCGATGTTTTTACCGGCAATATCGGGGGCCGAGCCATGCACCGGCTCGAACATCGAGGGCACCGACGGATCGGGGCAGATATTGGCCGAGGCCGCAAAGCCAAGCCCGCCCTGAATGGCCGCACCCAGATCGGTGAGGATATCGCCAAAGAGGTTCGAGGCCACGATCACATCCAGATCCTGCGGCGCCATCACCATCTTGGCGGCCATCGCATCGATATGCATATGGCTGACGGTCACATCGGGATATTCAGCGGCGATCTTGTCGGTCATCTCGTCCCAGAACACCATCGAGTATTTCTGGGCATTGGATTTGGTGACAGAGGTCAGATGCTTGCGCCGGGCCCGCGCCTGCTCGAAACCGAAACGAAGGATACGTTCGACGCCCTTGCGGGTGAAGATCGCAACCTCGGTCGCCACCTCGTTATCCTGCCCCTGATGCACGCGGCCACCGGCACCCGAATATTCCCCTTCGGTATTCTCGCGGATGCACAGGATATCGAAGCCTTCGGCCTTCAGCGGGCCCTCGACGCCCGGCAACAGACGGTGCGGGCGGATATTGGCATATTGGGTGAAGGCCTTGCGGATCGGCAGCAGAAGCCCGTGCAGCGACACCGAATCCGGCACCGTTTTCGGCCAGCCCACGGCACCCAGATAGATCGCATCGAAGGGGCGCAGCTGCTCGATCCCGTTCTCGGGCATCATTTTGCCGGTTTCCACATAATATTCGCAGGACCACGGGAAGGTGGTGGGCGCGAGAGCGAAGCCGAATTTGGCCGCCGCCACATCCAGCACCTCCATCGTGGCATCCGTTACATCGACACCGATCCCGTCACCGGGGATGAGGGCAAGCGTATAGGTCTTCATCGTCACTCCTTTGGTCGATCACAGATCGATCAGCACAGATTTCGTGCGCCGGTTGGCGCGGTAGGCCTCGCGGCCCAAGTCCTTGCCGAGCCCCGAGGCTTTCCAGCCCCCCGTCGGCAGAATGTGATCGCGCGAGCGGCCATAGCGGTTGATCCAGACGGTCCCCGCCTCGAGCCGCCCGCCCAGACGCAGCGCGCGGCTGAGGTCGCGCGTAAACAGCCCCGCGCAAAGACCATAGGTGTCATGGGCGGCCTGCGCCATGGCGTCTTCCTCGCTCTCAAACGTCTGGAAGGTCGCCACGGGGCCGAAGATTTCCTCGGTCACGGCGGGGTTGGTCTCGTCCACGCCCCCAATGATGGTTGGCTGATAGAAGCTGCCCTCGCGGTCAAACGCCGCGCCGCCACAGAGGATCTCGCCGCCCTGTGCGCGAGCCGCCTGCACGATGGAATCGATCCGCCCCATCTGACGGGCCGAGATGATAGGCGAGAAGCCCACACTGCCCGCATGGGTCACGTCGGGAACCTGCTTGGCGAACTCCACCATCAGCTTGGCGGCCAGCTCATCAGCCACCGATGCCGCCACAAGGATGCGCGAGCCCGCCACACAGAATTGCCCCGCATTGGGCAGAATACCCCGCGCCAGACATTCGGCGGCCTTATCCAGATCGGCATCGGCAAAGACCAGCATCGGGCTTTTGCCGCCCAGCTCCAGCGTCATCGGCTTGATGCCATGGCGCGCGATATTTTCCATGATCGCGGCGCCTGCGCGGGTCGAGCCGGTGAAAGACACCTTGTCGATGCCCGGATGGCCGGTAATCGCATTGCCGGTAGTCGGACCATCGCCCAGCACCACATTGATGAGCCCCGCAGGAATGCCCGCACGCACCGAGAGTTCCGCCATATAAAGCGTGGTATAGGGCGTCATTTCGGAGGGTTTGATCACTACGGCATTTCCCGCCGCAAGCGCGGGGCCAAGCTTCCAGCCCGCCATGGAAATCGGGAAGTTCCAGGGCGTCACGGCCCCGATTACCCCATAGGGATGATCCGAGATATAGCCAAACTGGCTGTCAGACGTCGGCACCAGATCGCCGCATTCCTTATCGGCAAATTCGGCAAAAAAGCGGATCTGCTCGGCGGTCACCATCACATCGCCCGCGAGCGCCTGCGCATAAGGGCGCGAGGAACAGATCGCTTCAAGCTGTGCCAGATAGGGCGCCTCGGCCTCAATGAGATCCGCCCATTTATGCAACGCCTTGGCACGGTCGCGGGGCGCAATCCCGCCCCAGTTCGACAGTTTCAGCGCCTGACGCGCCGCCCTGACAGCACGATCCACCATCTGCGCATCCGCACAGGCAATCGCACCGATACGTTGGCCGGTCGAGGGAGAGATGACCTCGATCGCCTCGGGGGCCGCAACATATTGCCCGCCGATGAAATGGCCCGAAGGGAGGGCAACGGTGGAAGGGTCGAATGCGAAACTCATACTATCCTCGTCTTTCTTCGCCCCAGCCTAAGCGGGACTGGCGCATCAATTCTGATTAAAACGGCCCTCTTCGCAGCATTTTCCACTGCGCGGGCCGCTTTGCGGCAGATTATGCCGCGTCAGAATTTTGAAACCTTGCCCCATTGGCTCTCGTTAAAGCGGGAGAGCCTGTATTGTGCGATCTCGGTGATCGGCGTCCGTCCCAGAAGCATGTCGGCCACCAGATGCCCGACCCCTGGCCCGATACCGAACCCGTGGCCCGACAGCCCTGCGGCCAGCGTCAGACCGGGCAGGCCGGTCTCGGTGTCGATGACGGGCACACCATCGGGGGTAGAATCGATGAAACCCGCCCATGTTGCCTGAACCGGCAGCGCTTTCAGCGCGGGTAGCAGCGCACGGGCGCGGCTCAGCGTCATATCGATCAGTCCCTTTGCGGGCGTCGGATCCAGAACCCGCATCCGCTCCATCGGCGTGATCCGGTCGAGCGCCCAGATCTTGCGGGTCTCGAACCCTGCCTTCCATGCCTGCAACCCGCCCGGGCCGAGGCTTTTCCAGCGCTTGGTGAACATCGGCAGGAAATGTTTCGCTTGAACGATCATTCCGGGCGTGGGGTCCACGGCGGCCTTGCCCGAGATGGCAAGCGTATAGGCGCCGTCGCCGCGCCGCGTCACCGATACGGCGGCGGTATGGAGCGCATCGGGCAGCCCCTCGGCCCCCGGCGCAACGGAAAGGATTGAACTGCGCACCGAGGCCTGCGGGAAGGCCAGCCCGTATTGATGCAGGAAGCTTGACGCCCAAGCGCCGCCCGCCATCACCACCTGCGCGGTCCGTATGGTACCACGTTCGGTCACGACGCCGCTGACCCGGCCGGCACTGGTTTCCAGCCCTCGCGCGGCGCAGTTCTGCAAGACGACCCCGCCATGTTTGATCACGCCCTTGGCAATCATCGGCGCCGCGCGCGAGGGATCGGCGGTCCCGTCACTGGGTGACCAGACCCCGCCTGCCCAAGTCTGGCCGGTTGCAGCGCCCCGTTCGGCCGCTTCCGCCGCCGTCAGCATCCGTGTATCGACCCCTTCGCCACGAGCGAAACGACCCCACTTGGCCCAGCCCTCGATCTCGGCCTGATCTTTGGAGAGATACAGAAGCCCGCAGCGCCGGAACCCCATATCCTCGCCAATGTCGACAGTCATCTCCTCCCATAGTTCCAGAGACTTCGTCGAAAGCGGCAACTCGCGCGCATCACGGTTTTGCTGGCGACACCAGCCCCAGTTGCGGCTCGATTGCTCGGCCCCGATCCGGCCCTTCTCCAACAGCACGACTTTCTGGCCCGCGCGCGCCAGCCAATAGGCCGCACTCACCCCCGCGATCCCTGCCCCGATCACCACGCAATCGGCATGGGTCGGCAGATCGGCGGGGGTATCGAATGTGAAAAGCGGTGCGGGCATGGGGGTCTCCTCGATCGTTGGCCCCACGCTACACGTCACCCCGCAGCCACATCTGCCAAATCTCAACCATTTGTGGCATATCATGTTGTATACCGGATGCCGCATGCCCTTCCTTGCGCGGAAAAATCCGCTATGACTAGGGCAGGTAAAGGCGCAGGAACGAATATGAGCACGGCTTATAAACTGGACAGGATCGATCTGAAGATTCTGGCGGAGCTGCAGCGCAATGGCCGGATCACCAATGTGGAACTGGCAGATCTCGTGGCACTTTCGCCCTCGCCATGCCTGATGCGGGTGAAAAAGCTCCAGCAAGCGGGCTATATCAGCGGATATGCCGCCCAGATCGATATGACAAAGCTCGGTGAGACGCTCACCGTCTTTACGGAATTCACCCTGAAAAACCACCGCCAGATCGATTTCGCCCGATTTCAGGAGGCGCTCGAGAAGGTCGATAGCTGTGTCGAATGCCATCTGGTCTCGGGCGGATACGATTATCTGGCGAAATTCGTCACCGCCTCGATCGGCGATTACCAGACCATCCTTGAGGGGTTGGTGGACCGCGATATCGGGATCGACAAATATTTCAGTTTCGTGGTGATGAAGACGCCCTTCGTCAAAACCCAGATCCCGCTGACGCGGATCTTCGCTGACAGGCTATGAAAAAGCCCCGCCAAGAGCGGGGCTTTTTGTTCAACGATTGGCGAATTTGGCGATGAGCTCGGGATCCTGTTCCAGCGAATTGAGCCAGTTGGTATCGAGCTGCGGCACCGAGGAGATCAGGAGCCGCGAATAGGGATGCGTCGCCTCCGCGCTCATCTTGGCGGCAGGCAGCGCCTCGACCACCTCGCCCTTATACATCACCAGAACCTCGTCGCAGATGGCCTCCACCGTCGAGAGGTCATGGCTGATGAACATATAGCTCAGCTCCAGCTCGCGCTGCAGCTCCTTGAGGAGTTCGATGATCGCCGCAGCCACCACCGTATCGAGCGCCGAGGTGATCTCGTCGCACAGGATCAGCTCGGGCTCGGCGGCCAGTGCACGCGCCAGATTGATCCGCTGTTTCTGCCCGCCCGACAGCTCGCCCGGAAGACGGTGACGCAGCGCCGCAGGCAGCCGCACCATATCCAGAAGCTCGATCACCCGCTTCTCGCGCGCCGCTCCGCGCATGCCGTGATAGAAGGTCAGCGGACGGCCAAGGATATTGCCGATCGATTGCGCCGGGTTGAGTGCGGTATCGGCCAGCTGGAATACGATCTGAGCGCGGCGCAGCTGCTCCTTCGAGCGTTTGGACAGATCCCCCGGCATTTCCTGCCCGTCCACCAGAGTGTAGCCGCGATAGGGCGGCAGGATCCCTGCCACAGCGCGCGCGAGCGTCGATTTGCCCGAGCCGGATTCCCCGATCACCCCCAGATTGCGCCCGCGATCCAGCGTGAAATTCACGTTTTTCAGGATCTTGGCCGCAGGAACCCCGTCGCGCAGCGTGCCATAGCCTGCACAGAGATCGCGCACTTCAAGGATCGGCGTATGTTTGGCACGATCCGGCACACCCGAAGGCTCATGAACCACCGGCTCGAACGCCGAGAGAAGTTCCTTGGTATAGGGATGGGCGGGCTGATGCAGGATCTGCTCGCAGGTGCCCTCTTCCTGAATCTCGCCGCCCTTGAGCACGATGATCCGGTCCGCGATCTGGGCCACGACGGCCAGATCATGGCTGACATAGACGCCCGCCGCACCCACCTCGGCCATTGCGCGCTTGAACGCGCGCAGAACCTCGATCTGGGTGGTCACATCAAGAGCGGTGGTGGGCTCGTCGAAGATCACCAGCTTGGGGCTTCCGATCAGGGCCATTGCCGCTGCGAGGCGTTGCAACTGTCCACCGGAGACCTGATGGGGATAGCGCTGACCGATCGTATCGGCATTGGGCAGCGCCAGCGCGTGGAAGAGGCTCACGGCCTTCTTCTCGGCCTCCTCGCGCGACATGAGGCCATGGATGGTCGAAATCTCGACAACCTGATCCATGATCCGTTGGCTGGGGTTGAAGGCCGCCGCCGCCGATTGCGGCACATAGGAAACTTCGGTGCCGCGGATCGTGGCGCGTTGTTTCTCCGACAGGGCGGTAACCATATGCCGGTCGAGCCGGATATCGCCGCCGGTGATCTTGCAGCCGGTGCGGGTATGGCCCATCAGCGACAGCGCGATGGTAGTCTTGCCCGAGCCCGACTCGCCGATCAACGAGACCATCTCACCCGGCGCGATATCGAAACTCACGCCCTTGATGATCTCGATCTTGCGGCCCGCATCCGTGGTGGCGCCGATCCGCAGATCACGCACCGATACAAGCGCCTTGGTGTCTTGTGCGAAATCCTTCATGGCTCAGCTCCTGTCGCGGATTTTAGTGGGCAGGTTATCGATGAAGAGATTCACCGAAATGGTCAGCGAGGCGATGGCGAGGCAGGGGAAGACCACCGCGGGCGCGCCCAGCGACAGACCTTCGATATTCTCGCGCACAAGGCCACCCCAATCGGCATTGGGCGGCTGCACACCAAGCCCGAGGAACGACAGCCCCGAGAGCACCAGCACGATGAACACAAAGCGCAGACCCAGATCGGCCAGCACGGGACCGAGGATATTGGGAAAGATCTCGCGGGCGATCAGATAAGGGGTGCGCTCGCCACGGGCGCGGGCCACGGTCACGAAATCCATCGTGTTCACATTGACCGCCAGCGCACGGGCAAAGCGGTAGGCGCCGGGCAGGTAGATCACTGCAAGCGTGCCCACCAAAACGGGGATCGACGAGCCGATCGCCGCCACCGTCACCAGACCGAACAGGAGCGAGGGAATGCCGTTGAGCGCATCAAGGAAGCGCGAGAGGCACATATCGAACCAGCCACCGGCCACGGCAGCGACCATGCCGAGGATCACCCCGCCGGTGCAGGCGAAGAACACCGCCGCCAGCGAGATGCCCACCGTGTAGCGCGCCCCGATCAGCACACGCGAGAACACATCGCGGCCCAGATAATCGGTGCCCATCCAGAACTTGTTCGTGACCGCGCCGAAATAGTCCCAATCGACGATTTCACCCGGCGGGTGCGGCGCGATCAACCCGCCGAAGATGGCAACCACGGCCCAGAAGAGGATGATGGCAAGGCCGATCCGGCCCACCCAGTTGAAGGAATAGCCAAGGTTTTTCGGCGTCGGAAGGCGGAAACTCGAAATATTCATCAACGGCGCAGCCTCGGATTGGACAGGATTGCGGTCAGATCGGCCAGCGTGATCAACAGCAGATAGCTGATGCAGAAGATCATCGCGCAGGACTGGATCAGCGGCAGATCGCGGGTGGAGACGGCATCGACCATCAGCTTGGCCACGCCCGGATAGTTAAAAATGGTCTCGACGATGATCACGCCGCCAACCAGATAGCTGAGCGAGAGCGCGATGGCATTGGCGATGGGACCGAGCGCATTGGGCAGCGCGTGTTTGAGCACCATCCGCTTGCGCGAGGCCCCCTTGAGGAGCGCCATCTCGACATAGGGGGTATTGATCGTCTCGATCACGGCGGCCCGCGTCATGCGGATCATCTGCGCCGAGACCACGAAGGTCAGCGTGATCACCGGCATCGCATAGGCCTTGAGCATCGCGCCGAAGGTGGTGGCATCGGCAGCCCCATAGCTCAGCGCCGGCAGCCAGCCCAGCCAGACCGCGAAGATCAGCACCGAGAGCGTCGCCACCATGAATTCGGGCACCGAGATGACCGAGATCGTCAGGATCGACACGATGCGGTCGAACCACGAGCCGCGCCACATGGCCGCCCCGATCCCCAACGACAGCGCCACGGGCACCGAGATCAGCGTCGTGATCCCCGCCAGTTTCAGCGAATTGACCAAACGGCCACTGACCAGATCGGCCACCGCCATATGGTTCACATAGGATGTGCCCAGATCACCACGCAGGAACCCGAAAAGCCAGCTCAGAAAACGCAGGATCGCGGGCTCGTCGAGCCCCATCGCCTTGCGCAGGCCCGCAACAGCTTCGGGTGTGGCCGCCTGCCCCAGCAGGATCTGCGCCACATCGCCGGGGAGCAGTTCGGTGGCGAAGAATACGGCAAAGGATACGATGATCAGCGTCAGTATCGCGATACCGAGCCTTTGTAAGACAAGGAACCATGGCATGAGCGATTGGGGCAAGGAGCACCTCCCGTCGGAGAAATCTTAAAAAAGCGGGCTGCGCCTGCACGGCGCAGCCCCAGTCGGGGGATATTCTTTAGGCGTTCAGCCAGACATATTCGAGGAAGGAGAAGCCCATCAGCGCGCCCAGCGGGTTGGCACGCATGCCACCGACCTTGTCAGACAGACCATCCACGTTGGAAATAAAGGCCGGAATGATGGTGCCTGCCTCGTTGGCAACCATTTCCTGCATGTCCCAATAGATCGAGGTCCGCTTGTCCTCATCGAGCGAGCCCCGCGCCTCGAGCATCATCTTGTCGAATTTCTCCGACTTGTAATGGCTCTCGTTCCACGGTGCATCCGATGCATACAGCAGCGAGAAGAGGATATCGGGCGTGGGCCGCGGGTTGATATTGCCGAAATGCACGGCCGATTTGAGCCAGTAATTCGACCAGTAGCCATCGGGCGGAACCTGATCGACCTTCAGCTTCATGCCGATCTGCTGGCCCATCTGCTGGATGATCGTGGCCATATCGACCGAGGAGTTGGCCGCCGAGGAGGCCACCATCGGGATCTCGGTGCCCAGAAGGCCGGATTTCTCGAAATGGTGTTTTGCCTTGTCGGGGTCATAAGCGCGGGGCTTGAGGTTGGGGTTATGGTAGCGGTTCGCGCTGGAAATCGGCTGGTCATTGCCGATCTCTGCCATGCCACGCAGGATCGATTTCTGGATCGCTTCGCGGTTGACCAGATATTTCATGCCCTCGACGAAATCGGCCTTCGAGCCCGGCTCCATATCCAGACGGATATTGAGGTCCGTATAGCTGCCCGAGGTGGTGATCGAGGTGGTCACACCCGGTTTGCCGTCCATCAGACGGACAGAGCGCGGGTTGAGCGAGGCACCCACATGGATATCGCCCGACAGAAGCGCGTTCACACGGGCATTGGTATCGGCAATCGCGAAGAACTCGAACCCGTCGAGATAGGGGCCTTCGGATTTGAAGTAGTTCGGGTTTTTCTTGCCGATCGAATGCACGCCGGGTTCGAAGGCCTCACAGATGAACGCACCGGTGCCGTTGGCTTTGGTGAAATCGGTGGTGCCATCGGCGATGATCATGAAGTGATGCATCGCGAAAATGGTCGGCAGGTCGGCATTGGCGCCCGACAGCACGACTTTCACGGTCAGATCATCGATTTTGGAGATCTCGGACATCTGGCCTGCCATTGCAGCTGCCTTGGAGCCCACGGCCGGATCGAGGTGACGCTTGAGCGAATAGACCACGTCTTCGGCCACAAGCGCCTTGCCATCATGGAAGGTCACGCCGGATTTCAGCTTGATTTCCCATGTTTTCGCATCGTCCGTATTGATCGTATCGGCCAGCTCCATCTGCACCTGACCCTGTTCGTCGAGGAAGGTCAGACGGTTATAGAAGGCACAGCAGTTCACATAATCGGTCGAGAGCGACGCTTTTGCCGGATCGAGCGTATCAGCGGTCGAGGACGACCAGCCCGCGGCTTTCAGCACACCGCCCGAGACGGGGGTCGCGGCTACGGCCTTGTTGGCGCCGAGCAAGAGCGAGCCACCGGCCGCCATGCCTACACCCGAGGCCATCAGCATCTTGAGAAGGTCACGCCGCGAGGCTCCGCGACGGATCATGTTCTCGACCATCGCGTCATCGCGACCGGTCCAGTTGGTTGGCTTGAAAGTCATAATCTGGTCATCCCTGTCTGTTGTGCCCGAAGGCTTTGGTTAACGATGGCCTTTTAGGTGCCAATTTGGCTCGGGCGGTCTTATGGCCGCCCTGAGCCGGGTTCAACGTGCCCGCACATGGCTTGCAAACACTTCAGCAGACGTTATGCCTCAAAGGCTTTCTCGGCGGCTTCCGCCAGCTCGATCAGCGCGTGGAAGTGGTAGTCGGGCTCGGTGAATTCCTTGGGCTCGATGGTCCCGCCATAGCCGTTCTGCGCGTGCCGGCGCTGGATCCAGGCATTGGTCATACCCAACTCGCGCGAGATGCCGATATCGTGGTATTGGCTCTGCGCGGTATGCAGGATGTCGTCCTTGGAGCCACCATCCTTTTCCACATAGGCGAAAACCTGATGGAAGTAATCGGGGTTCGGCTTCTCGCAGCCGGTATCATCGGTGGTGAAACCGGCCCAGAAGGGCTGACCCAGTTTCTCGGCATATTTCTCGAAGGCCCAGCGGCGGGCATTGGTCATCGCCACCAGCTTGTAATGCTTCTTCAGCGTCGCCATGGCCTTCACGCTATCGGGGAACGGCTTGGCCTCGCCCACAGTATCGATCATCAGCTGGCGATATTCCTCGGTATCGGGCAGATCAAATGCGGCCGCGATACGCGAATAGCAGCGCCCCAGATCATCGGGGAAGCGCAGCGCGCCCGGCTCGTAGCGCGCGTCGCGATAGACCGAGAGGGCAGCTTCGCCGTCGATCGTCACGCCTTCTTTGGCCGCGATCGCGTTGAGGCCGTCTTTGATCGCGCCCTCGAAATCGATCAAGGTGCCGACAACGTCGAAAGTGACATAGCTAAAAGCGGTCAGCGGTTTGGTGGCGGTTGTGGTTGCCATCTTTGGCAGTCCTTTCTGCGGATATGCCGGAGGGAGAGGTCCGGCGAAACATTCTGCGGGCAAGCACCGGTATCGAGGCATCTATGCCCCGAAATGCGTGTGTCTCTTGGGCTTTTGCTGCGACAATTTCTGTCTTCGTAGGATCAGTGTGCCGCTAAAAAACAGCCCTGAGGCACCGAATATCGAAGCTTTGCGGCATAATGTTCTGTATCCCACCGGCCAGAGACAGAATTTAATGCTGTAAAAAAACCGGCCCTAAGGCCGGTTCCTGAAGGCTCAGTAGCCTTTCTTCTGATCCACCTGTCCTGGGATCGGATTTCCTGCAGCCGAGGCTTGCATCACCGCCAGAACATGGCGCGCGCCCTCCTCATAGCCGGTGCGGGCCGCGATATGGGGCGTGATGATCAGACGGCTGTCGGACCATGCCCAGTGATCTGCCGGGAGGGGTTCGGGGTCGGTCACATCCAGCATGGCCGATGTGATCTGGCCCGCATCGAGTGCGGCACGCAGCGCCGCCAGATCGAGCTGTGCCCCGCGCCCCGCCTGCACGATCCGCGCGCCTCTGGGCAGCTTCGCAAAGAATGCCGCATCCATCAGTCCGCGCGTCTCGTCCGTCAGCGGCAGCAGGCACACCAGAATATCCGTGCGCGCCAGGAACGCGTCGAGGCCTGCCTGATCATAGACCGGACAATCCTCCACGGGCCGCCCCGAACGTGACCAGCCGGCTACCTCGAAATCGAGGCTCTTGAGGGTCTGCGCCGTCAGCTGACCGATGCGGCCCATACCCATGATGCCGACCCGCGCGCCCTTGGCTGTGTTGGGCGCATGCTGGACCCATTCCCCACGGGTAGCCTGATCGAGATAGACAGGCAGATCGCGATGGGTGGCCAGAACCCCCATCACGCACCAGTCACGCACCATCTTCTCGATACTCTCGGCCAGCGTGCGCGACAGCGCCACCCCTTCGGGCAGCGGCGGCATATGGTCGACACCCGCCCCCACCGAGATCAGCACCTCGAGATTGGGATAGCGCGCAATATCCTCGGGTGGCTCCCAACAGGCGATATGGGTAATCGAGGCGGGGTCCGTGACCGCCGCCTCGCCCATGATCATCTCGATTCCATGCGGAGCGAGGACCTCTTTCCAGACCTTCTCGCGCTCGGGGATGGAGAGATAAAGGAGCTTCATCCTTTCAGTGCCGCGCGCACATCCGCATCCTCGAGCGTCTCGTCGAGCACGGCTTTGGTGCGGGCAACGATCATGTCGATCTCTTCCTCGGTGCAGCACAGCGGCGGCGCATAGCCGAAGATGCCCTGCGCGAAGGAGCGCACGATCAGACCCTTCTCCCACGCACGGTCAAACAGGCGGGTGGCCGGTTGCACCGAGGCCGGAAGCGGGGTCTTGTTCTCCTTATCGACGACCAGCTCGATGGCGGCGAGCATGCCGCGACCGCGAACATCGCCCACCAGCGGATGGTCGGACAGGCCCTTGAGACCTTCCATCAGTCGCGCACCAACCTTGCGGCCATTCTCCAGCAGGCCACCCTCGTAGAGCGACAGGACTTCCAGAGCGACCGCCGCCGAAACGGGATGCGCCGAATAGGTGAAGCCATGACCCACGGCCTTGGCGCCTGCGCCCTCGGCGATGGTTTCGTAGACATGATCGGACATAAAGACCGCGCCCATCGGCACATAGCCCGAGGTCAGGCCCTTGGCGGTGGTCATCAGATCGGGGACGATGCCCTCGTCTTCACAGGCGAAAAGCGGGCCGGTGCGGCCGAAGCCGGTGATGACCTCATCGGCAATGAAGAGGATCTCGAGTTCCTTACACACATCGCGCATCGCCTTGACCCAGCCTTTCGGCGGGACCAGCACGCCGCCCGAGCCCTGGATCGGCTCGAGATAGAAGGCCGCGACCTTCTCAGGCCCGATGGCCTCGACCTTGGCTTTCAGCTCGTTCACCGACGCTTCGATGATCTCTGCATCGGTCTTGAGCGGATTACGATAGGTGTAATGCGACGAGATCTTGTGCTGCCAGCTATAGGGCACGCCGAAGCCCTCATGGAAGCCGCCAAGTGCCGTCAGGCCTGCGCCCATCGTGGTCGAGCCATGATAGCCCTGTTCGACCGAGATGAACTGGTCGCGGTTCGGCTGGCCTTTCGAGTGCCAGTAATACCGCACGAAGCGGATCGTGCTATCGACCGCATCCGAGCCACCGAGCGAGAAATAGATATGGTTCAGATCGCCCGGTGCGCGCTCGGCCAGTTTGGCGGCAAGCTTGATCGGAGCTTCGGCGCCGAGGTCGAAATAGCCGGTGGCATAGGGCAGTTTGCGCATCTGCTCGGCGGCAGCTTCCACAATGCTTTCATGGCCATAGCCCGCATTCACGCACCACAGGCCTGCAAACCCGTCGATCAGCTCGCGGCCTTCCGCATCCGTCACCCGCGCGCCTTTGGCCGATGCGAGCACCCGCACGCCACGCGCTTCGTGGCCTTTGAACGAGGATACGGGGTGGATCAGGTGCTGGCGATCCATCTCGATCAGGGAATTGGTCAACATTGACAGTCTCCTAAGATCAGCCCAGGGCCTGCGACACGAGGGCATAGGTTTTCAAATCGGGGTTCGCAGGACGGGCGGCAACCGCCCCTTCCCGCAGCATGGCAACGCCGCCGCCCACATGGGCAAGCCCCAGCGCTGCTGCATGGTCTTGCAAGGCACGCTCCGGCGCGAAATCGACGCGCAGGAACCGGCCTCGGGTGCGGCAGGCGGCTTCGGACAGAAGCGCGCGCGCCGCGATATCGTTTTGGGCCAAGATCGGGCCGATCACATATCCGCGCCCGAATGCGCGCAGCATGGCAAAGCCGCCCGCAGTCACAAGAACCTCGCCCTGAGCGGCAATATCCGTCAGGAGCTTGGCACGATCCATGCCGGTTGCGACACGATCTGCGGCAATCAATTGCGCGAGCTCTTCGGCGCTGGCCTCATGCACCGGCTGTTCGGGCGTCTGCGCTACGGCCACGCCTTGATACTGCATGACCTCACCTTGGGCCTTGAAGCCCAGTTTCTGATAAAGCGGCAGACCATCGGCGGTGGCCACAAGGCGCAGCTCCATCGTGGCCGCACGGTCCAGCAGCGCCTGCATCAGCCTGCGTCCGAGCCCCTGCCCGCGCATGGCTTCATCGACAATGATCATGTTGAGTGTGCCGACATCGCCCAACAATGACAGGATCGCAGTGCCCACGACTTTTTCGCCCTGCAGCGCCACAACGCCCTCGGACACACCCAATACCAACGCCCAATCCTCGGGCCGGTGCGGCCACGAGACTGCCTGCGACATCCCATGCGCCTGCGGGATATGCGAAAGCTCCATCGGGGCGATGGCGATCTGCGCGGTCTCGGTGCTGGAAACGTCGGTCATAGGGGCCTCTTCGGTCTTGTTACCTTCAGGCTAATGCCTGGCAGGCGGCAGTTTCACTTTGTTCACGCAATCATGCCGCAGGAGTAAAGGAATTCCTGCGGCATGACAGCATTTTATGCTGAACACCTGACGACGAGCGCCAGAACCATGGCATGGGCGGCCTCCAGCTCGGAGCGCGTCAGATATTCCTCGGGCTTATGCGCGCGGGCAATATCGCCCGGCCCGCAGACGATGGCGGGAATACCCGCCTGCTGGAACAGCCCGGCTTCGGTGCCGAAGCTGACCGCCCCTTGCGCCTGATGGCCCGAGATCTCCTCGGCCAGCGCCACGAGCGGATCACCCGCATCCAGCGCAAGAGCCGGATAATCCGACAGGAATTCGGCAGACACGCCTTCGGGGAGATCCGCGCAGATCTCTTCGAGGATCGCGCGCGGCGACACGCCTGCAATCGCCCGTGCCTCGATCTGTGCCTCGGCCAGATCGGGGATGATATTGACCGCCTGCCCGCCCGCGATCGTGCCAATCTGCACCGAGCTATAGGGCGGCGCAAAACGTGCATCCTGCGGGCCGGTGGTAAGGTCATGGGCGGTCTCGCAGATCCGTGCCAGCACCGGCACAAGGGTCTGGATGGCATTCACGCCCAGATCAGGGCGCGAGCTATGGCCAGACACACCCCTGGCCACAAGGCGCAGCGCGGCCTTGCCCTTATGCGCCAGCACCGGCACCAGCCCCGTCGGCTCGCCAATGATCGCGGCCTCGGGAAGCGCGCAAAGCGACGGCAGCGCCGCCAGCAGATGCGGCACTCCCTTGCACCCCGCCTCCTCGTCATAGGAGATCGCGATGTGGATAGGCTTTGCCAGATCAGCCTCGCCCATGGCGGGGGCCGCCGCCAGCACGGCTGCCACGAACCCCTTCATGTCACAGGCCCCGCGCCCGATCAGGCGCTGGCCTTCATGGCGCAGGACAAAGGGATCGGCGAGCCATTCCGGCTCACCCGCAGGCACCACATCGATATGGCCCGAGAGCACGATCCCCGCCACGTCCCGCGGTCCGAAGCTGGCGAAAAGGTTCGACCGGTCCCCTTCGGGACCGGTCAGGATATCGACCTGCGCACCAAACCCGCGCAGATAAGTGGCAATATCCTCGAGAACCGCGCCATTAGGCGTCCCGACCACGGTCGGAAACCCAACGAGCCGAGCGAGGAGATCTTCGGGGCTCATGAGGCGATCACAAAGATTTTCTTCACGGTTTCAACGGTATGCCAGGTGCCTACAAAACCGGGCTTCATGATGAAACTATCACCTGCGACAAATTCATGCGCCGCGCCACCCTCTTCGGAGATGATGCAGCGACCCGCGAGGATATGGCAGAATTCAAATGTCTCGCCCTTCATCGATACCGTTTTACCGGGAGTCGCTTCCCAGATGCCGGTGCGGATCTTGCCCCATTTGGCCGCCTCCGCCATAGCGGTGTCCAACTCCCATGTCTTATAGGCGGGCGCACCTTCGATCAAGCGCTCGGGAGCGGCCACGTCCTCGCGCGGGCAGAACTGGGGGGAGGTCTCGACGGGGATAAGAAGCGACATGTAAGGCCCTTTCAAGGCAAGTGAGAGTGACCCTTTTATGCCCCTGCCGGTGCGGGACGTGCCGTCAAAAGCGTGTCCGGCACCGCAGGCCCTGCCGAACTCGCGCCCCGAAACGGTATTTCCTGCGCCTGATCGCGCAGATGCGGCAGCACCCGTGCGCGCAACGGGTTCAGGCTGGGGCCACACGAGAGATCCCGGAGATACACATGACCTTCCGCCCGAAATTCATCACCTTCGACTGCCACGGCACGATGATCCACTTCGACATGGCAGGTGCGGCCCGCCACCATTACGGTGCCCAGCTCTCCGAGCCAGCGATGGAAAAGTTCATCCGTGATTTCTCGGCCTATCGTCTGGACGAGGTTCTGGGCGCATGGAAACCCTATGCGGAGATCGTCCATAACGCGGTCGAGCGCACCTGCAAACGCAACGGGATCACCTTCGATCCGGCGGTGGCCGCAGACATTTATGCGCGCGTGCCGACCTGGGGCCCGCATGCCGATGTGCCCGCAGGGCTTGCCCGTATCGCGCCGCATATCCCGCTGGTGGCGCTGACCAATTCGATGAACGAACAGATCCCGCATAATATCGCCAAGCTCGGCGCGCCCATCGCGCATGTGTTTACCGCCGAGAGCGCAGGCGCCTACAAGCCGCAGATGCGGCCCTTCGAATATATGCTCGACGAGCTGGGCTGCGGGCCGGAAGATATCCTGCATGTGTCCTCAAGTTTCCGCTATGACCTGATGACTGCCCATGACATGGGGATCAAAAATAAGGTCTGGGTCAACCGCGCCCATGAACCCGCCAACCCGTATTACGGCTATACCGAGGTCAAAGACATTTCCGGTCTGGCCGAAGTCGTCGGTCTGTAAAAGGGTGCGAAGGGGAAGAGAGATGGAATATAAATCCTATTGGCACGAAACCTCGACCCCTTTCGCCCATGGCGAACAGGGGCCTGCCGAGGGGCAGTTCGATGTGGTCGTCATCGGTGGTGGCTTCACGGGGCTCAACGCTGCGCGCAAACTGGCGAAATCCGGCGTCTCGGTGGCGCTTCTGGAAGCCTCGCATGTGGGCGCGGGCGGATCGGGGCGCAATGGCGGGCATCTCAATAACGGGATCGCCCATGGCTATGCGGATGCCAAAGCGCATCTGGGCGCGGATCAGGCCCATCGGCTTTACAAAGCCTATGACCGCTCGATCGATATGATCGAGGATCTGGTGGCCGAGGAAGGCATCGATTGCAGCTTCCGTCGCTGCGGTAAGCTGAAACTGGCCTCCAAAGAAAGCCATGTGGCGGGACTGCGGGCGAATTTCGAACTGATCCACCGCGAGGTGGACCCCGAGACCCGCTGGATCGACCGCGCAGGTCTGAAAGACGAGGTTGGCTCTGAACAATTCCACGGCGGGATGGTCTACGAAAAGACCGCCATGATGCATATGGGACGCTATGTGAACGGGCTGGCCGAGGCTGCCCATAAGCATGGCGCGAAAATCTGGGAAGCCACGCCCATGACCGCCCGTCGCAAGACCGCCAATGGCTGGGAGATCACCACACCGCGCGGCACGCTACAGGCCAACCGGATGATCGTGGCGACCGGCGCCTATGCGGGGGCCGCGCCCGAAGCGCCGCTGTCTTTCTTCCGCCGCCGGATCATCTCGGTGGGCTCCTTCATCATCGCGACCCGTCCGCTGACGCCCGAGGAAGTGGCCCGCACCGTGCCTGGCAACCGGACCTTTGTCACCTCGATGAATATCGGGAACTATTTCCGCCTCTCGCCCGATAACCGGCTGATTTTCGGGGGCCGTGCGCGGTTCTCGGCGACCTCCGATCAGGCATCGGATGCGAAATCGGGCGAGATCCTGCGCGCCTCGATGGCCAAGATCTTCCCGCATCTGGCCGATATCGAGATCGATTATTGCTGGGGCGGGCTCGTGGGCATGACCAAGGACCGCTATCCCCGCGCAGGCGAAACCGATGGCATGATCTACGGCATGGGCTATTCGGGCCATGGTGCGCAGATGTCCACGCTGATCGGTCAGGCGCTGGCCGATATGGCAATGGGCGTGAAGGACACGAACCCGCTTGCCGGGCTCGACTGGCCGACCATCCCCCTGCATAGCGGCAAGCCGTGGTTCCTGCCACTGGTCGGGATGTATTTCAGCCTCAAGGACAAGATCTCGTAAGAAAGGGGGGCATTGCCCCCCTTTTTCATTCCGGTAGTGCGGGGTATCAGCCCAGTGAATGCGCCGACAGACCCCAGACTTGGATACCCTCCTGCGGGCGCCGCATCCGGCCATTCCGCATCTCGGTCACCGTATCATAGACCCCCATTCCCGCCGAGGCGAGGAAGGCCGCGAAGTGCTCGTTCTCGACAGGCGTATCAAGCCGTGTGAACCGACCCTCATTGGCCTTGATGAGTGGCGCGGCAAGCTGCATCGCAATCCGCTCGTCACCGGCCACCAATGGCCCGATGACACTCCCTTTGCCGAAGTCGCGGCTGAGCGCATAGCCGATGATCTTCCCGTCGCGCAGCGCGACCACACCCTGTGACATGTTCAGCAAAAGATCGAGCATCTCGCGGCGCGGCGCCCCATACCCCACCGCATCGAGCGCATGGACCTCGCCGAGATCACCGGGCGCCAACGGTCGGATCTCGACCCCTGAAACCGGCGAGGGCTGCCGGATCGGGCGTGCGACGCCCTGATGCTGCCAGATCGTCCCGACCGGCACGAAACCGGCATATTCATAGAGCCTATAGGCGGCGCGGGTGGCCGAAAGCCGCAGATCGCGCCCCTCGCAATCACGCATGATGCGCCGCAACAGCCGCGCGCCGGTGCCATAGCTCTGCAGTCGCGGCGTCGTTACCATCATGCCAAACATGGCATAATCGTCCCCAACCGGAAAATACATGGCCGAGCCCAGCGGACGGCCGATCTCGTCCATCGCCAGATAACCGCGCCCCAGCGCCAGAAAGACCTCGAGATCGCGCGCCCGATGCGGCCAGAAGACCGAAACCGTCAGCTCGTGCATCGCCAATAGATGTTCGGGCGCGATCTCGACAATCTGCGCTTTGTAACTGTCGATCTGCATATAATTTTCATCGGTCGTCTGCGCACGCGCCATGAAATCAAGATAGCGCGCACGGGCACCTTGAGGCATCGCATCGGAACACGGACCAATCGCAATATTTCGGCTCATGCACCTTTCCCATCACTAGACCGTAATCAGATATAATAGAAATATCGGAGGGATTTATACCGTATCTCGCGGGCAGTTGATAGATTCTGCTGCAGCCCCATCGAAAACATGCAGGTTTTGGCACCATTTCCACCAGAGTGGCACGTCAATAGCAAAGGCGCCTCCCAAAAGGAGACGCCTGCAACTTTTCTGGCCAGTTCGAGAACCGCTTCAGTTTATCCGCTTAGTTCACGAGCCGTTGTTTGGCGGTATTTTCGAGGTAGCGCTGGTAGGCTGCGGGGCGGTTCGGGGCGTGGCCTGTGGCGGGGACGGCGACGTCCCAGAAATGGCCTGCCTCGCCGGCCGTGGTTTCGATACCGGTGCCGGGGAAGTCTTTCGCGGTGGTGTCGATCACGATGACGGTGGGGATATCGCGCGTGCGGGCGGCCGCCAGCTGCGCTTCCAGATCCTTGATATCTTTCGCCTTCACCGCATGGGCGCCCATCGAGGCCGCATGCATCACATAATCGATCTGCGGCTGCGCCTCGATATTGCAGTTCACATACATGTTGTTGAACGGGTTGCCGCCACAGCCCAGCGTCTGCAGCCGGTTGATGCAGCCATAGCCCGCATTATCGGTCAGCACCACGGTGAAGGGGATGCGGCGCATGACGGCAGTGGCCAGCTCGGAATTGGCCAGCATATAGGAGCCATCGCCCACAAAGCAGATCACCTCGCGGTCGGGGTTCGCGAGCTTCAGCCCCATCCCGCCCGCGACCTCGTAGCCCATGCAGCTATAGCCGTATTCCATGTGATAGCCGCCTTGAGTGGGCTGCCAGAGGAGCTTCAGCGCGCCCGGCATGGTGCCAGCGGCACACATCACAACGGCCTCGGGGGCCGCGCGCTGCACCGCGCCGATCACCTCCGCATCGAGCGGCAGCTCGCCCGCGCCCCGCTCCTCCGAGCGGTCGCGGCAGTGATGGGTCACGGCCTTCAGCCAATCCTCGCGCGCGCCCTGATCGGCATCCTCGGCGCGGTAGGCGCCGAGGCCTTCGGTCAGCGCTTCGAGCGCCACTTTCGCATCGGCCATCAGGGGCTCGGCGCCGTGCTTCATGGCATCATAAGCGGCCACGTTGATCGAGAGGAGTTTCGCTTGCGGGTTCGCAAAGAGCGTGCGCGAGCCGGTGGTGAAGTCCTGCAGGCGCGTGCCCACACCGATCACCAGATCGGCGCGCTGGCTTGCGGCATTGGCCGCCGCCGAGCCGTCGACGCCGCTCGCCCCGAAGTTCATCGGGTGGAATTGCGAGAGCGCCGATTTGCCCGCCTGCGTCTCGACCACGGGGATGTTGTGGCGGCTGGCGAATTCGGCCAGCGTGGCCTCGGCCTGCGAGTAGATCACCCCGCCACCGGCCACGATCACCGGGGCCTTGGCCGCACGGATCATCGCGATGGCCTGCTCCAGCTCGCGCGCATCGGGCGCGGGGCGGCGGATATGCCAGGTGCGGGGCGTGAAGAACGCTTCGGGGTAATCGAAGGCTTCCGATTGCACATCCTGACAGAAGGCCAGCGTGACAGGGCCTGCCGAGGCAGGATCGGTCATCGTGGCCAATGCGCGGGGCAGCGCCGTCAGGAGATGCTCGGGCCGCGTGATCCGGTCATAATAGCGCGAGACAGGGCGCAGGCAGTCATTGGCCGAGATCGTGCCATCCTCGAAGCCCTCGACCTGCTGGAGCACCGGATCGGGGCGGCGATTGGCGAAGACATCGCCCGGGATCAGAAGGATCGGCAGACGGTTCACATGCGCCAGCGCCGCCGCGGTGACGAGGTTCGTCGAGCCCGGCCCGATCGAGGAGGTCACCGCATGCGCGCGGGTGCGGCCCATGCCCTTGGTATAGGCCAGACCCGCATGCGCCATGGTCTGCTCGTTCTGGCCGCGCCAGGTCGGGAAGGCCTCGCCGATCTCCTCGAGCGCCTGACCCAGACCCGCCACATTGCCATGGCCGAAGATCGCCCAGATCCCCTCGATATACCGTTCGCCCTCGGGCGTCAGCTGAACGCTCAGCCATTTTACCATGGCCTGTGCGGCCGTCATGCGGATCGTGCCCATACTCTTCTTCCTTTGTTATACGCCCCGCCCTGTGGGGGGCCGCGCCCTTGGCGGCATCGAGCCACCTGCGGGCGCGCATCGCGGGCTGCGCCCGCGATGGGGCGCGCCGGTCCTTTCGATTATTCGGCAGCCACAGAGGTCGCTGCCGCGCGGGCCTTGTCCCAGATCCCGGCCAGACGGGTGTAGCGCGTGGCCATCTCGGCAACCGCCTCCTCGTCATCCATCCGCCCCGCCAGCCAGTCGCGCGCCACCGACCCGAAGATCGTCCGGCCCACGGCAAAGCCTTTCACCAGCGGGAAGCCTGCGGCCACCTCGAAGCTTGCCGCCAGTTCCGCCTCCGGCGCATCCAGCCCCAGAACCACGATCCCGCGGGTGTGGCGGTCATGCTCCTCGATGGCATCGCAGGCCTTGGCCCATCCGGTCTGCGATGCCATCGGCTCCAGCTTCCACCAGTCGGGATAGATCCCTTCCGCATAGAACCGCCGGATCAGGATAGCCGTGGTGTCATCGGTCACCGCAGCCACCTTGGAGGGGATGATCTCGAGGAGGAACTCGAGATTGTTGCGGCGCGAAGCCGCGTAGAGTTTCTTGACGCTGTCGAGCTGCCAGGCCCAGGTCTGCGCATCGTCATCGGGATGGCAGAACACCAGAACCTTCACCACATTCTCGCGCGCCCATTCCTTCAGGCCACCGCAATCATCGCCCAGTTCCGGCTCCAGCGTCAGCGGACGGGAACCAGGCCATTCGCAGGGACGCCCGATCCACAGGCCCGTGCCGGAGGCCGCATGCAGCGCATGCCGCCCGATGCGGTTGTCGCACAGGATCCCATAGCCCGGACGGCCATCCTGCACCTTGAGTGCGGCCTCGAGGCACAGCTCCTTGAAGGCCCCGCCTTTTTTCAGCGTATAGCCCTCCATCTCCTCGAGCTGCATCCGGTGATCGAAGGCGAACACCCGCATCTCGGAGAAGTCGCCGCCATGGCTGCGATGGCGGTTGGTCGCCCAGTGGATCTGCTCGAGCTCGGCATCATTGCGCAGATCGGGCTGGATCACGCCGCGGCTCAGGAAGAACTCCAGCTCCTCGAGCGAGGGATAGGCCGGCGTGCAGCCATGGCGCGAGACCGCAAAGGCCCCGCAGGCATTGGCATATTCGAGCGCCTTCGGCCAGGTCTCGCCATCGAGCCAGCCCTTCAGGAGGCCGGAGAAGAACCCGTCGCCCGCGCCCAGCACATTGAACACCTCGATCGGGAAGCCCGGGCCCGTCTGGCCCTCGTCAAGGCTCTCGGGGATCGCGCCTTCAAAGGCCGCAGCCCCCGCCGCCCCGCGTTTGCAGATCAGCGTCGCATTCGACACCGCCCGCACCGCCTTGAGCGCCGCGATCGTATCCGTCGTGCCGCCCGCAATGTGGAACTCTTCCTCGGTGCCCACGATCAGGTCAAAATAATGCAGGCTCTTTTGCAGCTTGGCCGTCACCTCGGCGCTTTCCACAAAGCGGCTCTCGCCATCGCCATGGCCCGCAACCCCCCAGAGATTGGGGCGGTAATCGATATCGAGCGCCGTCTGCGCACCATGTTTGCGCGCCAGCGCCAGCGCTTTCAGCGTCGCCGCTTCCGTCTTGGGGTTCGACAGATGCGTGCCGGTCGCCACCACCGAGCGCGTGCGCCCGATCAGATCTTCCGAGATGTCATCCTCGCACAGCGCCATATCCGCGCAGTTCTCGCGGTAGAAGATCAGCGGGAACTGCTCCTCGTCGCGGATCCCCAGAATCACCAGCGCCGTCAGACGCTCGGGATCCGTGGTCACACCCGCCACATCCACACCGTGGCGCACCAGCTCCTCGCGGATGAACCGCCCCATATGCTCGTCGCCAACCCGCGTGATCAGCCCAGAGTTCAACCCAAGACGCGCCGTCCCGCAGGCGATATTCGTCGGAGACCCGCCAATATATTTCTCGAATGACCCCATATCCTCCAAACGACCCCCAACCTGCGAGCCGTAAAGGTCAACGCCAGCGCGACCAATCGTAATTACATCCAATGGTTTCGACATAGGTATTCTCCGTCCTCGGGTCGCATCGCGGACATGATGCGCAGGGTCATTTCAGGCAGCGGGGTTGATCGTCTCGAAGGTCAGGCTCTGGTGGAACTGTTCGTGATAGGCGATGAAGTCCTTGGTGTAGGACTGTTCCATATGGAAGGCATGCGCGGCCTCATCGACCCAGGATTCCACGAAGACCAGCTTGTCGGGATCATCCGTGCAGGTGAAAAAGTCATAGGAAAGGCAACCCGCCTCGGCGCGGGTGGCTGCCTGTGCAGCCGGGGCGCGCTCGAGGATCTTCTCGCGCGTGCCGGGCTGGCAAAGGATCGTGATGATGAACTTGTACATGGTCTTGGTATCTCCAAAGCCTGTCCCGTTCGGATGCGCCCTTCCATGTGGCCGGAGGGGGAAGCTCCGGCCACATCCTCGGGAGGAAGCAGTTAGCGGATGATGGTCGCTTTCAGCGCATCGATGGAGGACTGGATACCCGCCTCGGTCGACATGGTGAAATCTTCCATCTCGAGGCTGACCCAGCCATTATAGCCCATCATGCCGACAACGGAGAAGAACTCCTTCCACCATTGCAGGTCACGGCCAGCGCCCACGGCGACGTAGTTCCAGCTGCGGTTCGCGACATCGGTCACGTCTTTCAGCTCGAGAAGGCCGTTCACGTCGCAGACGCCGCGCTCGATGCGGGTGTCCTTGCCGTGGCAGTGGTGGATCGCCTTCCCCAGCGCGCGGGCAGATGCGATCGGCTCCGCGCCCATCCACATCAGGTGCGAGGGGTCGAGGTTCATACCGACCATCTCGCCCACTTCGTTGCGCAGACGGAACAGGGTCTCGGGGTTCCAGACCAGCATCGCCGAGAAGTTTTCCAGCGCGTAACGCTTGATGCCAGCCTTCTTGCCGAAATCGACCAGATCGTGCCAGAGCGGGAAGGCACGGTCTTCCCATTGGTAACGGTCACGCTCGGGCATCTCGTCGGGCCAGGACTTGGTATAGACCAGCCAGTTCGGGACGGTGTCACCGGGCGCTGCCTCGGGCAGACCCGACATGGTGACGATGGTTTCGACGCCGATCTCGCCTGCAAGCGTGATGGTTTCCTTCATCTCTTTGAGATGACGGGTGCCCATCGCGCCCGGATCGAGCGGGTTGGCCGAGCAGTTGAGGGCGGCGATCTTCAGGCCACGAGCCTCGATCTCGGCCAGCTTCTGCTTCAAGAGGCCTTTATCAGCCAAAAGTTCATCGGCGCGGAAGTGGGGGCCTTTCGACCAGCCACCGCCCGTCATCTCGATGCCTTCCACACCCAGCTCGACGCATTTGTCGAGCATATCCGTGAAGGACAGATTGCCCATCACATCGGTGCAAATCGAAAGTTTCATGCATTTTCCTCCCGCAGCGCCTGGCCGAGGCTGATACCATCGGTGTAAAGCGCGGGTTTTTCAATCATCGTGACAGGCTCGAGCACACCGCTCTCCACTGCGCGCAGGGCTGCATCGGCGACGAGCGTCGCGGCGTAGCCATCCCATGCGGACGGGCCGGTTGCGGTGCCCTCGCCCGCGGCCACGATCCATTCGCGGAATTCCTGATCATAGGCTTCGATGAAGCGCTCGCGCCAGTCGGCCGGCAGTGCCTGACGGTAGCCATGCGCGTCCGAGATAACAGTCGCCGGACGGTTCGGCAGCGCGGCAATCCCTGCCTCGCAGCTGACTTCCCCACGGATATCATAGCCATAGCCGATATTGACCGAGATCTCGACATCGACGATGGCCCCCGAGGCGCAATGCAGCAGCACGATATGGGGGTCACGCAGCTCGCCGCCTTTGGAGGAGCGGCGCGGCAGACGCACCTCGACACCCACGACCTCGTCGCTCAGGAGCCAGCGCGAGATATCCGCATCATGGACCAGCGTGTCATTGAGCGGCATTTCCGAGGTGTAGAGCCCCTCCGGCACCGATGCGTTGCGGTGGCAGGATTTATACAGAAGCGGTGCGCCCAGCGTGCCGCTGTCGATCACGGCCTTCAGGCGGCGGTAATCGGCATCGAAACGGCGCATGAAGCCCACCTGCACCAGACGGCGACCGAAAGCGACCTCGGCTTTCATCACGCGCAGGGCCGCCTCTTCCGAGGTCACCATCGGCTTCTCGCAGAACACGGGCTTGCCGTGGGCGATGGCTGTCAGGAGCTGCTCCTCATGGGCAGGGCCCCAGGAACAGATGACGATGGCGTCGACCTTGTCCGAGGCGATCAGCGCCTCGGGGGTCTCGAAGACTTCCGCGCCAGCGGGGGCGGCGGATTGTGCGCGGTCAAGCGCGATGTCGGTGACGGCGGTAATTTCCACCCCCGACAGGACCTGGGTCAGACGACGGATATGGTCCTGACCGATCATGCCGGTGCCGATGACTCCAACCTTGAGTACCATGGCGTGTTCCTTATTTGTAATGCTTGTCGAGATAGCGTTTGGTCTCTGCGAGCATGAAGCGCGCGCTGTCCTCGGCGCGGTCCTCCCATGCGAAGACGCAGTTCGACAGAACGCCATCGAATTTCATATCTGCGAGGGTCGAGAAGAACAGATCCCAGTTGATCTCGCCCTGACCGTAATCGAGGTGCTGGTGAACGCGGACCTTGGATTCCGGCGGGTTCACGATGTAGCGCAGCTCCGACGACTTGTTATGGTCATAGGTATCGGCCAGACGGACATGCTCCAGAAGGCCTGCGGTCGCGCGCAGGTTGGCTTCCATATCGGGCCCGTAGAAGAAGGTATGCGGCGCGATGAACGAGGCGCGGACCATCGGCGAGTTGATCGTCTTGATGATGTCGATCGCCGGATGGATCTCCTCGACCCAGTCCTCGGGATGCGCTTCAAGCGACAGCTTGATGCCCTCTTTCTCCAAGAGCGGCACGATGATGTCCATCGCACGGAAGAACTGCATCTCGCAGGTCTCGGGGCGGTGCAGGCCCGAACGGTCGTTCAGCGAGCGGTTCGGCGAGCCACCGCGGCCGAATTCGGAAACGAACATCGGGCATTCCAGCTCGACGGCGAACTCGATCGCGCGTTTCCAGTTGTCGATCGCGTTGTCCCATTCGTCCTGATAGGGGCTGGCCCAGCGATACATCGGCTGGATCGTCGCGAGGCCGACATTGTTGTCGCGCAACGCCTGTTTGAAGCTCTTGATACGCTCCGGGTAAAGCTTCGGTCGGGTCCACCATGCGAAGAAGTCGGGACGGGGCGACATTTCGACGTAGTCATAGCCCAGTTCGGCGACCTTGCGCACCGTGTCTTCCAAAGACAGGTGACGGATCATATGCGGGTCGAGCGTGTGTTTCATGGTCAGGACCTTTAAGAAGCGTTCGAACGGGGCGTCCCTCCTCCGGACGCCCTATCCATTTTCATAGGGCTCAGGCGACAACCTGCGGCGGATGGCCGTCATGGGTTGCCATATGGCTTTCCATTGCCTCGCCCAGATCGGCCAATGCCTCACCGCCTGCCATCAGGTCGGTAATTTCCTCACGGGTTTTCTCGCCGCGTTTGAAGTTTGCGGCAACCGCGCCGCGGATCAAAACCGCGTAATGATCGCCAACGGCCATCGCGTGGGTCACCTGGTGGGTGATGAAGATCACCGCGATGCCGCGACGCTTGGCTTCCATGATGATGCGCAGGACGTGGCTTGCCTGTTTGACACCAAGGGCTGCGGTCGGCTCGTCGAGGATAAGGACGCGGGCGCCGAAATGGACGGCGCGTGCGATGGCGAGCGACTGGCGCTCCCCGCCCGACAGACCACCGATCAGACGGTCGCCATCATCGATACGGGTGATGCCGAAGCTCTGGACCGCTTTGACGGCAACTTCATTCGCGGTCTTGCGGTCGAAGAACTTGAAGGGGCCGATCTTTTTGACGGGCTCGACACCCACGAAGAAGCTGCGGCCGATGGTCATCAGCGGGAAGGTGCCGCCGAACTGGTGCACCGTGGCGATCCCGCGATCGGCGGCGTCCTTGGGCTTGTCGAAGCTGACCGCCTCGCCATCCATGAACATCTCGCCGGTGGTGGGCTTATGGACCCCTGCGAGCGTCTTGATGAGGGTCGATTTCCCCGCACCGTTATCGCCCAGCAGGCAGAGCACTTCGCCCGCTTCGACTTTGAGAGAGATATCGTGCAGCACGTCGATCGGACCGAAGGACTTGTTGACGTTGCGCAGTTCCAGAACCGGGTTGGTCATGATCCGTGTCCTCACTTCTGAGTTTTCTTGGACGGCGCGCTCAGCGCCAGTTTACGGAAGCCGTTATTCATCAGGACGGCCACAAGCAGCATCGCGCCGAGGATCAGGCTCGACCAGTTGCGGTCGATATCGGTGAAGTAGATCCCCTGGCTGACGATGGCGAAGGTAATGGTGCCGACGAAGATCCCCATGATGGAGCCGAAGCCACCGGTCAGAAGGACGCCACCCACAACCACGGCCACCACCGCGTTGAAGATATAGTTCATACCACCGGACACCTGCGCCGAGTTGAACAGGATCGCCCCGCACATGCCGACAAAGGAGGCGCTCACAGCCGAGAGGATGAAGAGGCCGATCATCAGGCGGTCGGTGGGGATACCGGCGTTACGGGCCGAGACCTTGTCGCCACCGAGAGCAAAGATCCAGTTACCGCGGCGCGAATGGTGCAGCACATAGACGAAGCCGATGGTCATGGCGATCCACCACACGATGATCACCTGGTAGCTGCCGCCGATAAGCTGGCCGAAGAGGAACTTGGCCCATGCCGGCGATTGCAGCGCGACCGAGGCGGAACCGGTGAGCAGCACGGAGGCCGAGAGCACGATCCCCTGCATGGCCACCAGCGTGCCCAGCGTGATGATCAGCGTCGGCACCGTGGTGCGGGTGGCCAGAAGGCCGTTGATGGTGCCCACGATCACGCCGAGACCGATGGAGCCAGCCATGCCGACCCAGATCGGCAGGCCGTAATAGCCCGAGAGGATGGCGACGGTCATCGAACCCGCGGGGATCATCGCGCCAATCGAGATATCGAGCTCGCCTGCGATCATCAGCAGACCCATCGGGATGGCGACGATACCGAGATTGGCCGCGAAGTTGACCCAGGAGGCCGAGCCCACCAGATTGCCCAGATTGACACCGCCAAAGATCACGAAGAAGGCGAAGACGGCAATGAGGCTGAGGACGGAGCCCGCTTCGGGGCGGCGGAGGAAGTCGGAAAAGACAGAGTTTTTCATCAGATCACACTCACTTCTTCTTCGTCGCGTAGCTGAGCGCAAGCTTGCGGAAAGTATCGTTCATCAGAACCGCGATCAGGAGAAGCGCACCGATGATGACAGACCCCAAGTTGGCATCAAAGCCCGTGAAGTAGATCCCTTGGTTCACCATGGCGAAGGTGATGGTGCCCAGAACGATCCCGAGGATGGAGCCGAAGCCACCGGTCAGAAGCACGCCACCGATCACGACACACATGATGGAGTTGAAGATGAAGGACTGGCCACCGGCGACCTGCGCGCTCTGGTAGACGATTACCTGGCTGACGCCGACGAAAGCTGCGGCAAAACCCGAGAGCATGAAGAGCGAGATCGTCACTTTCTCGGTGGGGATACCGGCGTTGCGCGCCGAGATCTTGTCGCCACCAAGCGCATAGATCCAGTTGCCCCAGGGCGAGACGTGCAGGATATAGGCCAGCACCACCGCGAAACCGATCCACCAGAAGATGGTGACCTGGAACATGTAGGCGACGAAATGACCCAGCAGCGTGGTGGTCAGCGGATCGGGCGACAGCGCGGTCGCGGTCGAGCCGGTCACGAGAACCGAAAGGCCCAGCGTCAGACCCATCACCCCAAACATCGACCCGATGGTCACGATCAGCGAGGGCACGGCGGTGCGGGTCACGACCAGACCGTTGACCAGACCGACCAGCACACCGAAGCCAAGGCCACAAGCGATACCGATAATATCGGGCAGACCGAAATAGCCGGAAACCACGGCGACCGTCAGCGAAGAGGCCGGAATGACCGAGCCGATCGAGAGATCCAGCTCGCCTGCGATCATCAGGATACCGATGGGCAATGCCACGATCCCGATCTCTGCGGCGACGTTCAACCAGCTGGCAAAGCCTGCAGGCGACAGGAAGGCCTGACCGGCGAAAATAGCGAAGAAGATAAACACGGCAAACATGCCGAAAAGCGACCCGGCCTCAGGACGACGAAGATGACGCCCCAACCCCGAAGATTTTGCGCTGCCACCGGACACTGCGGGTGCGGCTCCTTGAGTCTCGGAAACCATTCGATTTTCCCTGTACGAGGTTCGAAAGGAAGGCGGGTGGCCACCATTTTGGTGACGACAGGGCTGTCGCCCTTCCGCCTCTCGGGGTGCCGACCGGACAGTCCGGACGGCACAGTCTCACTGGCTTTGCTTAGCGGACGCCTTGCTTCAGGCCGTCCATGGTCGCATCGACATTTTCCGCGTCGACAATGCCCGGGCCGGTGAGGATCTCACGGGTCGGGATCGACAGGCCGAAATTGACATGCGCGTTCAGGATCGACGCGGCCATGTAACCTTGCATGTAGCCCTGTTGATCGATGGCAAACATCTGCTTGCCGGCCTTGATGTTGTTCAGGATGGTCTCGTTCATGTTCAGGCCACCGACCTGGACTTTGCCCGATTTACCCGACTGCATCACACCGTTGATCGAGGCATTCGCATCCACGTCCGACACAGTATAGATACCGGTAACTTCGGGATTCTGCAGAAGATAGGCTTTGACGGCCTGTGCCACAGCAGTCTGGTTGCCGAAGGAGGTCGCCGGAAGCGGCAGAACCTCACCGCTACCACCTGCTTCGGTGATCCCGTCGGTCAGGCCTTTGCAGTTCGCTTCGATATTTGCAGCACCCGGCAGGGTGTTGATGCAAACAACGTTCTTGATGTCATGTTTGGCAAAATAGCCGCCGGCCGCTTTGCCGTTCTCGTAATCATCCGAGCCGATATAGTTCATCGCGCCGAGCTTGTCGGCGGCGTCCAGACCACCGGCATTGATGATGATCAGCGGGATGCCTGCATCGACCACTGCCTTGAAGGCAGGATCCATCGCTTCCGGAACCCAATCGGGTGCCGCGATTGCATCGGCGCCCTGGCTGATCGCCTGACGGATCAGTTCGGCGGCGTCGACGCCGAGATTGTCATAGTTCTGCGGGCCGAGCCAGGTGACGGAACCGCCCTGCTCTTTAGCCAGCTTGCCGGCATCTTCCGCGCCACGCTTCACGATCGACCAGAAGGGATCGTCAGGCTTGCCACCCACCACGAAAATATCCGCAGCAAAAGCTGCACCAGCATAGCAACCCAAGGTCACGACGGTCGCGACACTTGCCGCGAGACGGCTGAATTTTGTCATAGATTGTCCTCCCTAGACCCCAAACCTCCTCTGGGGCCGAACATCCTTTTCTTACCCTTATCTCCGAGAAGGTGAAATAATATTCTTGAGTAAAAGAAACTTTTGTTTCATAACGTGTCATTCACGATGATATTCAGGCAACGGTGACCCTATGAACAGACCTACGATATCCGATCTGGCCAAAGCTGCGGGCGTTTCCGTGTCGACCGTCAATCGCATTCTGGCGGGCGCCGGAAATGTGCGCGACACCACGATCCAGCGCGTGCAGGAAGCCGCGGTAAATATTGGGTTTTACGGGGTCGAATCGATCAATCAGCAGCTGCGCAGCACCCTGCCCGGTATCCGTCTCGGGTTCCTCCTGCAGCAAGGCAATCGCGAGCTTTACCAGATCTTCGGGCGCGCCATTGTCACGGCCTGTCGCGCGAGGCGTGACGCGATCGTTGAACCGGATGTGGAATTTGTGGATGTGCTCACGCCAGATAATATCTCATCGCGCCTCACGGCTTTGGCAGAAAGATGTGATGCAGTTGCCATCATCGCCGCCGACCATCCCCTGATCGGCCAGACGATTCGAAGCCTGCACGAAAGGGGCAAACCGGTTGTAGCCTATATCACCGACCAGTCCGCACCCGAACGGGCAGGCTATGTCGGGGCGGATAACTGGAAACTCGGACGGACGGCGGGGTTCCTTATTGCCCAGACGACAAAAAACGCAGGCCGGGTTGCCGTCTTCAACGGCAACCACCGCTATCAGTGTCAGGATGTCGCCGATGCCAGCTTCCGCTCCTATATGCGCGAACATGCTCCGCATCTGCATGTCGATGAAAGCCGCGCGACACATGAGGAATCGGATGTCGCCTATCAGATGGTGACCGAGCTTCTGCAAGATAGCGACGAGGATCTGCGGGGGATCTTCATCGTCGGGGGCGGAATTTCCGGCGTTCTGCGGGCGCTGCGCGAGACAGCACCCGAACGACGCGCGAAAATTCAGGTCGTATGCCGCGATATGGGCCCCGAAATCCGAAGGGGATTGTCCGAGCGACTGATTACCGCAGCGCTTTGCCATCCGATCGGACCCATCTCCAACCTTCTGGTGCAGAGCATGCTCGATTCGCTGTCGCAACAAGGGTCCGGCACAACAACGCAATATGTGCTTCCGTTCGAGATCATCACCCCCGAGAACCTCTGACGGGGGCATGGCACGGCCACTACGAAATCGTCTCGGCCATCAGCGCGAAATCGCGCGCGTAATACTGGGAGATTCGTTCCTTAAGATCCTCCGTCAGGAAGGATTCCGCATCGATCATCGGCAGCCGGTCCAGCACTGCGGGCAGAAGCTGCTCGGCGCCGAAATGCGTCACCCCCTCGCCGCTCCCCGAACGGTTGACGGGCGGCTGGCTCAGCTCGATGCCCGACATGGCCTCCAGATCGCGCACGGCCTGCGCGAGATTGTCGAAATCATAGAGCGCGCTCCAGTGATGGTCGCCGAGATAGAGATATTGCGGCCGCCAGTGGGGATCGAGGGTTTCGGGCGGCTGTGCGGTAATATGCAGGATGAAATCCCGAAAACGGATGCCTCGCGCGAAATCCGGCCCGGGTAACCCTTGCGCCTTCTGTACAGCCTCGATGAGCGGGCCGGTGTGATAAGTCAGGTTGGCGCCATCCATGCGGTTCACCACGAATTTCTCGATATAGGCCGATAGCAGCCGCCGGTAGGGGTCGCGCAGGATCGCGAAGCTGTAGAGATCGGGATCGCGCCAGATCGCGGAAATCTCGCTCTCGGTGTAATCCGAAAGCTGCATACCGGTGCGGATATGGTCGGTCAGCTGGTGGATCGAGCGATCAAGGATGTGACGTCTGGGATGATCGGCAAGATGGACCATCGCGCGTTTGAAATAGCTGCAGGCGTTCTTGCCGATCGGACAGTAGAGAATTCCGAGCTGGCGGGCGATAAAATACTGCCGCTCGGGCCAAGCCAGATCGGTTTTCTGTGCCCGCTGCGATGTCAAGAACTCCTGCGAGCCGAACAGCGTCCCGAGCAGGCCACCGAAATCGCCGAATTGCGCCTCGGGATTGGGGTCGCGCGCAAGAAACAGCTGGAATGTGTCGCGCACCAGAGCATGCGGTAGGGCCGCGGGCAGATCGGTCGGAGCGGCAAGGGTCATTCTGCGGCCTCCCGTGAGGGGTGATCAAGCTGGTCAAGGATCTGCTCGAGCCGCACCTTATAGCGCGCAGCAATCGGCGTGATCGAGAAATGCGTCCTGATAAAGTCGAGCGCATAGGCGGTCTTGCGCTCGCGCGCCGCGGGATCCTCATAGACCTGCCGCAAAAGGCGCGCCGCCGTTTCGACATCCGGCTCGGCCCAGACCGCGCCCTTGGGCGTGAAGATATAATCGCCCTTCGAGAGCGCAGCCTCGGTGCAGGGCACGAGCCATGCGGTATCTTCAGTGCAGAATTCAAGATTGCCCGAATAGGCCGAACAGACGACCGGCACACCGAGGCTCATCGCTTCGATCATCCCGAACCCCCAGCCTTCCGAACGATGGAGCGACAGATAGCAATCCGCCCCTTTCTTCAGCCTCAGCAGGTCACGGTAACTGAGCGTCTCGTTCATCAGCAAGATCCGGGGATCGCGGGACATGATCGCCTCCATCTCGTCCCAAATCCGGATCTGCACGGGATCGAAGACCGAATGCCGGTTCTGGGTCTTAACGATCAGGCGTGCCTCCGGCACGCCCTCGAAGGCCTTCTGGAAGCTGCGCAGGGCATTCAGCGGGTTCTTGCGTTGCACGAAGGAGAAACTGTCAAAGGCTACAAGACAAACGAAATGCTTGCCCGACAGCCGGAACCTGCGTTCCACGAAGCGGCGCGCGCTCTGCCGATCGATATCGTCATTGGGCTCAAAACACATCCCCACATTGCGGATAGGGCCATCGAAATGCGGCCGATAGATCTGCACACCATAGTCCGAGGACAGCCAGATCTCGTCGAGCATCTGGAGCGCAAGATAGTGGCAGGCCGCCGGACGGTCGAGCTCCCAGTAGAAATAGCCAATATTATAGCTGTGGGAGAACACATCGGGTTGATAGGCAAAAGCCAGAGGCACCGATTCCGCATTGAGATGGATGAGATTGATCCTGGCCGGACCATAGCTTTCGATCAGCGTGCCATCGGTACTAAATCCTTCCGGTGCAGGATTATCCATATCGAAATCGACGCAGCGCAGATGCGTGCCGGTCTGCGCCAGAATGCTGGCCGAAAGCCGTGCGGCCTGCCCCAGCCCCGAGGCCTTCGCCAGAGGGCCGATCAGCTGGATATCGGCCAGCGCGCCCTTCGGCACCGGAAGCGCGGCCGCTTCCAGCCGGTGCCCGTCCTCCGTCAGGGTCAGGAAACGCAGGCTTTCAAGGTCGAAGCCCTTCTCGCGCAGTGCATGGGCATAGCGCTCACGCGCAAAAGCAACGCTATTGCGCCCCGTCACACGCGCGAGGAACGTCTCGAGTTCCGAACGCCCGCCCGATTCCACCGGTAGAAGCAGTGCATCACACAGCCGCCGCGGCATGTAGCGCAGGATATCGGGCCGCTTCAATGCCCTCACCAAAAGGATGAGATAAAGCTCCTTGCGGCTTTCGGCACTGCGCCCCGGCGCAAGGAAATGCAGAGCCACGCTCGCATTGAAGACCCTCTCGGCAAAGGTCGTCAGCGGCCAGTCGTCAAATTGGCGCGAGGGCGCAATGCTGCGTAACAGGTCAGCCATGCTATCGGTGACCAGACAGTCCTCGACCCCCAGATGCGCCGCGTCCTGCCATGCCCACCAGAACACGAGCCGCGTATATGAGCCGCGGTCATTGAGATCGAGTTCGGCCAGAAGATCGCGCCTCTGGGCAAGGCGCCACCACATCATTCGCGTAAGACGCTGCCGTGCCCCGCCCATCGAGAGCGTGGCATTGAGATAGGCAATATCTGCAGCACTAAGTGGGACGCGCTGGCGGCGGGTCGCGTTATAGGTGGTCAGATAGAAATACAGGAAGCGATCGCGCTCGGAACTGTCGGGCACAACCTGAAACTCTTCCTCGACCCTGTTGCGGTGGCGCGTAAATTCCTGATACGCGGGCAGGCCGCTTGGCACGCAATCAGCCACCGGAACCAGTGGGCGGGTCTCGAATAGAGCCTTATGGGGCACGAGATCCGGCACGCCTTCGGAGAAGGGCTCCGGCACGGGTGCCTCAAGCATCGCGTCGATATCGGCCAGATCCTCTGACAGGAACCGTGCGATGAGGGCGGTCAGATCGACAGGATCGGTGTCAGGCCCCGATTGCACCATCAGACCGAGCTGCCCGATCTCGCGCGGTTCGGGCCCGACGATACGGACGCTGACCACACCGCCCGCCTGCCGGATCGGCGCGATCAGCGCCTCGGACAGAGGAAAGGCAAATCCGCATCCCAAGGCACAGCCATGATGCGCGGCTACATCGGCGCGCGGTTGCTCGACCGTCACCACATCCAGTAACGCGCCTTGCGCATAGAGCCCGACCTGCAACCCTGTCGCACGGGGCGCGCGCTCATCGAAGACCCAGCCCCTGATCGTATCATCCGCGATATGCAGCCCCTCGAGATTGCCGATGAACGGCGCCTGAATGCGGCGGGTCTCGCGCCGGTCACGGAACCGGCGCAGACGGGACAGGATTTTGCGGACAACAAGCCGCAGGATGGAAAACAGGCGACGCATGGGCATCCTCCGCGCGTGAAAGTAAGGCTTAGCGCAGATGCTGCGCCTGTGCGTCGAAATCGGCCCGCGCCATCATCGCGGCCAGCGCCCGCACATCGGTGCGCGCCTCCCAGCCCAGCTCGATGCGGGCCTTGGACGGATCGCCCAGCAGCAGCTCCACCTCGGCCGGCCGGTAGAAGCGGGGATTGACCTGCATCAGCTGACGCCCCGAGCGGCGGTCATAGGCGGCCTCCTCCGCGCCCTCCCCTTCCCAGATCACTTCCATATCCAGCGCCTCGCCGACATAGGTGAAGAAGTCGCGGATCGTGGTGCTGGTCCCCGTCGCCAGCACGAAATCCCCGGGTTTGTCACGCTGCAGCATCCGCCACATCCCCTCGACATAATCGCCCGCAAATCCCCAATCGCGTTTGGCGGCCATATTGCCCAGTTCCACAGGCGCATTGGCCCCATGCGCCAGCGCCGCAAGCCCCATCGAGATCTTGCGCGTCACGAATTCCTTGCCGCGCAGCGGGCTCTCATGGTTGAAGAGAATGCCGGAAGACGCATGCATCCCGAAGCTCTCACGGTAATTCACCGTCATGTAATGGGCAAAGACCTTGGCCACACCATAGGGCGAGCGGGGGTAGAAGGGCGTGCTTTCCAGCTGTGGCACGGCGCGCACCTCGCCGAACATCTCGGAGGTCGAGGCCTGATAGAACCGGCAGTCGGGACGCAGGGTGCGCAGCGCATCGAGCATTCGCACCACCGCCATACCATCCACCTCGGCGGTATAAACCGGCACATCCCATGAGGCTCCCACAAAGCTTTGCGCGGCAAGGTTGTAGAACTCGTCCATTGCCACATCGCGGATCGTGCGGAAGATATTGTTGGCGTCACTCAGATCGAAATCATGCAGATGCAGATGCTGCGTGATTCCCAAAGTGTCGAGACGCATCATGTCCGGCTGTGAGATACGCCGCACACCGCCATGAACTTCATAGCCTTTTTCGAGAAGAAGACGCGCCAGATAGGCCCCGTCCTGCCCTGTGATTCCGGTAATGAAAGCGATCTTTGTCATTCGTCCCTCTTTGAAAAATCAAGGATGTCACACGAAGAATTGGCTTATCGAACGCTAGGGTAAGAATGGTTAACAAAACCTTTCTTAGTAAACACTTTTCTCCTTTTGGTTGTGTAAAAATACCCTCCGTCATAATCGGCCTGCTTAGTAGGAGAAGCTGTCATAGGCGATTTCGTTCACCGATATGTTACGCAGAACCACTTCGACATCTTGGTCGGCAAAGACCGCATCAGCACCGTCCTGCGTGAACTGGGCCTTGATATCGGCCACGCTCGCATAGCCGAACCCCTCGAAGGACAGGGTGTCCCAGGGCTGGTAATCGACCACCAGATGCGAACCGGGTGTCTCGGCCGAGAACACGAACCGGTCGGCCATCATCCCCCCGAACAGGATATTCTCGCCACTGCCGCCATCGAGCTGGTTCCACTCGCCCTGTGCCTTCATCCAGGCCTTCAGTGGCGCGGCCATCTGCGCCACGAATTCGGCACTTTGCGAAAAGCCCTCGACCACCTCGGCGCGGGTCCAGCCCTGATCCATACGGGCACACCAGTCACTCAGCCCCGCCGCATTCGGCGCACGACCCAGAACATTTTGGTAAAGAAGCGTCACGAAGCCCGCATCATCGACATTGCCATAGCTCTGCTGGAACTCGGGCGAGTTGACGAACCCGTCGACGACGTCCCCGAAGGATTTCCCCTGCGAGAGCGCCGTCGTCCAGACCGTCAGGCCGGCCAGATCCGGTGCGCGCCCGAGCGTCGCCTGATAGAGCCGGAACACGTCATCTGCCCAGCTTTCCTGATAGCCCGCGCGCGACATATCCAGCACTTCGGATTGCATATTTCGGCTGAATTCCGTGCTCTCGGAAAAGCCTACGACCACATCGGCACGGCTATTGCCCTCCTGCCCCAGAAACGTGGTCCAGCTTTTCAGACCGGCGGCATCGGGCGCCCGCCCCAACACGTTCTGATAGAGTTGGGTAACAAATTGCGCATTGGTCAGCTCGCCATAGGTGGACTGGAACTCGGCCGAATTCACAAAGCCCTCCGCCACTTCGGTGAGGGTCTTCTCGCCCGTCAGGATCTGGGTCGTCCAGTCCAGATGGCCCGCCACATTGGGCGCACGGTCGAGCGTCGCCTGAAAGATCCGCACCACCTGCGCCGAGGCCGCATCGAATTTCCCATCCTCGATCTCGCCCAGAAGGAGATCATCGCCAGCGCCCCCCAAGAGCGTATCGGCGCCGCGCCCGCCGGTGACCGTATCGGCCCCGCGATCGCCCTCGAGCCACTCGTCCTCCGCCGTGCCCACGATATGTTGCGGCCCGAGCGTGAGATAGCTGATATCGATATGCCAGATATCGCGCAGATCCTCGGCACTGAAATCGGACGCCTTCAGCGACCGCCCGTCCGCAGACATCACCGTCACCGTCTCCTCGCCCAGCGTGATCCTGGCGCCGCCCGTGATGGGGGTGATGGTCAGCGCATCGACCGTGTAGAAGCGCCCGATCTGCGACAGGTCGATCCGGTCGATCCCGACCTCGAAATCCTCGATCCGGTCGGTGGTGCCATCCTTGGTCAGAACAAATGTATCGGCCCCCGCGCCCCCCCACATCCGGTCGCTGCCCGCGCCGTCCATGAGGACATCATCCCCCGCACCGCCGCGCAGCGTGTCATTGCCCGCACCGCCCGAGAGGATGTCATCGACGCCTGCGCCGGTCAGCGCATCCGCCGCCTTGGTGCCGCTCAGGATCGAGCCCGGATCAACATCGATACTGAACAGCGAGAGCGCCGAGAGCCCGTCCTCGCCCTCGCCCTGTCCTGCCACATAGAGGCGCAACTCGCCATCGACCACCGCCAGCTCCAGCGCCGAAGGGTCCTCGAGCGCCATGCCTTCGGTATCGGCGACCGTTTCCAGATGCAGGAGCCGCCCGTCGGGCAATAGCGTCAGGAGCGAGAGCCCGTCATCCCCGCCCCCCGCCACGATATAGGCGCGGCCCTCGTATTCGACCGCCTCCAACACGGTCAGCTGGCCGAAACGCGTCGTCAGGTCATCATTCACCTGATCTGTCACCGTCAGCTGGCCCGCAGCATCGATCCTCGCAACCGTCACCGAGCTGGACCCCTGCGCGCCCACCAGCACATAGACCTGCCCCGCCAGCGTGACCTGCGTCAGCGCGACAGGGTTCGAGATCGCCAGACCATCGGCCAGATCAAGCCCCGCCTGCGCGCTGACCTTGCCCGTGGAGGAGAGCGCATAGCAGCCCAGTTTCGGATCGTCATCCGACAGGGTCAGCACATAGGTCGCACTGCCAACGGTCACCGTCTCGATATCGCGGAGAGTGCCCGCCGCAAGATCCGCCCGCGCCGTCACCGACAGCGCCCCGCTCGTGCCGAGCGTATAGACCGTGAACCCGTTTTCCTCGCGCCCCGCCGTAATCAGAAGATCGGTGCTGCCAATCGACACGGTTTCAAGGATATTGATCGCGTCGAGGCAACTATTCCCGAGCGTGAAGGCCTGATTGAGCGTGCCGTTACTGGCCACCCAATAGCCCGCCACGCCACTGATCAGCGGGCCTGAGGCGAGAAGGGCGAGCTTGCCGCCAACCTCGCAGAGCGCCAGATCGACCGTGCCGTAGAGGCCCGAGCCTGCGGGATAGAGCGCCAGATCGAGTAATTTGGCCCCCGTAGCCGCATCGCGCACGACGACGCCGCCGCCCTCGCCCGAGGCCTGATAGAGCACGCCCCCGTCGAGCGACAGGAGCAGGTCGTCGATCGAACTCATATACTTGGTGGCGCCCGTCGTCGCCATTCCCAGATGTGTCAGATAGCCCATCCGCCTCGCCCCAAACCTCCTTGCAGACGCGCCACCGGTTATCCTGTCCCGATACTTTGCCCGATGGCGCGCTGGCTGTTCCCACATGCGCAAGATGGACACAAAGCCTGCCCGAAAGCGGATCAAAATGGGAACAAAACATGGCTTTTACCGCCGATTTGGCTCAAATGCCAACGGTCGCGCCCTCGGCAGCATGCTGCCGCCCAGCCTTTGGAGATGTCGCAACACCGCTGGACAATCCGGAATGGGGCGCGCAAATATACCGGCATGGAAAACCCTGTTTCGTCCCTGATTTCGGCCACCCAGACGCCCCATATCCGCATCATCATGGCCTGCCGGAACGGCGCCGCACATCTGCCCGACCAGCTGGCCAGTTTCGAGCGCCAGACCCATCGCAACTGGTCACTCGATGCCAGCGATGACGGATCGAGCGATGCCACCACCGATATTCTCGAGGCTTTCCGCAAGCGCCATCCCTCTCGGGTGCGGATCTTTGACGGGCCCCGCGCGGGTGTGGCCCCCGCGTTTCTCACGCTGGCCGCCCGCGCCGCCAAGGATGCCCCCGAGGCGGCCCTTGCGCTCTCCGATCAGGATGATGTCTGGTCGAAGGTAAAGCTCGCGCGCTCGGTGCGCTGGATGAAGCGCGCAGGCGATCCCGCCCGCGACCCGCTCGTCTATGCCAGCAGAACCATCCTGACCGATACGCACCTCAAGAAGCTGGGCCTGTCGCATCTGCATATGCGCGGACCGTCCTTCCGCAACTCGCTGGTGCAGAACATCCTCGGCGGCAATACGATCGTGCTGTCGGCACCGGCTGCCGCCATTCTGGGCCAGTCGGCGCAAGCCGCGATCTCGGCCAGAGTGCCCTATCACGACTGGTGGATCTACATGATGATGGCGGGGGCAGGCGCGCAGATCTTCAACGATCCCAAACCCACGCTCTATTACCGCCAGCACGGTTCGAACCAGCTGGGCCATCACGGACCGGTGCGTGGCCGTCTCAAGCGGCTGGGCACAGTCGCCAAACGCCATTTTTCCGGCTGGCTGGATGCCAATATCGCGGCGCTCTTTGCCAACCGCCTGTCGCTGACCCCCGAGAACGACGCACTGCTGATGCGGTTCCTGTCGGCGCGCAAGATGGGCGGTGGCGCCTACGGGAGAGCACTGCGCGAGCTGGATATCCACCGCCAGACGCTACAGGGCGACCGCGTGCTACAGGTGATGGCGCGCACCGGACGGCTCTAGAGCCAGAGCCCTCCCGACCATAGGAGCCGCACGACAGCGGATTGCCCGGCAACGCCCAGTTTTGCGTAGAGCTGCTTGGAATAGCTACGCGCGGTCTCGCGCTGCCAGCCGAGCGCCTCGCCCGCCTCCGCCAGCGACAGCCCGTCCCCCAGACAGATCGCAAGCCGCGCCTCGCTACGGGCGAGCCCGTAATGCTGCATCAGATGGGTCTCGCCCATCTCCCCGATGGCGCGCGGCTGGCGCAGATAGGCCATGATCGCCCCCTCCTCCATACGCAATACCATCGCAAGCGGGCGCGTGTCGGAGAGATCGAAGGCGGCCCATCCCGCCGCGCTCCCCCCGGCTTCGGGTCTTTCCGCGGCGCCCAGTTCGGCCAGACGTGCACGGAACCGCCGCGCCAGATCGGGCGAGGTGAATGCGAGCCAGCCCTGCTCGGTCAGCGTCATGGCCGTGCCCTCCAGCCGCGCCGGAAGATCCGCAGATTGCGCGACCACCCGCCCCGCCGGAGAGATCTGCATCCAATACCCCCCCAGATCGCGCGCAATCCTGCTATCACGGGCGTGGCGGGCCCGTTCGGCCCGCAGCGCCTGATAGCTTTGCAACGCAGGCCCCAGATAGGGCGCAAGCCGAGACAACCCGACCCCGTCGCGCGCGCGGAAATCCGCAATGCCGTGATCCACACCATTACGCCCGATCCACACAAGCGCGTGGCTTGTCGCATCGATCCGGCTGCGCAGCGCCCGCAAGGGAAGGTCGGGATTTGCCAGATCGGAGAGCTCGCTCTGGCCATAGATCCGCCCGCTGCGCATCCTCTCGATGAGGGCGCGGGAAAAGATTGGCACCGGCCCGCCCCATGACCATGCGCCCGTGACCTCGCCACCCCGCAAGGACAAGAGCCCCGCCGCATCCGCGCCAGTCATCTGCGCCAGACCGCGCAGGAAATCGGACCACAATTCGGAGGGCGCTGCGGCCTCGCCCGCGCCATAGCCGGAGGAGGCAGAAAAAAGTGACGCGATAACAGCTTCTTCGCTGGACGCCATGGCGGAAAATCTCCGAAAAAGCATTTAGCCCCCATTTGGGGGGTGCTGCGACAAACTGACAGGCTTACCTCTGGTGTCAACACGAAGTTTGAACCGAGAGCATCATGACCAAGACATCTCTTACCCACCTTCAGCGGCTGGAAGCCGAGAGCATCCATATCCTGCGTGAAGTCGTGGCCGAGGCGCAGAACCCTGTAATGCTGTATTCCGTGGGCAAGGACTCGGCGGTCATGCTGCATCTGGCAAAGAAGGCCTTCTATCCCGCACCGCCGCCTTTCCCGCTCCTGCATGTCGACACCACCTGGAAATTCCAGGCGATGTATGCGCTGCGTGACAAGGCCGCAAAAGATGCGGGGATGGAGCTGCTGGTCCACCAGAACCCCGAAGCCATCGAAAAGGGCATCAACCCCTTCGATCACGGCTCGCTGCATACAGACATGTGGAAGACCGAGGGCCTGAAACAGGCGCTCGACAAATACGGGTTCGATGCCGCCTTCGGTGGCGCGCGCCGCGACGAGGAGAAATCCCGCGCGAAAGAACGTGTGTTCTCCTTCCGCACCGCCCAGCACCGCTGGGACCCGAAAAACCAGCGCCCCGAGTTGTGGCGTCTGTATAACGCCCGCAAGAACAAGGGCGAGTCGATGCGGGTCTTCCCGATCTCGAACTGGACCGAGCTGGACATCTGGCAATATATCCATCTCGAGGGCATCGAGATCGTGCCGCTCTATTTCGCAGCGCCCCGCCCGACCGTGGAACGCGATGGCATGCTGTTGATGGTGGATGACAACCGCTTCCGCCTGAAAGATGGCGAGGAGCCGGTCATGCGCTCGGTGCGTTTCCGCACGCTGGGCTGCTACCCGCTGACCGGTGCCGTCGAAAGCCAGGCCACCACGCTGCCGGAGGTCATTCAGGAAACCCTTCTGACCACCACCTCCGAGCGTCAGGGCCGTGCGATCGACCACGATCAGGCCGCCTCGATGGAGAAGAAGAAGCAGGAAGGCTACTTCTGATCGCGCGCGCAGGGGCCGCAAACGGCCCCGCTTCTCTCCGGATATATGAATTTCAGGTGCACTCACATGACTGCAAACCAACAAGACCCGATCTACAAGACCGACGCGCTGATCGCGGAAGATATCGACCAGTATCTGAAGGTCCACCAGCACAAGACCATGCTGCGCTTCATCACCTGCGGCTCGGTCGATGACGGGAAATCCACCCTGATCGGCCGCCTGCTCTATGATAGCAAGATGATCTTCGAGGATCAGCTGGCAACGCTCGAAGCCGATTCCAAGCGCGTGGGCACCCAGGGCCAGGAGATCGACTTCGCGCTCTTGGTCGATGGTCTTGCCGCCGAGCGCGAGCAGGGCATCACTATCGACGTGGCTTACCGCTTCTTCGCCACCGAGAAGCGCAAGTTCATTGTCGCCGATACTCCCGGCCACGAGCAATATACCCGCAACATGGTCACCGGCGCCTCGACCGCCGATCTGGCCGTGATCCTGATCGATGCGCGTAAAGGCGTGCTGACCCAGACCAAGCGTCACTCCTATCTGGTGAAACTCTTGGGCATCAAGAATGTGGTGCTTGCGGTCAACAAGATGGATCTCGTGGGCTATTCGCAGGAGACCTTCGACCAGATCGTGGCCGATTACACCGAATTCGGCAAAACCATCGGCCTGACCGATTTCGTGCCGATGCCGATCTCCGGGTATAAGGGCGACAACATCACCACGCCGTCCGAGAACATGCCGTGGTTCACTGGCACGCCGCTGCTGCCGCATCTGGAAACGGTCGAGATCACCTCGTCGCACGAACCCGTCGACGCACCCTTCCGTATGCCGGTGCAATGGGTGAACCGCCCCAATCTCGATTTCCGCGGCTTTGCAGGCCTCGTGGCCTCGGGCCGGATCGCACCGGGCGACGAGATCCGCGTGCTGCCCTCGGGCAAGACCTCCAAAGTGGCGCAGATCGTGACTTTCGAGGGCAATCGCGACGAAGCGATTGCAGGCGAGGCGATCACCATCACGCTCGAAGACGAGATCGACTGCTCGCGCGGTCAGGTCATCGTGGCGGCGCAAAGCCCGCTCGAAGTGGCCGACCAGTTCGAATCGACCATCATCTGGATGGACGAGGAAGAGATGATCCCCGGTCGCGCCTATTGGCTCAAGATCGGCACCCAGACCGTTTCGGCCACCGTTCAGGCGCCGAAATACGAGGTGAACGTCAACACGCAGGAGCATCTTGCGACCAAGACGCTGGATCTGAACGCGATCGGGGTGGCCAATATCACCACCGACCGCGAGATCCCCTTCGCGCCCTATGAGGAGAACCACGATCTTGGTGGCTTCATCCTCATCGACAAAATGACCAACCAGACGGTCGCGGCCGGCATGTTGCATTTCGCGCTGCGCCGCTCGACCAATGTCCATTGGCAGGCCACCGACATCTCGCGCGAGAGCCATGCGTCGATGAAGAACCAGAAGCCAGCCGTGCTCTGGCTCACCGGCCTCTCGGGCTCGGGCAAATCGACCATCGCAAATATCGTCGAGAAGAAACTGGCGCGGATGAACCGCCACACCTTCCTGCTCGATGGCGACAACGTGCGCCACGGCCTGAACAAGGATCTGGGCTTCACCGAGGCCGACCGGATCGAGAATATCCGTCGTGTGGGCGAGGTTGCCAAGCTGATGACCGATGCCGGTCTCATCGTGATCACCGCCTTCATCTCGCCCTTCCGTTCGGAGCGTGACATGGTGCGCGGGATGATGCAGCCGGGCGAGTTCGTCGAGGTCTTCGTGGATACGCCGCTGGAAGTCGCCGAAGAGCGCGATGTGAAAGGCCTTTATAAAAAGGCCCGTTCGGGTCAGCTGAAGAACTTCACGGGCATCGACAGCCCCTATGAAGCCCCTGACAATGCCGAATTGCGCATCGACACGACCGAGATGACGCCGGAAGAAGCTGCCGATCTGATCATCGCGCGTCTGATTCCCTGATCCGGTTCATAGCACCAACAAACGCCCCGCCCGAGAGAGCGGGGCGTTTTGTTGTGTCAGTTGCAGTTGTAACGGGTATGGATCAGGATCGAGGAGGGTGCGGGTTGGCTTTCGATACCGCGCAGACGCTCGTCGATGGCCCGCACGGCCTGGACCAGCTCGGCGGCCGAATCATGCGAGATGACGTAATCCATCGTGCCTGCCTCAAGCAGAACCCGCGTGAATGGCGTCAGCTCGTGACCGATAAAGACCGTTTTGCCACTCAGTCCCGCATGTTCGAGCGCAGCCCCTACGCCGCGATTGGCCCCCGCCACGTTATAGATCGCACCGGGCGGGCGGGCCGATGCCAGATGGCTCGCCAGAAGTTCCTCGGTGCGTTCGACATTGTCATTCGAGATCACCCGCTCCTGAATGCTCAGATGCGGGTAGTCCTGCCGCAGCACCCGGCGGAACCCCATCTCGCGCTCCTGCTGGCAACGGAACGGCACGCTCATCACCAGCAGGATATGTTGCGGAACCGGCGGGAGGATCTGTCCGATCAGCTGCGCGGCCACGCTACCCGCCGCATATTGGTCATTGCCAACATAGACCGTGCGCCGCGAACTGGGCAGATCCGAGGTCAGGCAGACCGTGGGCTTGCCGAGGGCCGCGATCTTGCGCAGCGCGCCGTTGATGGCCGGATGCTCGTAGGCAATGACGATCACCGCATCCAGCTCGCGCCCCGCCTGTTCCAGTGCCGCCGCAAATCGTCCCGGTTCGATCTCCTCGGTGGTAAAGAACTGCCCCGTTAGCTCCACCCCCGCGATAGAGGCATTCACCATCTGCATCGCCTGCATCATCTGTCCGTTGAAGGACGGACCGGAGATACAGAAAAACCCGATCTGACGCAGATCCTGCATCCGGTGATCGGCGGCCAGCTTGTCGAGTGCCGCCATCACGCGGTTTCGGGTCGTTTCTTTGACGCCGGGCCGGTTGTTGAGCACGCGGTCGACGGAGGCCGGCCCCACACCGGCAAGGGCGGCAATCTGCGCGATATTCGGGCCTTTCCAGTTCTTGCCAGCTTTCGGCATCCACAGCGTCCTTAATGATCCGTTTTACATCGCCGGCATACACCGCCCGATAAATAGGCAAATTTCAAACTTACATTGCAAGCGAAACAAACGACTAATTTTGATGTGAATAACATCGTATTATTATCACAAGCCCGCTAGCTTTGATTTAATAAGATCATTTATTACTCAGACAGGGAGATTTCGTTTCAGAAAATGAGCGTTGGCGGTGGAGGTCGCCATCAGCCTCATGGTGCCTAGCACGGGCAATTCTGAGGTGAAGAAAATCAAACTGCCGGAAGAGATGTGGTTTCGGCCACGCATGTCGCGCCGTCGGAGGAGACGGCGTCAGTGGAGGAGTGTCGACATGAAATTCAAATCTGCCCTGCTTGCAGCATCGGTACTGGCGCTAAGCGCCTCGGGCGCCATGGCCGCCAACATCGCGGTGATCGCGGGCTCCATCGAGGACGGGTTCTTCAACCTGATCAAGAAAGGCGTCGATGATGCGACGCTGGTCGTCGAAGCCAATGGCGGTCAGGTCAACTACCTGCGCACGCCCAATTACGACAATTTCGGCCCCGATCTGGTAACGCTCATTAATCAGGCTGTCGCACAGGGTGTGGACGGGATCGCGATCCCCGTCTGGGTACCCGAGGCACAGGTTCCTGCCTTGCAGGCAGCCGCCGATAAAGGCATCAAGATCATGATGTATAACTCGGGCTCGGATGTAAAAGAGGATGTCCACGGCATCAACTATTTCGGCTCGGATGAGTTTGTCGCCGGTGTTGCGGGTGGCGAATACATGGCCGAACATGGTGCCAAGAAGATCCTGTGCCACATCCACACGCCCGGTGCGGTGAACCACGAAGCACGCTGCGCGGGTGTGGTCGAGGGAGCCAAGAAAGGCGGCGCCGAGGTCAATATCCTGCGGACCCCGGCCAATCTTGATGGCGATGTGACCGGCACCGCCGAGTCGATCAAATCGGAACTGGTCGCCGACCAGGGCATCGATGCGGTCATCACCCTTGCCGCGTGGTCGGCAGATGCCGCGGCCAATGCCGTGGGCCAGATCGGCGCGCAGGACCGTGTGAAGATCGGCAGCTTCGACATGAACCCCGCGGTGCTTGACCGCATCAAGGGGGGCACCCAGACCATGGCGATCGACCAGCAGCCCTATCTGCAAGGCTTCCTCGCAACCTCGATGCTGGCGGCGCATATCGATTTCGGCACCGAACTGGCGACCGATCCCGTCCTGACCGGCCCCGCGATCATCGATGCCAGCAACATCGATACCGCCCTGCAAGGCGTCGCCAAAGGCGCGCGTTAATCCGTCTGACACCGCCTGACGGGCACCCCCGCGCGGGGTGCCCGATTGCCGCTTCTGTCGCATGAGGACCTGTCTATGCCCCCGAAACCCGATGCGCCCACATCTACCCCGTTTTCCGTCTCCGGCCTGTTCCGACGCCCCGAAATGGGCGCCTTCATGGGTATGGTGCTTGTTTTTATCTTTTTCAGTATCTTCGGATATGATCGTAACTTCCTCTCGCCCTTCGGCACGTCCAGCTGGATGAACGCGGCTTCGACCATCGGGATCATTGCTATTCCCGTTGGTTTTCTGATGATCGCAGGTGAGCTTGATATCTCCATCGGTGCTATGGTCCCCGCAGCCAAAATGGCGATGGCCATAAGTTGCGGCTATTACGGGCTGCCTTTCGTGGTGGGCCTTGTGCTGACCTTCGCGATTGCCGCAGCGGTGGGCACGGTGAACGGGCTTCTGGTCACTCGCACCAAGGTGCCCTCACTCATCGTGACGCTGGCCACACTGTTTTCCGTAGCCGGCCTGACGCTCTTCCTGTCGCTCTTCCTGACCGACACCACAAGCCAGGCCATGCCTTCGCCCGAATGGGCCAAATTCGTCTTCGGCTCCTATCATATTTGGGGTCTGCAATCCTCGGTCTTCTGGTGGTTTGCACTGGCCGCGATGCTCTATTTCTTCCTGCATCAATCGCCCTGGGGGAACTGGATCTTCGGGATGGGAGGCGACAAGGAAAGCGCACATAATGCGGGCATCCCTACCGACAAGTTGAAAATCGGCCTCTTCGTGCTGACCGCGATGGCCGCCGCCCTCTCGGGTATCTGCGAGGCAACGCTGGCAAACTCGGCCACCACCACCACCAACTTCGCACTGATCTTCAACTGCATTATCGCGGTCGTCGTGGGTGGCGTGCTGCTGACAGGCGGCTTTGGCACCGTCTCCGGGATCTTCTTCGGCACCGCGACCCTGGCCATCGTCCAGCAGGGCATCGGCTACACGCCCTTCGACCGTAATCTCAGCTCGCTGATCATCGGGGTCATGCTGCTGATCGCGGTTCTGATGAATGACAGTTTCCGCCGTATGGCGCTGTCGATGTCCGGCAAGAAGAAATAAGGAGATCCGCTCATGACTGCTCCCGTTCTGGAAATGCGCAAAGTCGACAAAAGCTTCGGGCCGATCGACGTGCTGCACGAGATCTCGCTCAAGGTGCATGCGGGCGAGGTGCTCTGCCTTCTGGGCGATAACGGTGCCGGCAAATCCACGCTGATCAAGACCCTCTCGGGGGTCCACCAGCCCAGCTCCGGCGAGATGCTGATGGATGGCAAGCCGGTTTTGTTCAACACGCCCCGCGAGGCGCAGGATCACGGCATCGCCACCGTCCACCAGTTCGGCGGCACCTATCCGCTGATGTCGGTGGGGCGCAACTTCTTCATGGGCGCCGAGCCCACCAAGGGTTGGGGTCCGTTCCGCCGCTTCGACCGCCATGTGGCCAATAGGATCGCCGTGGAGGCCGTGCAGAATTTCGGCATCACTCGGATCACCGATGGCGACCGTCTGGTGGGCGCGCTCTCGGGCGGCGAGCGCCAATCGCTGGCCATCGCACGCGCGGTGCATTTCGGGGCGCGCGTGCTGATCCTCGACGAACCGACCGCCGCACTGGGCGTCAAACAGGCGGCCCACGTCCTGCGTATCGTCAACGAGGCCAAGCGCCGGGGTCTGGCCGTGATCTTCATCACCCATCAGGTCATGCATGCGATGGCGGTAGGCGACCATTTCGCGGTGTTGATCCGCGGCGCGATTGCCGCAGATTTCCGCAAGGGAGAGAAAACCCGCGAGGAGATTGCCGATCTCATGGCAGGGGGAGAGTCCATGTCGGCTCTGGAGGCCTCGATCGAGGTCTATCAGGACACCCATGACGGGCACAGCCCGCAGACCGCCGGCTGATCTTCCTACTACCTGAACCGACAGGCCCGCCGCTCTGGCGGCCCTGTCCTCTTGCGCCAAGAAGGAGATTTCCATGACCATCCGATTAGGCCTGATCGGCGCGGGCCTCATGGGCGCGGACCACGCCCGCATCATCGCCCTCGATCTGCCTGACGCATCCTTGCAAGTGGTCTGCGACATGGACCCGACCCGTGCGCGCGCTGTGGCCGATGCCTGTGGAGCCGCCGATATCGCCAGCGACCCCGAGGCGATGATCGCCCGCGAGGATGTGGATGCGCTGATCGTGGCGAGCCCCGATTTCACCCACGCGCCCTTGTCGCTCGCCTGTATTCATGCGGGCAAGAAGGTGCTGATGGAAAAGCCTCTCTCGCAATCGCCTGCACAATGTCTGGAAGTGATCGGGGCCGAGACCCGCAGCGGCGCACGCCATGTCATGCTGGGGTTCATGCGGCGCTATGACCGCGCCTATGCAGAGATGCGCGCGGCTCTGGGCGCGGGCCGTCTGGGACGCCCGCTGATGATGCATAATTTCCACCGCAATGTCGAAACCCCGGCGGCGGATTTCACCGGCGCGATGGCGATCACCAATTCCGCCCCGCATGAGTTCGACGTGGTGCGCCATGTGCTGGGGTGCGAGTATACGAGCATCTCGGCTTCGCAACCGCGCCGGTCCGATAGCCGCGTGGCCCCTGTCGTGATGGTGCTGGAAACCGGAGACGGGCAAATCGTCACGATCGAGGTGAACAATAACGCAGCCTATGGCTATGATGTGCGCGCCGAGCTGGTGGGCGAGACGGCCTCCATTTCTATGAACCATGTGGCCTATACCCGCATGGAAGGCGCGCTTGCCAGCAGCGCCGCCTATGACGCCGATTGGCGCGGACGATATCACGAGGCCTATGTGGCACAGAACCGCGCCTTTCTGGGCTTTGTCGAAACCGGCCTCTTCCCCGAGATCGCCGCCGATTGCTGGGATGGCTATTGCGCCGCCCTCGTGGCCGAGACAGGAGCACGGGCTCTGGCCAGCGGTGCCAAAGAACCCGTAAACATGGCTTCCCGTCCTGCCTTTTATGAATCGCGTAAGGGAGACACCCTATGAAACTGGGATTTGTGACCGACAGTCTTGGTGGGATGGCATTCGGGGATGTGCTCGAGCACGCGCAGCGGATGGGGGTCTCGGGCCTCGAGATCAACACCTGCGGCTGGTCCACCGCCCCACATTTCGATCTGGCGCGGATGGCGGGGGATGCGGGCGTCCGCAAGGATTTCCTCAAACAGGTTACCGAACGCGGGCTCGAGGTGATCAGCCTCAATGCCAATGGCAACCCGCTCCACCCGACCGATCCGCGCCAAGGTGAGGATCTGAGGACCACAATCCGGTTGGCGGGTGAAATGGGCATCAAGACCGTCTGCACCATGTCGGGCCTGCCTGCCGGATCGCCCGAGGACCGGATGCCCAACTGGGTGGTGTCTTCATGGCCACCCGAGACCCGGGAAATTCTGCATTATCAGTGGCACGAGAAGCTATTCCCGTTCTGGCATGAAATCGCGGAGCTAGCCCGTGAAAGCGGGGTGGAACGGATCGCGCTCGAGCTGCATGGCAATCAATGCGTCTATAACGTGCCCTCGCTCCTGAGGCTGCGCGCCGAGATAGGGCCGGTGATCGGAGCAAATCTCGATCCTTCCCATCTGTTCTGGATGGGGGCAGATCCGCTTCAGGCCACCGAGGCACTGGGTGAGGCGATCTACCATGTCCATGCCAAGGACACCTTCCTCAATGCGCCGGTTCAGGCCACCACGAGCCTTCTGGAAAACGGTTCCCTGATGGATATTCCGGCACGCAGCTGGTCCTATATCACGCTGGGCTTCGGTCACGGGGAGGAGTGGTGGCGTCAGTTCTGCTACCGGCTTAAAATGGCGGGCTATGATGGCTGGTTATCTATCGAACACGAGGATGTCCTGCTGAACTCTCTGGAAGGGCTCGAGAAATCCGTCGCACTTTTGCAAGGCGTCATGCCGGTCGCTGCCTCGGATTTCAAACCGCAGGCAATCTGAGCCCTCTATCCGGCGGTGCCAAATTCCAGCCCGCCCAGTATGTCCAGCAATGCGCGCATTTCGGGGCGCTGCGCCGTGGTCTCGCCTATCGCCGCCAGAAGGCTGACCTCCATGCTGGGCGTGACAGGCCGCCACGCAAGCCCCTCCCTTGGGAGATCGAACGTAGTAAACCCGTCTACCAGTGTCATCCCCAGCCCCTGACGCACCAGATTGACCGCGATATTGTAACGGTTCGTCTCGAGGCTGCGCGAGCTGCGCCGGTCGAAACCCGGAACATTGCGCATCAGCATCGCCACGATATCGCGGTCGGTGGTGATGGCGACCAGATCCTGACCGGAGATATCTCCGGCCCCGATCTCGGCATGCGCGGCCAGAGGATGATCCTCGGGCATGATACAGATGATGTGGCCCCCTGCGATCTTGAGCGTGCCCGGCAACGGGTCCGCGCCCGCCTGCACCATCAGCCCCAGATCATATTGCCCCCGCTCCACCGCCGCCGTGATATCGTGATTGGGATGCATGTCGAAGATAAACCCCTGATCGCCATGCCTTTCGCGGTAAAGCCGCGCCAGCACCGGTAACAGACCCAGCGAAAGCGAGGGGGTCGCCGCCACGCGGATCAGACCAGGGCGCATCTGGCGGATCGTGTCCACATAGCGATCAAAGCGTGACAGCTCCGCCTCGAGCCGCGACGCCTCTCCCAGAAGCTGACGGGCGGCCTCTGTCGGGGTCAGCCGCCCCTTGTGACGCTCGAACAACGAGATGCCATGGCGACGCTCGATCATGGCGATGGCCTTCGAAACCGAAGGCTGTGCCATGTTCAAAAGGCGCGCCGCCGCAGACACGGATCCGAGTTGCATGACAGTGACGAATACCTCGATCTCGCGCCGGTCCATCTATTCCCTTTGGCTATAGGATACCTAAAATAAAGTATTAGACAGAATGAATTTTGCCGATCCATAGTCAAGCCTAAGAGAACCAAAATCTAAAAAACTGGTCCAACAGAGAGTAAGCACATGAAACTGAACAGACGTGCGGCGCTGATGGCGGCCGCAGCCACTGCCCTATTGCCCAAACAGCTTCTGGCGCAAGGCAAGACCGAATGGGCTGGGATTAAGGCGGCAGGCAAGGTGCGTGCCGGCGCGGTCGAGGCGAAACCCTGGTTCACACAGGATTTCGCAAGCGGTGAATGGAAAGGCCTCGTGCCCGATATCCTCGAGGCGGTGTTCGCGCCCGAAGGCATCTCCGTCGAATATGTCGACACCCAATGGGGCACTGCTGTGGCGGGCCTGCAATCGGGCCGCTTCGACCTGATGGGCGCTTATAATTCCACGCCCGAACGGGCCGAAGCCATCGATTTCACCAAGGCAATCGGCGGGTTGCGCCTGACGATCCTGACGCTGAAAGACAACGCCGCAAGCTTTGCCAGCTGGGACGCGATCGATAGTCCCGATGTCAAACTTGCCGTGATCGACGGCTCGGGGGCGGCCCGCATCCTGCAGCCCAAACTGACCAAGACCACATGGGTCGCCACGCCATCGAGCGATACCATGTTCCTCGAACTGGAAAGCGGGCGCGTCGATGCCATCGTGACCTCGGATGCGCAGGTCGCCGATTACATCGCCAGCCGCGACCGTGGCACTATGGTCATCCCCGAACCGGTCGAGCGTCAGCCCACCAATATCGGCCTGCGCAAATCCGAGGACCACGAGCTTCTTGACTGGCTCGATACCCGCATTGCCGCCCTCGAAGCCGATGGCACAATGGACAAGATCTGGGCGAAATACACCAGCGTCGAGGGTTCGACCAAGTCATGACCGGAACGGACCCCATTCTTCGTATCGAGGATCTCCGTAAATCCTACGGTGTCTTCGAAGTGCTCAAAGGTATCTCGTTTGATGTGTATCCCCGTCAGGTCGTGGGGCTTCTGGGGCGCAGTGGCTCCGGCAAGTCAACCTTGCTGCGCTGTCTGAATTTCCTTGAACAGCCCAATGCCGGACGAATTTTTCTCGAGCAGGAAGAAGTGGGTGTCCGCAGTGCCGCCGGAGGGCGCAAGCCTGTTCCGGCGGCACGCCTTGCCTATCAGCGCCGCCAGATGGCAATGGTGTTTCAGAACTTCAATCTCTGGCCGCATATGACAGTGCTGGAGAATATCACCGAAGGTCCCGTCAAGGTGCTGGGACTGTCCAAGGACGAGGCCGTGGCCGAAGCGCGCAGCCTCCTGGTCAAGGTCGGCATGGAAACGAAGGAAGACCAGTATCCGATCCGCCTGTCGGGTGGTCAGCAGCAGCGTGTGGCCATTGCCCGTGCGCTGGCGATGCGACCCAGGCTGATGCTGTTCGACGAGCCGACCTCCTCGCTTGATCCCGAACTGGTGGCCGAGGTGCTCAAGGTCATGCGCGATCTGGCCGATGCGGGCACCACCATGCTGGTTGTGACCCACGAGATGGCCTTCGCGCGTGACGTCTGCGACCGCGTCCTTTTGCTGCATGAGGGCCAGCTGATCGAGCAGGGCCCGCCCGCCGAGGTCATGCTGCAATCGCAAAACCCTGTCGCCGCGTCCTTCTTCGCCGGACTGCGCGAGGAGGCCGCACAATGAGCTATGATTGGGATTTCGGCGTCTTGTGGGAATATCGCGGACTTCTGGCACAGGGTGTGCTGATGACCGCCAAGATCGTGGCGCTTTCGGTCGTGCTCGGCATCCTGATCGGGATGCTTCTCACACCTCTGCGCATGTCGGAACGGATCTGGTTGCGCTGGCCCGCCACCGCCATGATCGAAGTGTTCCGCTCCTGCCCGCCTCTGGTGCTGGTCGTCTGGACCTATTACTGCCTGCCGATCATCGCAGGGCTGACACTGCCTGCCTACTGGACCTGCGTCTTCGCGATCTCGGTCTATTCGGGCGTCTATTTCGCCGAGATCTTCCGCTCGGGGGTGCAGGCCGTTGATCGCGGGCTGGTCGAGGCCGCACAATCGGTCGGCATGCCGCGCTGGCGTATCCTGCACCGGATCGTGCTGCCGCTTGCTTTCCTGCGCATCATGCCGCCCTTTACCGGCCAGTGCATCATGGCGATCAAGAACTCGGTTCTGGGCAGCTATATCGCGGTGGGCGAGATCCTTTATGAAGGACAGAGGCTCAGCACCCATAGTTTCCGCCCGCTGGAGGTGCTCAGCTTCGTCGCCTTCTTCTTCATCTGCACGATCATGCCGCTCTCACTGATTGCGGGCGCCATAGAGCGCAAGATCCACCGTCGGTATTTCAGGCGCTAAACGATGACCCTTCCCTTCGATCCGCCAACGGGGCTTGCCCCGCGCCTGAGCCTTTTTGCCAGCGAGACGCCCGCCGAGGCGATTCCCGATAGCGTGATGCAGTCATGGGTCCTGCATCTGATCGACACGCTGGCCTGCGCGGCAGCCGGTAGCAGGCTCCCCCTTGCGCAGAGTGTGGCCACCTATGCCCGCCAGCAGGGATCGGGTCGCCCGCTCATCGGTGGCGGATCGAGCGGGCCGATGCTGGCGGCCTTCGCCAATGCCTTCGCGGCCAATCTTCTCGATTTTGATGACGGGTTCGAGCATGATGGCAAAGGTATGGGCCATCCGGGAGCCTCGCTAGTGGCCGCAGGGCTCGCGGCTCTGGGCGATGCGCCGGTGACGGGGCGCGCATTTCTGACCGCTCTCGTATTGGGGGCAGAGATCAACAACCGACTGATCCTCTCGGTCCAGCCGAGTGCCAAACGCTTCGTGGAAGTCTACGGCATCGGACAGCATCAATCGGTGGGTGCTGCGGTGACCTATGCGCGGCTCAAGGGGTTGGGCGCGCCGCAGATGTCCAACGCGCTCAACCTCGCGGCCAGCCTCAGTGCGGTGCCGAGCCTGCACAAATATAACTGGTTCACCCGCCCCATCATCAGTCTGAAGGATTTTGTGGCCCCATCCGCTCAGGCGGGTGTTCAGGGCGTCGACCTTGCGCTGGCGGGTCTGCAAGGCCCTGCGGATATTTTCGAGGGACCGCAAGGGTTCTGGCGGATGGTGGGCTCGGACCACTTTGCGCCCGACCTGCTGACCGAGGGATTGGGCCACGACTGGTATGCTGGGGACGGTGCGGTCAAGACCTATCCCGCCTGCCGCTGGATCGCGCCTGTGCTGGAGGCGTTCGATACAGTTCTGGCCGAAAGCGGCGCGCCTTTTGACCGGATCGCCCGTATCGAGGTCCATTCCTTTGCCGATGTGGCCGCCAAGATGGCTCATACATCGCCTGCAAATGCCATCGATGCCCAGTTTTCCCTACCGCATCTGATGACCTGTCAGGCTCTGGGGCTCGAAGCTGGACTGCCCTGGTTCACGCCAGACGCCCTCGACCAGCCCGAGACCGCCCAACTGGCCACCCGGCTCTCCTTCCATACCGATCCGGAGATGGATGCCGCCATGCGCGGGGTCGGTCGCAGACCACAGGCGCGCGTGGAGCTGACCCTGACCGATGGCGGTCACCATAGCTGCCGGATCGACGCGCCCCTAGGGGGAGCACTACGTCCTGTCAGCGCCGAGACGGTCCATGCAAAGGCCGCGCGTCTCATGGCACAGGCGGGTATACCACATCCCGAAACCCTGCTCACCTCGCTCGCGGACATCTCAGAGGTCGAGGATATTCGCCCGCTCATTGCACCTTTCTTCACCCAGCCAGACGCGCCACGGTTCTCCTAAGCGCCCGACGGATTCTCCGCCATGCGCCGCGTCCTGTGAGCGCGGTTGATCTCCCCCTTCCCGACGCTAACTGGATATCATGCGCATATGGAGAGGTTCCGTTTGAACGGAAATTCCCGAAATCTTGTCAAATTGGCAAGTTTTGTGATGACCTGCTGCAATATGTCGCAATATAAAATTTTCTTTCACAAAATGCCCCTTTGTAAGCAGATACTCCCTTGCCAGCTTCGATCGAGCCGATATTTTTCCATTGTTGACCGGTAAGTCAAAAAACCGCGAGACCGGACCGCCCCCGCCAATGAGGGACAGGTTCGTCAACGACAGAGAGGGGAAATTATGTCGAAGATGACGCGTAGCCTTTTGGCTGCTTCTGCACTCATGCTCGGGCTTTCGGCACCGGCATTCGCAAAAACCTTTGTATATTGCTCGGAAGCCTCGCCCGAAGGCTTCGATCCGGCGCCCTATACCGCCGGCACCACCTTCGATGCCTCGGCGCATCCGGTCTTCAACCGTCTGGTGGAATTCAAGAAGGGCACGACCGAGATCGAGCCGGGTCTTGCGACCTCATGGGATGTCTCCGATGACGGGCTGACCTATACGTTCCACCTGCGTCCCGATGTGAAATGGCAGTCGGTGGATGGTTACGCGCCCACTCGCACGATGAATGCCGATGACGTTATCTTCAGCTTCGACCGTCAGGGCAATCCCGACAATCCGTGGCATGATTACCTGCCCGGCATCACCTATGAATATTACTCGGCGATGGAGATGGCCGATCTGATCAAGTCCATCGAGAAGGTCGATGACATGACGGTCAAGATCACCCTGACCCGCCCCGAGGCCCCCTTCCTTGCAAACCTCGCCATGCCCTTCATGTCGATCGTATCGAAAGAATATGCCGATACGCTGGCCGAAGACGGCAAACAGGCGCAGTTCAACCAGGTGCCCGTCGGCACCGGCCCCTTCCAGTTCGTGGCCTATCAGCAGGATGCCGTCATCCGTTACAAGAAGAACGCCGACTACTGGGGCACCGCGCCCAAGATCGACGATCTTGTCTTTGCCATCACGCCCGAGGCCTCGGTCCGTCTGCAGCGTCTGCAGGCCAATGAATGCCAGCTGATGCCCTATCCCTCGCCTGCCGATCTGGACGCGATCAAGGCCGACAGCAATCTCAAGCTCGACCAGCAACCGGGCCTGAACGTGGCCTATCTGGCCTATAACACCACCATCGCACCTTTCGATAAGCCCGAGGTCCGCAAGGCCCTGAATATGGCGATCAACAAACAGGCGATCATCGATGCCGTCTTCCAGGGCGCGGGCGAAGTGGCCAAAAACCCGATCCCGCCGACCATGTGGTCCTATAATGACAGCATCCAAGACGACCCCTATGACCCCGAAAAAGCCAAGCAGATGCTGGCTGATGCGGGCGTGAGCAATCTGGATATGGAGATCTGGGCGATGCCCGTCCAGCGCCCCTATATGCCCAATGCCCGCCGTACCGCCGAACTGATGCAGTCCGATCTGGAGAAGGTGGGCGTGAAGGCCTCGATCGTCTCCTATGAATGGGGCGAGTATCTGAAACGCTCCACCGATCCGGCGCGCAAAGGGGCGGTCATCATGGGCTGGACCGGCGATAATGGCGATCCCGACAACTTCATGGGCGTGCTCCTGAGCTGTGCGGCCACCGGTGATGGCGGCTCGAACCGCGCACAATGGTGCAACGAGGACTTCTCGGAGCTGCTGACCAAGGCCAAAGCCACCACCGATCAGGCCGAGCGCGCCAAGCTCTACGAGCAGGCGCAGGTGATCTTCAAGGAACAGGCCCCGTGGGACACGCTCGCGCATTCCACCCAATATGTGCCGATGCGCGCCAATGTTGAAGGCTTCCAGATGAGCCCTCTGGGGGATTTCACCTTCGAGACCGTCGACCTGAAATAAGCCTCGCGTAAATCCACATCAGGCGCGCGGGAGACCCCTCTCGCGCGCCTCTTTGCAAGGCGATGACATGATCCGCTTCTTCTTCAACAAGCTTCTCTACCTGATCCCGACCCTGATCGGCATCACCATCGTGGCCTTCGGCTTCGTGCGGGTGCTGCCGGGCGATCCGGTCACCCTTCTGGCGGGCGAGCGCGGGATCACCCCCGAACGCCATGCCGAGCTCGCGGCCCAGCTGGGCTTCGACCGGCCCGTCTGGGCGCAATATCTCGATTTCCTCTGGCGGCTTCTGCATGGCGATTTCGGCAATTCGATCGTCACCAAACAGCCCGTGCTGAGCGAATTCCTGCAGCTCTTCCCTGCCACCGTCGAGCTGTCGCTCTGCGCGATTATCCTTGCCACGCTGATCGGCGTGCCGGTGGGGGTGCTGGCGGCCGTCAAACGCGGCAGCTGGTTCGACCAGATCTCGATGACCACGGCCCTTGTGGGCTTCTCGATGCCGATCTTCTGGTGGGGTCTTCTGCTGATCATCTTCTTCTCGGGAACGCTCGGCTGGACGCCCGTTTCGGGCCGGATGTCGCTGATGTTCTATTTCGACACGCCCACGGGGTTCATGCTGATCGATAGCCTCCTGTCGGGACAGGACGGCGCGTTCACCTCGGCGCTCTCGCATCTGATCCTGCCCTCTGTCGTGCTGGGGACCATTCCGCTGGCGGTCATCGCGCGGCAGACCCGCTCGGCCATGCTCGAGGTGATGGGCGAGGATTATGTCCGCACCGCCCGCGCCAAGGGTATGTCGCGCCGACGCGTTGTCATGGTCCATGCGCTGCGCAATGCGATGGTGCCGGTTGTGACCACGATCGGGCTGCAGATCGGGTTGTTGATGGCCGGTGCCATCCTGACCGAGACGATCTTCAGCTGGCCCGGTGTGGGCAAATGGATGATCGATTCCATCTCGCGGCGCGACTATCCGGTCGTGCAATCGGGTCTGCTGCTGATCGCGGGGATCGTGATGATCGTGAACCTGATCGTCGATCTGACCTATGGCCTCATCAATCCGAGGATCCGTCACAAATGAGCACAACTCTCCAGATGACCGACGGCCAGATCCGTCGGAAAATGATCGCGGATTTCTGGCATGATTTCCGCCGCAACAAGGGCGCGGTGATCGGGCTTTGCGTCTTTGCGCTGATGGTTCTGATTGCCGTCTTCGCGCCGCTGATCGCGCCCCATGACGCAACAATGCAATATCGCGACGCCCTTCTTGTGCCGCCCTCATGGTCCGAAGGCGGCCAGTCCGAATTCCTTCTGGGCACCGATGCCGTGGGACGAGACATGCTCTCGCGCCTGATCTACGGCTCGCGCTATTCGCTGTTCATCGGCGTGGTTGTGGTGCTGGTCGCGCTTTCGGGCGGGATTATTCTTGGCCTTCTGGCCGGCTTCTTCGGCGGTTGGGTCGATACCGTGATCATGCGGATAATGGATATCATCCTGGCCTTCCCCTCGCTTCTGCTGGCACTGGTGCTGGTGGCAATCCTGGGGCCGGGCCTGACCAATGCGATGATCGCCATCGCCATCGTCTACCAACCGCATTTCGCCCGCCTCACTCGCGCCGCGGTCATGGGCGAGAAATCGCGTGATTATGTAGTGGCGGCGCGGATGGCAGGCGCAGGGCCTCTGCGGCTGATGCTGAAAACCATCCTGCCCAATTGCCTCGCGCCCCTCATCGTGCAGGCGACGCTGTCATTTTCGTCCGCCGTGCTCGATGCCGCCGCCCTGGGCTTTCTTGGCATGGGCGCACAGCCGCCCTCGCCCGAATGGGGCACCATGCTGGCCGAGGCGCGCGAGTTCATTTTGCGGGCATGGTGGGTGGTCACCTTCCCCGGTCTGGCGATCCTGATCTCGGTGCTGGCGATCAACCTGATGGGCGACGGGCTGCGCGATGCCCTTGACCCGAAACTGAAACGGAGTTGATCCATGGCACTGCTATCCATCAAGAACCTGACGGTCAGCTTCGCCACCTCATCGGGGCCCTTCAAGGCCGTGGACGGGATCGACGCCTATGTCGATGCCGGCGAGGTTCTGGCCATTGTGGGCGAGAGTGGCTCGGGCAAATCGGTCTCGATGCTGGCAGTGATGGGGCTTTTGCCCGACACCGCCACCGTCACCGCCGACGAGATGACCTATGACGGGCGCGACCTGTTGCATATGTCAAAGGCCGAACGCCGCCGCCTGATCGGGCGCGAAATCACGATGATCTTCCAGGAGCCCATCGCCTCGCTCAACCCCGCCTTTACGGTGGGCTTCCAGATCGAGGAAGTGCTGCGGATCAACAAGGGTCTGGGCAGGCGCGAGGCGCGCGCGCAGGCAATCCACCTGTTCGAACAGGTGGGCATCCCCGAGCCGGAGGTAAAAATCGACGCCTATCCGCACCAGATGTCGGGCGGCCAATGCCAGCGGGTGATGATCGCGATGGCGATCGCCACCGGCCCGAAGCTGCTGATCGCCGATGAGCCGACGACCGCGCTTGATGTGACGATCCAGAAGCAGATCCTCGATCTGTTGATGGAGTTGCAGGAGGCGCATGGGATGGGGCTGATCCTGATCACCCATGATATGGGGGTGGTGGCCGAGACTGCCGACCGCGTGATGGTGCAATATAAGGGGCGCAAGATGGAAGAGGCCGAGGTGCTCTCGCTCTTCGAGGCGCCGCAACATCCCTACACGAAGGCGCTTCTCTCGGCACTGCCGGAACTGGCCACGGGCGACAGGCTGCCCACGGTCTCGGATTATTATACGGAGGCGGGCGCATGAGCACAGTCGTTGCAGGGCGCGGCCTGACACAGGATTACCATGTGTCGGGCGGTCTTCTAGGCCGCGCGAAGACCGTGCGCGCCGTGAAAGGCGTCGATTTCGCCGTCGAGAAGGGCAAGACTCTGGCCATCGTGGGCGAGAGTGGCTCGGGTAAATCCACCTTGGCGCGGATCATCGCGCTGATCGATGCGCAATCGGGTGGCACGCTGGAGATCGGCGGAGAGGCTGTCGACATCTCGAAACGCAAGCCCGATCACCGCCTGCGCTCGATGGTGCAGATGGTCTTCCAGAACCCCTACGGGTCTTTGAACCCGCGCCAGAAGGTAGGCGATTGCCTGACCGAGCCGCTTCTGCTGAACACCAAATTCAGCGGCAAGGAACGGCGCGAGAAGGCCGAGGCGATGCTGGAAAAGGTCGGGCTGCAGGCCGCGCATTTCAACCGCTATCCCCATATGTTCTCGGGCGGACAGCGCCAGCGGATCGCCATTGCGCGGGCGCTCATGCTCAACCCCGAGCTACTGGTGCTGGACGAGGCGGTCTCGGCGCTCGATCTTTCGGTGCAGGCGCAGGTGCTGAACCTGCTCGCCGATCTGCAGGAAGAGCTGGGCCTGACCTATGTCTTCATCAGCCACGATCTGTCGGTCGTGCGCTATATCGCCGATGAGGTGATGGTAATGAACAAGGGGGAGGCGGTCGAGCAGGCCTCGCGCGATGCGATCTTTACCGACCCACAGCATCCCTACACCCGCCAGCTCTTTGCCGCCACGCCCGTCACCGATCTGGAGGCCATTCGGGCACGGGTGGCGCGCAGGAAGGCCCGCGCGCCCGCCCTGTGACCAGATTATGATCAGATCTCCCTCAGCGCGGCCTCGACCGTGCTGAGGAGCCGGTCCACATGGCGCGCATTAAAAATCAGCGGGGGGCGGATCTTGAGGATATTCGCCCCCGGCCCCGTTGAGGAAATCAGCACGCCCTTCTGACGCATCAGATTGACGCAGGCGGTCGCCGTCGCGGCATCGGGGGTCTTGGCCGCGTGATCGGTCACGAACTCGCAGGCCACATACATCCCCGCCCCCCGCACATCACCGATACGCTCGTCCTTCAGGCTGCGCAGGCCATCACGGATGGCGTCCCCCATGGCAACCGCATTGGCCATCAGGTTGTCGTCACGGATCGTGTCGAAGACGGCGCGGGCTGCCGCCACCGCCACGGTATTGCCGCCGAAGGTGTTGAAATAGCGCAGATCCTGCCCGAAGGGGGCCACGACCTCGTGGCGCACGGCAATGCCGGCCACCGGATAGCCATTGCCCATCGGCTTGCCCATGGTGACGATCTCGGGGTCGATGCCAAGGCGCTGATAGCCCCACATCGCCTCGCCCGAGCGGCCAAAGCCCGATTGCACCTCATCGGCGATCATGATGCCGCCATGGGCGCGCACCACCTCGGCCACGGGCGCCAGAAGCCCCTTCGGGTCGGAATAGATGCCATCGGAGGAAAATAGGCTGTCGGCGATGAAACAGGCGATGCCATCGCCATGGCGCTCCAGATCCTCGATCTGCGCCTTCACCTCGGCAGCCATCTGCGCACCCAAGGTTGCCACATCGCGGCGGTAGCTGTCAGGCGCGGCCACGCGGCGCACCCATGTGCCCAAGGGCGATTTCGCGCCCAGCGAGGGCGAATAGCCCGCCGTCAGATGCGAGGTGCCGTGATAGGCCTCGGAGGTGATGATCACCCCGCGCTTGCCGGTTTTGTGCATCGCGATGCGGGTTGCCAGATCATTGGCCTCGGACCCCGTGCAGGTGAACATCATATGGCCGTTCTCCGCGATCTGCCCGCCGAAGCTCGGCAGCATTTCCTCGGCCAGATCAAGGATCCCGTCCTGCACATAGCGCGTATGGGTGCATAGCCGCCCCATCTGGGCCGAGACCGCCTCGACCACGCGGGGATGGGCGTGGCCCAGCGAGACCACATTGTTATAGGCGTCGAGATAATCGCGCCCATCGGGGTCATAGAGATAGGCGCCCTCGCCACGTTCGACCGTCAGGGGATCTTGATAGAACAGCCGGTAGGCCGGGCCCAGCAGGCGCGCGCGGCGCTCGATGCGCTCGGCCAGCGCGGGGGCGAGACCGGCAGCTTTGGACGGGTCGAACCCGTTGACCATGCCGATGGCGGGTTTGGATAGGGTATCGATGCTCATGAGCCTCTCCGGAATTCGGGACGGGCGCGCAGGATCGCTTCAACCTCAGCGGTCGGGCGCGCAAGAAACCATTGGAGCTGCGCCCAGCTGGGCGCGGCATTGCGTAGGATATAGGGGGCATTCTCGGGCATGAGCGCTGCGCGATACTGGGTCATTACCGCCCGCACCAGCACCCGCGCCATGACCATATGCGGGATGATGGCCAGCTCTTCATCGCTCAACGGCGCCCGTTCCAGATAGCCCGCAAGCACCGGATAGGCGTTGGCGAAGATATCCTGATCGGGGGTGAACGCCTTCAGGATCTGCCCCATCAGCGCCACCGCAAGATCAATCGCCACCGCCGATTCCACAACATCTCCGAAATCGATCACCCCCGTCACATGGCCCGTTTCGGGATCGGCCACGATATTGGAGGCGTAGAAATCGTTATGCACCACCTGCCGCGGCAGCGCCGGAATGCGGTGTGCCACCTCGGCCAGCCGCGCGAAGGCCTCACCGGCCAGTGCCTGATGACGGGGCGGCAGGCTGACCTCGCCCAGAAGGGGCCTCAGCCGCATCACATGCTGCACATCCCAAACCAGCTGGCGGCTCTGATGGGGATGGCGGAAGCCACCTAGGGCAAGACGCAGCTCGGCCAGCACCCGCCCGATCTCGGGCAGGGTCTCGGTACGGGTTTCCATCATGTCCAAGGGTGTGCCTTCAACGAAACTGAGCAGCCGGTAGAACCGCCCCGAGGCCGGCTCGCGCAGCATCCCCTCGCCCGTTCTGGCACGGATCACACGCGGCGCGGGCCGGGTAAAATGCTCCGCAAGATGATCCAGTACCGCGTTCTGCAGATCAAGTTCACCCTGCGTCTCGTCGGGATTGGCGATCTTCAGGATATAGCGGGCGTCTGGAGCCGTGATCAGATAGGTATCGTCCTTCTCGGTCTCGAGCCGCTTCATCGCCCCCGAGATCCCGTAAGCCTCTTGGCACAGGCGGGCGGCCTCATGGGGGCCGATACGGGTAAAGCGCGTGGCCAGCCCCCCCTGCCCCGCAAAGCGAAGCGCGTCATTCAGATCTGTCATGTCACTCTCCGGCTCCGGCCCGCCCCGCATCGGGACGGGCCAAGAGCTATCAGCTTCGCGGCGCGCTCACAAATGGTGTCGGATGAGCGGACTGATAGGCAGCCGCCAACGCCAGCACCACCTCGTCCTCGAACCAGCGGCCCACGAATTGCAACCCGATCGGCAGGCCATCGGCATCGAAGCCGCAATTGACCGATACGGCAGGCTGCTCGGTCATGTTGAACGGATAGGTGAAAGGCGACCAGTCGGTCCATTCCGTCATCCCCGAGCCGGGCGGCACATCGACACCCGCCTCAAAGGCGGTCAGCGGCATGGTGGGCAGCATCAGCGCATCATAGCGTTCATGGAACTTGGCCATGGTCACCTTCAGCTGGGCGCGGACCTGATCGGCAGCGATGAAATCGCGCGCGCTCAGGAGGCGGCCCTGTTCGGTGATCGATACGAAACCGGGATCCATTCTGGCGATCTGCTCGGGGCTAGGGTTGACCTGCTCGACCGCCCAGGCCTGAGCGGCATACCACAGATCCAGAAGCGCCTGCTGAGGGCTGGCAAAACCGGGATCGGCTTCTTCGATAATCGCACCCAGATCGGCCATGGCCCTCGCGGCAAGGTCGACGGCCTCGGCCACGGCAGGGGCCACGGGCGCGCCATCCAGCGTGCGGGCATAGGCGATACGCATCCCCTTGATCGAGCGGCGTGTGGCGGCGGCGAAATCGGGCACATCCTTGGGCGAGCGGCCATAAAGCGCATTCACCGAAGGGCCGGACACCGCATTGAGAAACAGCCCGCTATCCTCGACGGTGCGGGTCAGCGGACCACGATGGGCAAGCTCGAAAAGGCCTGTGGGTGCGGTCGAAGGCACCCAGCCGAAGGTCGGCTTGATCCCGAAGACCCCGCAGAAGGACGATGGGATACGGATCGAGCCCGCCCCGTCCGAGCCCTCATGCAGCACGCCCATATTGAGCGCCGCAGCCACGGCCGCACCGCCCGAAGAGCCCCCCGAGGCACGCGCGGTGTTCCACGGGTTGAGCGTATTGCCGCCCTCTGGTCCATGGGTCAGACCTTTCCAGCCGAATTCCGGCGAGGCGGTGGTGCCAAGGATCGGCGTGCCTGCCTGACGCAGCTTGGTGACGATCTCCAGATCGGTCGGAGACGGGTCCTTCTCACCCAGAACCGAGCCCTTGCGGAACGGAATGCCCTTCACGCGGGTGAGTTCCTTGATGGTGGCAGGCACCCCGTCGATGGGCGAGAGCGGCTCGCCTTTGGCCCAGCGGGCCTCCGAGGCGCGCGCCTCGGACAGCGCCTCCTCGGCCACCACATAGACGAAGGCGTTGACGTCGCCGTCAAACCGTTCGATCCGGTCGAGCGCGGCCTGCACCGCCTCGACGGGCGACGCCTCTTTGGCCGCATAAGCGCGGGTCAGTTCGGTGGCGCTCATCTCGCCCAGATCGGTTTTGTCGATCACATCCATAATGTTACGCCTCCTCAAGCACGCTGCGGGCCAGATCGGTCTCGGCCAGCGCATCCAGCGCGCGTTTCATCGCCGCCATCATCTCGTCCACCTGCTCGACGGCAATGATCATCGGCGGGCACAGGCAGATCGCATCCCCGATGGCGCGCACGATCAGCCCTTCTTCCAGCAGGCAGGCCTGCGCCGCCTGACCCATCTGGCCGACCTTGGCCGTGCCCTTCAGCTCGAGCGCACCGATCAGGCCCACACCGCGCGACCAGAGCGCCATCGGATGGCTCTCGAGCGCCTTCAATCCTGCCAGAAACTGGCCTTCAAGGCGGGCGGCATTGCCCACCAGATCGCGCTCCTCGATGATCTTGATATTCTCGAGGCCCACAGCCGTGGCAACGGGGTGGCCCGAGGCGGTATAGCCATGGCCGAACACGCCCAGACGGTGGCTTTCATCCGCGATGGGATTGTAGAACTCATCGCTCATCAGGATCGCGGAAAGCGGCATATAGGACGAGGAGATCTGCTTCGAGGTCACCATCACATCGGGAGTGATCCCGAAGGTCTCGCAGGCAAACATCTTCCCCGTCCGGCCAAAGCCGCAGATGACCTCATCGGCCACCAGCAGGATGTCATATTTGCGCAAAACCGCCTGAATGGCCTCCCAATAGCCTTCGGGCGGCACGATCACGCCACCTGCGCCCATCACCGGCTCGCCAAACATGGCGGCAATCGTCTCGGGGCCTTCTTTCAGGATCAGCTCTTCGAGCGCCTCCGCCATACGGGCAGAGAATTGCTCTTCGGTCTCGCCATCCAGATGGTCGCGCGGATAATCGGGCGTGAGCGTATGGATCATCCGGTCGAGCGGCAGATCGAAGCTGCCGTGATTGGCCGGAATACCGGTGACCGAGCCTGCCGCGATCGTCACCCCGTGATAGCCCTTCACCCGCCCGATGATCTTCTTCTTCTCGGGCAGACCCAGCGCATTCGAGCGATACCAGATCATCTTCACGACCAGATCATTGGCCTCGGACCCCGAGGAGGTGAAATGCACCTTCGTTAGATGCGCGGGCGAGATCTGCACAAGTTTCTCCGCCAGATCGACCGAAGGGCCATGCGCCTTGTAGTTGAAGCTGTGGTAATAGGGCAGTTTCTGCATCTGCGCATAGGCCACATCGGCCAGACGCTTCTCGTTGAAGCCCACAGCCACCGACCAGAGCCCTGCAAGCCCCTCGATATAGCGCTTGCCCGACTGGTCGAAGACATAGATGCCCTCGCCACGGTCGATGATCAGGCCGCCTTTTTCCTCATAGACCCGCAAATCGACCGAGGGGTGGAACTGATAGGCAATATCGCGGGCCTCGATGGAATTGGGCGCAATGGTTTTCGATTGAGACATCTTTGTCGTCCTTGGTTCCGGCGCCTTAGCGCCATAAGAGTTCAGCTGAAGGCCAGATCCCAGTCCTTGCCGGGAATGGCCTCGATCAGAGAGCGTGTGTAGGGGTGCTGGGGGGCGTCGAACACCTGCGCGCCCGGCCCGATCTCGACGCAACGGCCCTTTTGCATGACCATCACCCTATCACAGATCTGGGCGGCCACGCGCAGATCATGGGTGATGAACACAAGGCTGAGGCCCAGCTCGCGTTTGAGCTCTTCCAGCAGCTCCAGCACCTGCGCCTGAATCGACACATCAAGCGCCGAGACCGCCTCATCGGCCACGATAATCTCGGGTTTCAGCGCAAGTGCGCGGGCAATCCCGATCCGCTGGCGCTGCCCGCCCGAGAATTCATGCGGGAAGCGTTTCGCCGATCCGGGAAGGCCCACGCGGGCCAGAAGCGCCTCGGCCTCGGCCAAAGCCTGTTTGGGCGGCGTGCCATGGGCGATGGGGCCATCGGCAATCGTCTGCCCCACGCGGATACGCGGGTTGAGCGAGGAAAACGGGTCCTGAAAGATCATCTGCACACGGGCGCGCAGCTCTTGCAATGCGGGGCCTGTGGCATGGGTCATATCCTGCCCGTCCAGCACCATCCGGCCCGCATCCAGATCCTGCAGCTTCACGAGGCAGCGCCCGAGCGAGGATTTCCCCGAACCGCTTTCGCCCACAATCCCGAGGGTCTCGCCGCGCCCGATGGTGACGGTGATATCCTTTACCGCCTCGACCACGCGGGCCTTGCTGAACATGCCACCGCCTGTGCGATAGGTCTTGCACGCGCCTTCCACCTGCATCAGGGGCGGGCGTTCGGGGCATGCTGCCCGCCCTGCGCGCAGCTTCGGGATCGCATCGATCAGCCCGATCGTATAGGGGTGCTCGGGGTGGTGGAGAACCTTCTCGGCGGGGCCTTCCTCGACCACGCGGCCCAGTTTCATCACCGTCACATAATCGGCGATCTCCGCCACCACGCCAAAATCATGGGTGATGAACATCACCGCCATGTTGCGGCTTTTCTGGAGATTGCGGATGAGTTCCAAGATCTGCGCCTGTGTGGTCACATCGAGCGCGGTGGTCGGCTCGTCAGCCACCAGAACCTCCGGCTCGAGGGCCAGCGCCATGGCGATCACCACCCGCTGGCGTTGCCCGCCCGAGAGCTGGTGCGGATAGGCCCTCGCTGCGCGTTTGGGGTCGGGCAGACCCACCTCGGTCAGCAGATCCAGCGCACGGGCGCGGCGTTCGGAAGGGCGCAAGAGGCCATGAGCCTCGAAGACCTCGGCGATCTGATCCTCGATCCGCATGAGCGGATTGAGCGCCGACATCGGTTCCTGAAAGATCATCGCGACGCGCTTACCGCGCAGGGCGCGCATCTCGGCCTCGGTGACACCCACAAGATCCTGATCGCCCAGCCGGATGCGACCATCATTGACGCGCAGCCCCTCGGGCAGGAGCCCCATCAGCGCATTGGCCGACATCGATTTGCCAGAACCGCTTTCGCCCACCACGCACAGGATCTTGCCGGGCCAGAGATCGAAGCTCACGCGGTCCACCGCATAGAGACGGTCGGCCCCTTCGGGCAGCGCGATCTTCAGCCCCTCGATGCGCACCGCAGGTTTGGTCATGGTTGCATCCAGCATCACGCTCTCCTTTTGGCAAGGCGCGGGTTGAGGGCGTCGTTGAGGCCCTCGCCGATCAAGTTGAAGGCAAGAACCGTCAGCAGGATTGCCACTCCGGGGAAGAAGCTGATCCACCAAGCCTGATTGAGCACGGTCCGCCCCGCGCCGATGATATAGCCCCAGCTCATGATATTCGGATCTCCCAAGCCCATGAAATCCAGAGCGCTTTCCGTCAGGATCGCGGTGGCCACCATCATCGAGGCCAGCACGATTACCGGAGAGATGGTGTTGGGCAGAATCTGGCGGCGGATGATGGTCAGACCCGACTGGCCCGAAAGCTGCGCGGCCTCGATAAACTCCCGGTGGCGCAGCGCCATGACCTCGCCGCGCAAGAGACGCGCCACGGGCGGCCAGCTGACAAGGGCGATGGCGGTGATGATCGACCAGATCGAGGGCTCGAAGATCGCCACAAGCACAACGGCAAAGGCGAAGGACGGGATCACTTGGAAGAACTCGGTGATACGCGAGAGGACATCATCCACCCAGCCGCCGAAATAGCCTGCCAGCGCCCCGATCGGGATGCCGATGGCGAGGCTAACTACCGTCGAGATCACGCCCACGAGGAGCGACACATAGGCCCCATGGGCCAGCCCTGCGGCGATATCGCGGCCCAGAGTATCGGTGCCCAGAGGCGTCATCTGGTCCTGGAACGGCGCCACGAAGGGCATGTTGACCATATCCCAGGGCGAGGTCGGAAAGAGGAAGGGCGCAAGGATCGAGCCCAGCAGCACCACGGCCAGAATGACGAGCCCCACAACCGCGCCGCGATTGCTTGCATAGGCTTTCCAGAAATCTTTCATCGCATGCTCCTTCAGGCCAGCCGGATACGCGGATCGACCACGCGGTAGACGAGATCGGTGAAGAGGTTGAACAGCAGCACCAGCGCCGCCGAGACGGTGAACACGCCCAGAAGCAGGTTGTAATCGCGGCTCTGGAGCGCCTCGAACATCAGCCGCCCGATGCCGGGCCAGGCAAAGACCGTCTCGATCAGCACGGCGCCACCGACCAACTGGCCCGCATGCAGACCCGCGAGTGTCACCACCGGCAGGATCGCGTTGCGCAGCACATGGCGGCGCTGGATCACCGAGGACTTCAGCCCCTTGGCGCGGGCGGTTTTCACGAAATCGAGCCGGTTGACCTCGAGCATCGAGGCGCGGGTGATACGCACATAGGTCGCCATGAAGAACAGCCCCAGCGTCACCGCAGGCAGCACGAGGTGTTGGGCGATATCCCATGCGCGGGCGAGACCCGTGTAGCTTGATGCCGCCGTCTCGTAACCGAAGGCCGGAAACCAGCCGAAATTAACAGAGAAAAGCAGCACCGCCATCAGCGCCATCCAGAAGAGCGGCGTGGCATAGAACAAAAGCGCGACGGTGGAGATGATGCTGTCGGACCAGCGACCCTGACGGGCTGCGGCCACCACACCTGCCAACACACCGAAGGCCAGCGAAATGACGAAGGCCGAGATCGACAGGATCAGCGTGGCCGGCAGCCGATCGAGGATCAGCGAGGCAACGCTCGCCTGCTGGCGGTAGGAATAGCCCAGATCGCCTTGCGCGAAATGCGCCAGATAGGTCCAGAGCTGCACATAGAACGGCTGGTCCAGCCCGAACTGGCGGCGCAGATCCTCGATGAATTGCGGGTCGGCGTCACCGGCCTCGCCCGCCATCACCAGCGCGGGATCGCCGGGGGCCATATGGATCAGACAGAAATTCAGGACGGTAATGGCGAAGAGGATGATCACGATCTTCACCACGCGCCCGATCAGGAAACGTAGCATGAGAGGGAGGCTCGTTTTGGTCGGGGGAGGTCCGGGCGCGCGCGGCGCCCGGAAAATGCGTTACTTCTCGATCCAGGTATCGCCCAGCGAATTGCCGATACCGAGGCCGGTATTCACCAGATCATGGACCTTGCAATCATAAAGCGTGGGGAAGCTGAGCTCCTGCAGCCATGCCACCGGCACATCTTCCTGCAGCTTGGTCTGGATCTTGGTGTAAAGCGCCTGACGCTCGTCGTCACTTGCCGCGACCGCCGCCTCATCGAACCATTTGTCGATATCGGCATTGGAATAGCCCTCGACATTGGCAAAGGGATTGCCCTTTGTGATCTGGCTCGTGATGTAGTTACGCGCAACCCCCAGAGCCGGATCGCCATTCTCGTAGAGATAGGTAAAGGCGATATCGTAATCCCATTGCGAGGTCTTCTGGTTCCAGCCCGCCACATCGGTGGATTCGATCTCGACCGGAATACCGACCGCCGAGAGGTTCTGTTTCACCACCTCGGCCCAGCGTTGCCACGTCTCACCGTAAGGCAGCGGCAACAGGCGCAGCGGCTTGCCGTCATAGCCGATCTCCTTCAGGAGCTCTTTGGCCTTTTTCGGATCGTAGTCATATTGCGGATCGACCTTGTCATAGAAGGGGATCGTCGAGGTGATCGGGCCGCTGGCCACCTTGCCATAGCCGTTCCAGACGACTTTCTGCATCAGGGGGCGGTTGAGCGCATACATGACCGCCTGACGGAACTTCACGTTATCCATCGGCGCGGTTCGATTATTGAGCCACAGGAAGGACATGGGCGCGTTATATTCCCACCCCTTCTCGGTGGTGCACACGCCCTCTTCCTTGGCCAGACGCGGAATGTCGAAGTTTTCCACCGAGCCCCCCGGCAGGACCGAAACGGTGCGGGTCTCGAAGGCCGTCGCACGCGAGGCGGCATCGGGGACAACGTGATAGACGACCTCATCCAGATGCGGCTTGCCCGCCGCCCAGTAATCGGGGTTTTTCACCAGATCGATATAGGCGCCCTTTTTCCATTCCTTCAGCTCGAACGGACCGGTGCCCACGGGGTTGTCGTTATTGGGGTTCTTGGCGAAATCGGTGCCCTCGTAGAGATGGGCAGGGATCATCGGCGCCAGCGTATAGGCGAAGGACCGTATGAACGGACCATAGGGCGCATTCAGCTTGAAGACCACCGTATGGTCATCGGGAGCATCGATAGTCTCGACATGGCGCATGACCTCGCGCCATTTCGGGTTGGTCTCGGGGAGAAGCTTGGTGAAGGTGAACATCGCGTCCTTCGACGAGAAGGGTTCGCCATCCGAGAATTTCACGCCCTGACGCAGATGGAACGTATAGGTCAACGCGTCATCGGAGACCTCCCAGCTCTCGGCCAGAGAGGGCATCGGCTCGAGTTTGTCATTATAACGCAAGAGGCCTTCATAGATCGAACCCGCCACCAGAAGGCTCGGACCATTGGTAGTAATGCCGATAAAGAGGCTGGGCGGTTCGGGCTGCACGACCAGATCGAGACGTCCACCCTCGACGGGGGTATCCTGCGCGGTAGCAACACCGGCGCTCAGGCAAAGCAATAGCGCCAACGCTCCTCGGCGGAGCGCAGTAGAATAAATCATGGTTTGGACCTTCCTGTTGATATGGCCGTGTGGTCCGGCCTTAAATAGGGGCGGCACATACGCACCTGTCCCCGAGGGTCATTCCCGAATTGCTGTCAGGGCGATGGGCGTCACCCTGGAAGAAAGCTTGCGATGGCCCATCCGCGTTGTCGAATTATATCGGGCGATCCGTCCCATTAGTCTGCGCTATGGGGGATCGGATGCGGTTATGGGCCGGTCGTAAAAGGCCCCGATCACAGGACGGAACGGCCATAGACACGATCCTCGGGAGGACGGGTCTCGACCTGTTCGGTGAAGATGCGGTGCAATTCCTCGGCGATGCGTGAACGCAGCGGGGCTGGCTGTGTTACAAAATAGACCCCCGCCTGCGGGGTGCTTTCATAGGGCGGCAGCCGCCAGAGCCTGCCTGCCGCGCAGTCGCGCTCGACCACATGCACGGGCAACGGGCCGATACCGAAGCCCGCAATCACCATGCGCTTGATCTCCTCGAGATTATGCGAGCGCCCTACCAGATCGAGGTTGAGCCCGCAGCGCTGGCGCAGCGCCGTCAGTTCGTGGAGCGCACGGTTGCTGCTTTCGGCAAGATAGCCCACCGAGGAAAACCCCTCGAGATCGCTGACCGACAGGCCCTCGCGCCCGAAAAGCGGATGGGTCGGACCGCAATAGAGCCCGAAATGTTCCTGAAAGAGCAATGTATAATCGAGCTGCATATTATTACTATCACCCACGACACAAACGCCCATATCAGCGCGTTTGGCCGCGACCATGGCCAGCCCCTCGCGCGAGGCCTCGACCTGAAGCGTCAGCCGCACTTGAGGGTGGCGCTGATGGAAGGTTGCCAGGGCTGCATCGAAATCGGGGCTTTCCACATGCGAGGCCAGAACGATGGTCGCGTCTCCACTCAGCACTTTCTCGGCCTCGCCCAGAGAGGCAGGCAGCCGCGAGACGGTGGCTGTGATCTCGAGCGCCTCGCCCAATAGCGCACGGCCGGCCTCGGTCAGCTCGAACATGGTCGAGGACCGCTCGATCAGCCGGTAGCCCACCTGTTCCTCGAGCCGCTTGAGGCTGCCCGAGACGGCGGGCTGGGTCAGGCACAGCCGCTGCGCGGCATCGGTAATCGAACTGGATTGCGCGATGGTGACGAAACTGCGCAGCAGGTTCCAGTCGAGATGCGAAAAGCCGATATCTTTCATCCGGAAAATCCCCTTCTGCTCCGGCGCGGTAGCACCAGAGCCTGCAATATGCTCAAGGGCGCCAAAGAGCGGCACTCCGGTCAAGGGGATCCTGTATACAACCCGAGGGCAATCAGCGCCGAAAACGGATCTGCTTAACGAAGAGGCAGCGCTCGGGGCTGACTGCGCTTAATCCATCACTCGGACTCAGCCGCCTCCTGCACCAGATCCAGCAGGATATCCGCCCCCTTCGCCGCCTGATCGGGGCTGCACCATTCGGCCTCGCTATGCGAGATCCCGCCCCTGCAGGGCACAAAGACCAGCGCGGTCGGGCAAAGCGCGCAGAAACTCAGCGCATCATGGGCGGTCAGTGTGGGCATCCGGGTGGCGGCATATCCGCGGGTCGCGGCGGCGGCCAGCCCCTTGCCGATCAGAGCCTCGTCAAAGAGGCAGGGCTCGCGGTAATGGCGGTGATCCAGTTCGATCACCAGCCCCGTCTCGGTCGCGATCCCGGCGCAGGCGGCCTCGATCCGCGCAACGGTTGCCTCGCGGATTGCCGGATCAAACCCCACGATCGCCCATGACAGCTTGCTCAGATGCGGGATATTCACACGGTTATTGGGCCAGTTCTCGATAACCGAGGCGCTGACCATCCCATGAGGTTCGATACTGGCACCGATCGCATCAATCGCCAGCACCAGCTTCGCTGCCGCGGTCAGCGCATTACGCCGTTTGGACATGGCTAGCGTCTGGGTATGGCCGTTCTCGCCACGGATCGTGGCATAGCCCGAGCACATGGCCGAGGAGCGCGTGACCATCGCGATGTCGAGGCCCGCCTCTTCCAGCTCCGGCCCCTGCTCGATATGCAGCTCGAAATAGCTGTGCGGCACAGCGCCCGGCACGGGGGTCGTGCCTGCCGCGCCGATCCGTGCCAGTTCGCCCTCAACGCTCGCACCCGTCGGATCGGTCCGCGAGAGCGCCTGCGTCAGATCCAGCGCGCCGGTATAGACCGCCGATCCCATCACGCCCGGCTGGAACCGCGCGCCTTCCTCATTGGTCCAGTTCACCACCTCGATCGGGCGGGCCGTGACAGTCCCTGCCGCATCGAGCGCACGACACACCGCAAGCCCCGCAAGCACCCCCAGAGGCCCGTCGAACTTCCCCCCCGGAAGCTGGGTGTCGAGATGGCTGCCAATCACGACAGGGGCCGCCTGCGGATTGCGCCCCTCGCGGCGGGCAAACATATTGCCGATCCGGTCCACACGCAGCGCGAGCCCCGCCTCCCTTGCCCAATGGGCAAAGAGTGCGCGCCCCTCGCGGTCAGCCGAGCTGAGCGCACCGCGCATCGAGCCACCCGCCGCTGTGCCACCGATGGCACCCAAGGTCATCAGATCCGCCCAGAGGCGCTCCTTGTCGATCCCGCCTAGCTGTGTCCTGCCATCCATATCCGCGCCTTTCCGCTAGCTTTCGCCAAAGGGAAACACGGAATGCGGCACAGCGCCAATCAGGACGCGCGATAGGGGCCATCGGCCAGATCTATGCGAAGGCCGGAGCACCAATGAGAAAGGCGCGGAGACATGCTCCGCGCCTTTCAACGTTCTGGTGCTGGTCGCTTAGTTGGCGCGACGCGGCTGGGCGGCATCCAGCTCCTTGCGCATCTCGGTCACCTGATCGACCGAGACGGGCTTGGCGCCATTGCCCCAGCTATTGCGGACATAGTTCAGGATATCCGCGATCTGCTGGTCGTTGAACTTCCACGCGAAGGAGGGCATGCCCGCCGCTGTCTGACGATACTGGGTATAGGGCGCGCGGGCCCCCACCAGCATCGCGTGGATCATGCTGGCCGCATCATCCGACTGGAAGCCGGTATTGCTTGCAAAGGCGGGGATCATCCCGTCGATGCCTTCACCGTCAAGACCATGGCAGGCCGAGCAGTTGACTTCATATGTGTCGGCCAACGCGGATTTGGCATCGCCCAGATCCATCGGTTCGGCGGCTTTGTTGGTCGAGGCCGGAACCGATTTCAGATAGGTGGCCATCGCCATCGCATCATCTTCGGTCATGTATTGCAGCGAATGCTCGACCGCTTCGGCCATCGGACCACCGGCAGCCCCGAGGCTGTTGATGCCCGTGCGCAGATATTCGGCGATCTCCTCGGGCGAATGCTGCCCAAGGCCGACCGCGTCATTCGAGGTCAGATCGGCTGCATGGTAGCCTTCCAGCGGCGCACCCCAGAGATACTCGTCCGATTTCTCGGCGCTCAGGAGGTTACGCGGGCTGTGGCAGGCCGAGCAGTGGCCGGGGCCATCCACAAGGTATTTGCCGCGGTTCCATGCCTCGTCCTTGGACGTATCCGGCTCGAAGCCGTTATTGTCGAAGAACAGCATATCCCAGCCAGCCATCGCTAGGCGGATATTGAACGGGAAGCTCATACCGCCATTCTCGTCGATATCATTCTTCACCGGCTTGATCGTGGACATATAGGCCCAGAGATCATGCATGTCCGCATCGCTCAGCTTGGCATAGGCGGTATAGGGCATGGCCGGATAGAGGAGACCGTGCGAGCCGATGCCCTGACGGACGGCGTTGAAGAAATCCCGCTCGGTCATCTTGCCGATACCGGTATCGGCATCGGGGGTGATGTTCGAGGAGACGAGCGTGCCGAAGGGCGTCTCGATCTTGTAGCCACCGGCGAAATCGCCCTGGCCTTTGGTGTGGCAGGCCGCGCAATCGCCCATACGCATGACATACTCACCACGCGTGATGGCGTCTTTGTCATCCGAATGGAAATCGGCCAGTGCCACTTTGTCATCCGCCACCGAGGAGCGCTGCGTGTTGAGCGTATTATACGCCCAACCGCCTGCAACTACCGCGCCGACCACGACGATCGCGCCAATCGTGACGCCAATTTTCTTGCATTTCGACATGGATCAGCCCTCCACCAGCGGTGCGGGATTGTTGACATATTTCTCGTGGATTGCCTGTGCGGCACGCACGGCAAGTGCACCCACGGTCACGGTCGGGTTGTAGCCGCCATTGTTCGGGAAGGCAGAGGCGCCGACGACGAACAGGTTATGGCAGTCCCAGCTTTGCAGATAGGGGTTGAGCGCCGAGGTCGAGCGATCCGCACCCATGACCGCACCACCGATGGTGTGCGAGCTGTGCTGCTTATAGGGATTCCAGCTTTCGGCCGCCTGGTTATCGGTCGAGATGCCTTCGGCACCCGCCTCGATCATGATCTCCTTGGCCTTTGCGGTCATATAGGCAGCCATGTCACGGTCGTTGCGGTTCCAGTCGAAGGTCGTGCGCAGAAGCGGCTGACCATGACGGTCCTTATAGGTCGGATCGAGCGACAGATAGGCATCGCGGGTCGATTGCGAGGTGCCCTGAACGAAGATGTTGCCCGCTTCCTGATAGTCGCGCGCATAGGCCTCTTTCCACTCCGAACCCCAACGCTTGGACCCGGGACGCAGACCGTTCATCTTGGCGATCGGACGCCCGTCGGTCGAATAGCCCATGATGCCCGCACCGCCGATGAAGTTCAGACCGGTATGGTCGAAGTTATCGCCGTTGAAGTCATCGATCTGCACGCCAAGCGCACCGGCACCGACAAACGGGTTCATTTTCGCGCCCGGGAAGAAGCCCGAGACAGAAGCGCAGGTCTGGTAGTTGTAGTTACGACCGATGGTGCCCGTCTGGGTCTCGGGGTCGTATTGGGTGCCGACCTGGCTCAGCAGCATCAGGCGGACGTTGTCCATCTGATAGGCGGTGAAGACCACGATATCGGCCTCCTGGAAGCCTTCCTCGCCCTCGCGGGTGACGAAGTTCACGCCCTTCAGGGTCTTGCCGTCTTCGTGTTTCACACCATGCAGCACTTCGGTCTCGGTCAGAACGGTGAAGTTCGGACGACGCATCAGCACCGGCAGGATACAGGCCTGCGGCGAGGATTTCGAGAAGTTGCCACAGCCGTGGAAGTCGCAGAAGCCGCAATAGGTGCACGGCCCCATGGTGACGCCCAGCGGGTTCACATAGGCCTGGCTGAGGTTACCGGCGGGAATGGTGAAGGGATGGTAGCCCATGCCGTTCACGGTCTCGCGGTATTTTGCCATCCATGCGCTGTCTTTCAGCGCAGGCGTCGGATACTCGCGCGAACGCGGACCTTCGAAGACGTTACCACCCTCGAATTTCTGGCCCTTGATATTGCCAGCCTTGCCCGAGGTGCCCGCGATCCGCTCGAAACGGTCGTAATAGGGTTCCATATCCTCATAGGTGACACCCCAGTCCTGCAGGTGCAGGCCCTCGGCGCGCAGGCTTTCCAGCTTGGCCGAACCGTAACGCTCTGCGGTCTGGGTCGCGACCTGGAAGTCCCACGGCGTGAAGCGCCAGGACATCCCTGCCCAGTGGGTGCCGGCACCGCCGACATTCCATCCGAACTGGTAGGCGTTCCAGTTACGCACCGGAGCCGCGGTCTGGCCCGAGTTGTTGCGGAAGGTGGTGGTTTCCACGCTCATCGGCTGCAGCATGGAACGGCGGGTATGCCATTTCAGCTCGTCAGGATCGACGGCGGGAGGGAAGTCGGTCGAGGTATCGCGCCATGCGCCACGCTCGATGGCAACCACGTTCAGACCTGCGCGGGTGAGCTCTTCGGCCATAACCGAACCTGCCCAGCCGAGGCCCACGATGACCACATCGGCCTTAGGACGTTCAATCGTCATAATAGTATACCTTCCGAGATCAGTTCGACGGGATCAGGGAGACGGTGGTCAGCCCCAGATCCTCGTTGTGGCGGTCGATATAGGGGCGGTAGTCATAGCGCGCGCCGGGGAAGCCGATCATCTTCCAGCCTGCCATGTCCTTGTTGCCACCGTAGATCGGGTCCGCCAGATAGCCTTCGCGGGCGTTCTGCAACATCAGCTCGAAGAAAGCCTGACCGTTGACGTCATCGCCAAGATCGATCTCTCCGGCTTCCAGACCGCTCAGGATCTCGTCGATCCGGTCGGGCGAGAGCGCATGGAAGGCTGCGTTATCATTGGCCTGAGCATAGGCTTCGAGTGCCTTCAGACCCGTCTCGTAACGCTCGCGGGGCGAGGTCAGGAATTGCGGCGAGCCCATCAGCATCTCTTCGTTCTCGGGGCGCAGCGGGCCCTGAAGATAGAGTGCCTTGCCCGAACCGTAATCTCCTGCAAGCTGGGCATCCAGGAAATCAACGCAACCTGCGTCGCTTGCCGAGGGGCCGTTATCATCTGCGGGGATCAGGCGGTCGAAGACAGCAGTGACGGTCTTGCGGTCGGTCTCATTCGTAAGGACCTGCATAGCACCACCGCGACGCACAGGCGTCGTCAGGTGATCCGCACTTTGTGCAGTCTGGGCGGGAAAGCCCGAGAGTTCGGCAGCGGAGGATTTGCCTGCCAGAACCGTGGTCGTACCGGCGGCCAGTGCGCCAAGAGACCAGAGCGCTTCACGACGATTCATTCGGTTGGCTCCTGTTATAGGTTGCATCGTTCAAGCCAGATAGCGCACATTCACCGAAGATCACGCAGGCGTGAGGTGCGGTTTTGGCGTGGCAGACCGGAGCCAGAGGTCCAAAGCCATGAGGGGCTTGCGCTTCCGTCGGGGGGAGCCGACAGTGGGGAAGACAAGTGGTGCAGGCGACTGGACCCGCAACACCGGATATCCAAGCTTTGGCCGCTCTGTAGAAAGCGGAAGAGCGTTCAACAAGGTCTCAACTGTATAGTTTTGTATACCGCCGTCATTTCACTTCTTCGGGCCATCTAAACATCTAACGCTGACACATCATTTTGAGGCGAAAAATGATGTATACGCAGCTTATCAATTCTGATGTCGCCGAAACATTGACATATCGCGCGTATTTTTACTACTTGCTCGATTGATCCATCACATGGCCGAGTCACAATGAAACGCGCAACGATTGCAGATCTCGCACGCGAGTCGAATGTCAGTAAATCCACCATTGACCGGATCCTGAGCGGTCGGGGGTCGGTGAAATCGACCACCGTCGAACATGTTCTAGCTGTCGCCGAACGGATCAATTTCCATGCGACCGGCGCGATCCGGACGCAGCTCAATGACGGCACCGAGCCACGCGTTCTGGGGTTCGTCCTCAACGCGCGCGAGCGGGGCTTCTACCGCGATCTGGCCGAACATGCCCTGCGCCGCGTCGCGCGTCAGCCACGGATGCGTGCTGTGGTGCGTCATGTGCCCTCGCCCGACCCGGACCTGATGGTTTCGGCACTGATGGAACTGGCCCAAGAATGCGATGCCATCGCCTGTGCCTCGGTCGATGATCCGGTGATCAGCGAGGCGATCTCCGAGCTTGCGAGCCGCGGCATTCCGGTCTTTGCCCTGATCACCGATCTCTCGGCGCCCGAACGCGCGGGATTTGTGGGAGCCAATGAATGGCAGCTGGGGCGTAGCGCGGGATGGTTCATGTCGCTCCTTGCCCCCGAGGGTGGCACCATCGCGGTGCTCGACGGCTCGCATCGCTATACCAGCCAGCAATCCCAGAATGTCAGTTTCCGCGCCTTCCTGAACGGCGCACCCGCACAGTATCGCATTCTCGACAGCCGCTCGACGCAGGAGAATGACGGCATGGCACAGCGCATCATGACCGAGTTGCTGGAAGAATATGGCGCCGATCTGACCGGTCTGTTCGTGACAGGCGGCGGCATAGACGGGGTGATCGCCGCCCTTGAAGCGGCAGGTCCGCGCGGCCCCCGCCTGCGCGTCATCGCCAACGAACTGACCGAGCGCTCGCGCTCCGCGCTTCGGCGCGGACTGATCGATGTGCTTCTGGTCCATCCGGTGCAGGATATGATCGATGCCTCGATCGATGTGATGGACGAGGCGATCCGTGCGCCCGACAACGCACGCCAGATCCAGCGCACCCTGCCCTTCCGGATCATGATCAGCGAGAGCTGCTGACCTCCGGCCCGCCGAGATCCAGATAATCGCTGGGCAGCGCGATCTGGATCGCCGTCTCCTCGATCTCCACACCTTTCGGCAGGATCCGGTGATGACGGGCGAAATGCTGTGCCACCCGCCGCGCATCGAGACGGAAGTTGTGATGGAGCACGAAACTCAACCGACCCTGACGCAGGAGCGTCTCGTTGGTACGGTCCAGATCATGCGCCGCAAAGACCTGCGGACTGCGCCCCGCCTCGTCGAACGCCTCCAGTATCGCGCGGTTGGCGCCGCCAGTGGAATAGACGCATGAAATGTCGGGATGCGCGGCCAGCGTCTGCGCCACGAGCGTCCTGGTGGTCCGGTTGACGCCCTGCCCGTCCGACAGCGTGACGCAGCGCATCTGTGGCGCGATCTGCGCCAGACAGGCCAGAAACCCCGTCCGGCGGCTTTCCTCGCCCTCGAACATCTGGCTCGATTGCGAGATCAGCACCCGTGCGGGCCCCGGCCCCATCATCTTCGCCATCAACCACGCAGCCCTGGCTCCCGCGCGGCCATTCTCCATGCCCACATAGGCCAGACGGCGGGCGGGCGCGAGATCGGTGACATAGCTCACCACCGGAATGCGCTTGGCGGCCAACAGATCCAGCTGTGCCTCGATGGCAGGCGTGGCCGGTAGCTTCACCATCACCCCATGGCTGCCACGCTTGGCGATGGCCGCGATCTTGGCGAGGATCTCGCGCTCGGTCATCACCTCGGCCAGATGGAAGCGCGCACGGATGGCGGCAGGCTTGGTCAGCGGCAGCTCGCTCTCGAAGGCCGCACGCACCGGATTGGTAAAGCGCAGCGGCGCCTGCATCACGATATCGATGGTCAGCCGCGTGCCCAGAGCCTGCGCCTCATGGGCCTGCGCCTCCAGCTCCTCGATGGCCTGCGCGACCCGCTGCGCGGTCTGCGCGCGCAGATGCGCCCGCCCATGCAGGGCACGGTCGACGGTGGCGGCGCTGAGCCCCGACTGAAGCGCGATTTCCTTGACGGTAAAACGATGGGCCATCTTCCGATTTGAGGTGATTTTGAGGTGAATGGCAACTACCCGTTGCACCTTTTGCACGACACTCTGGGGCCATCAGGAGGAGGACCCCATGACCATTCACCACGCCACCCGCCAACCCCCCGTCTGGATTAGCGCAAAGGATGCCGATTTCGCGACCTTCAGGGCGCAGGTCGAGCAGAGCACCGATCCCGCCACCGTGCCCCGTGCCAGCGAGGTGGTCTGCAACATACCGATCTATGAGGGCGCATTCGTTGAGACCTGCGCCACCAGCACCGATGCCGGACGCGATCTGATGGCCGAATGGGCGCGGGTCTTTGCACACGGGGCGGGGATCATCGTGATCCGGCAGGCTGTGCACGACCACGCCGTCATCGACCGCGCGAGCGACGTTTTCGATGCGGTCATCGCGCACGAAAAGGCGGCGGCCATGGGCGGCGGCGACCATTTCGCCAAACCCGGCGCCAATGACCGGATCTGGAACAGCCTCGAGAAACACTGCCTTGCCGACCCCGAGAATTTCGCCCGCTATTACGGCGCGAGCGCGCTCGCCATGGCGGCGCTGGCATGGATCGGGCCCGATTACCAGATGACCGCGCAGGTCAACCGCGTCAATCCGGGCGGGGCGGCGCAGACGGCGCATCGCGATTACCATCTGGGTTTCATGACGCCCTCGCGCATGGAGGACTATCCCTCGCATATCCATCACGTCTCGCCGATGCTGACGCTGCAGGGGGCGCTGGCGCATTGCGATATGCCGCTCGAGACGGGGCCCACCCTGTTCCTGCCCTTCTCGCAGCTCTTCTTCGAGGGCTATCTGGCCTATACCGAGGCCCCCTATCAGGACTATTTCGCGCAGCATCACGTCCAGCTGCCCTTGAAGAAAGGCGATGCGGTCTTCTTCAATCCGGCTGTGATGCACGGGGCGGGCCGCAATGTGACCGAAGACAGGTTCCGGCTCGTGAACCTGTTCCAGATCTCCTCGGCCTTTGGTCGTGCGATGGAAAGCGTCAATCGCGACGCGATGGTGCGCGCGCTCTATCCCGCACTCTCGGGCATGGCCCCCGATATCCGCCGCAATGCGGTGGCTGCCGCGGCCGAGGGCTATGCCTTCCCCACCAATCTCGACAGAAATCCTCCGATTGGCGGGCTTGCGCCGAAATCACAGGCCGCGCTCATGCTGCATGCCCTGGAGGAGGATCTGGACACGGCGCGCTTTGCCGCGATGATGGACGATCTGGTATGGAAGAACAAAAGCTGAGCCATAACGGGCCATGTGAAGCGCATGGCCCGTTCCATGGGGGGGGGAGAAAACGATGAACAGAATTGACGGAGCGATCGCGCTGGTGACAGGCGGCACGCAGGGACTGGGCGCTGCGATCGCGCGCTGCTTTGCCCATGCAGGAGCATCAGGGATTGCCATTGTCGGGCGCGATCAGGCCAAGGGCGAGGCCGTGGCCGCTTGTATCACACAAGAGACCGGCATTCCGGTGCTGATGATCGCGGCGGACCTGTCGGACCCGCAAACGCCCGCGCGGATCGTCAAGGAAGCACGCGCGCGGTTCGGGCGTGTGGACATTTTGGTGAATGCCGCAGCCCTCACCGATCGCGGCACGATCCTGTCGACCGATGTCGCACTTTTCGATGCGATCTTTGCCACCAATGTGCGTGCGCCCTTCTTCCTGATGCAGGAGGTCGTGCGCCAGATGATCGATCAGGGGATCGAAGGCCGGATCGTGAATATCGGCTCCACCTCGGAACATGCGGGCCAGCCCAATCTGTCGGCCTACTCCACCTCGAAAGGTGCACTGGCCACGCTCACACGCAACACGGCCTTCGCGCTGATGCGCAACCGGATCCGCGTCAACCAGCTCGATATCGGCTGGATGGCCTCCGATCACGAGCGCGCGCTCCAGATCGCCGAAACAGGAGATCCCGACTGGGAAGAGAAAGCCCGTGCCAACCTGCCCTTCGGTCGACTGGTCGATCCCGAGGAGGTCGCGCGTGCCGCACTCTATCTGGCCTCCCCCGATAGCGGTCTCATGAGCGGGGCTGTGATCCATTTCGACCAGTCGGTCTGGGGTGGCTATGACGGGCAGGCACCAGTCCCCGCGCAGCCACTGCAATAAAAAGAGCGCGCGGGGTGACCCGCGCGCCAGTCAGGGGATGGCGGACTGTCAGAGCGTGAAGGCTGCGACAAAGGCGTCGACGGCCGCATCGCTCTCGCCCTTGGCCCAGGCCTCCATTGCGACAGGCCCGCGATACCCCATCGCCTGCAACCCTCTGGCCACGCCTGCATAATTGATCTCGCCGGTTCCCGGCTCGCAGCGGCCCGGATTATCGGCCACCTGCACCTCGCCGATCCATGGCAGGCATTTCTCGCACCAGCGGATCAGGTCGCCCTCGCCGATCTGGGTATGATAGAGATCGAGATTGATCTTCAGCTGCGGCCGGTTTACCGCAGAGACAAGCGCCAGAACATCCGCCGTCGATCCGAACGGACAGCCCGGATGGTCCATCGGATTGAGGTTCTCGAGCGTGAAGACGACACCCTCCTCCTCCGCCATATCGCAGATCCGCTCGAGCGTCTCACGCGCCTTCAGCCACATCGCGCCCGTGACGACCTCGTGCTTCCAGATCGGAATGCCGCCATCGCCCAGACCGGTGCCGTGCAGGTTGAGGCGGCTGACCCCCAGCCGCTTGCCGACCTGCACCGTCTCGCGCGCCGAGGCAAGCAGCCTGTCGGCCCCCTCGCCATCGGCCAGACGGCCCTCGATATAGCCATTCATGATGGTGTAATTGGCGCCGACCTTCTCGAGCTTGGCCAGATCATGTTCCGGCCAGTTCCAGAGCCCGACGCCCAATCCGCGCTCGGTCAGGCGCGCCGCCCGCCACTCGATGGGCTTGTCGAGCCAGAGCATCTCGGCGCAGGCTGCAAGCTGGAAATCCTGTGTCATTCTGTATCCTCCCTGAAGTCTACGGCCCTCAGGCCTCGACCGGTTGTTTTTGAGTGTTTGTCAGGCCGACCTCGTTTGCGATGCGTTTGAGGGTGTGGAGGCCGAGGGTCTGGTAGAGGAGCGGGTTTCGGATATGGGGGTCCTGCTCTGCCTCGATGACGATCCATCCGTCATAGCCGTTCTGCGCGAGGATCGTGAGAAGCGGCGTGAAGTCGACGGCACCCTCCTGATCGCCGGGCACGGTGAAGGCGCCGGCCAGCACGCCCTGCAGGAAGGACAGGTTCTCGGCACGGACCTTCGCGGTGATCTCGGGGCGGATATTCTTGGCGTGGAAATGGGCCACGCGCGTGATGTGGCGGGCAAGCACTTCCTCGGGATTGCCGCCGCCGAAGGTGCAATGGCCCGCATCGAAGAGAAGATGCGTGGCGGGGCCCGTCGCGGCCATGAAGGCGTCGATCTCGGCGGGGCTCTCGACCACGGTCCCCATATGGTGGTGATAGGCAAGCCGGATGCCCTGGGTTGCGAGATAGGCGGCGAAGGCTTCCATCTTGGCGCCGAAAGCGCTCATCTCGGCGGCGCTGAGTTTGGGGCGGTCATTGACCGGCACATCGGGGCGCCCATGGACGGTGTTGGAGCATTCGCAGACGATGCAGACCTTGCAGCCATTATGTTTGAGCTTGGCCAGATGGGGCTGGACGGCCTCGATCTCCGCCTCGACCGAGCGGGTCAGGAGTTCGGTCGAATACCAGCCGGAGATGAAGGCGAGGCCATATCCGGCCAGCAGGGCGCGCAGGGCCTCCGCGTCGTCCTGTGGCCAGCGGTGGCCGTTCTCGATACCGTCGAAGCCGATGAGGCGGCCCGCCTCCTCGAGGATGCGCGCGGTGGGGATATCCGCGCCGATGGACTGGTCGTCGTCATTGGCCCAGGCGATGGGGTTGGTGCCGAATTTGATCATGGGGATCTCCTTATGGGTAGGGGCCGCGCTCGGGGGCATCGAACCCCCTCGCGCGGCGCAGGCGTCCCCATCGGGTCCGCCTGCCGCGCCGGTGGTTAGTTCACGAGCCGTTGTTTGGCGGTATTTTCGAGGTAGCGCTGGTAGGCTGCGGGGCGGTTCGGGGCGTGGCCTGTGGCGGGGACGGCGACGTCCCAGAAGTGGCCGGCCTCACCGGCTGTGGTCTCGATGCCGGTGCCGGGGAAGTCTTTCGCGGTGGTGTCGATCACGATGACGGTGGGGATATCGCGCGTGCGGGCGGCCGCCAGCTGCGCTTCCAGATCCTTGATATCTTTCGCCTTCACCGCATGGGCGCCCATCGAGGCCGCATGCATCACATAATCGATCTGCGGCTGCGCCTCGATATTGCAGTTCACATACATGTTGTTGAACGGGTTGCCGCCACAGCCCAGCGTCTGCAGCCGGTTGATGCAGCCATAGCCCGCATTATCGGTCAGCACCACGGTGAAGGGGATGCGGCGCATGACGGCAGTGGCCAGCTCGGAATTGGCCAGCATATAGGAGCCATCGCCCACAAAGCAGATCACCTCGCGGTCGGGGTTCGCGAGCTTCAGCCCCATCCCGCCCGCGACCTCGTAGCCCATGCAGCTATAGCCGTATTCCATGTGATAGCCGCCTTGAGTGGGCTGCCAGAGGAGCTTCAGCGCGCCCGGCATGGTGCCAGCGGCACACATCACAACGGCCTCGGGGGCCGCGCGCTGCACCGCGCCGATCACCTCCGCATCGAGCGGCAGCTCGCCCGCGCCCCGCTCCTCCGAGCGGTCGCGGCAGTGATGGGTCACGGCCTTCAGCCAATCCTCGCGCGCGCCCTGATCGGCATCCTCGGCGCGGTAGGCGCCGAGGCCTTCGGTCAGCGCTTCGAGCGCCACTTTCGCATCGGCCATCAGGGGCTCGGCGCCGTGCTTCATGGCATCATAAGCGGCCACGTTGATCGAGAGGAGTTTCGCTTGCGGGTTCGCAAAGAGCGTGCGCGAGCCGGTGGTGAAGTCCTGCAGGCGCGTGCCCACACCGATCACCAGATCGGCGCGCTGGCTTGCGGCATTGGCCGCCGCCGAGCCGTCGACGCCGCTCGCCCCGAAGTTCATCGGGTGGAATTGCGAGAGCGCCGATTTGCCCGCCTGCGTCTCGACCACGGGGATGTTGTGGCGGCTGGCGAATTCGGCCAGCGTGGCCTCGGCCTGCGAGTAGATCACCCCGCCACCGGCCACGATCACCGGGGCCTTGGCCGCACGGATCATCGCGATGGCCTGCTCCAGCTCGCGCGCATCGGGCGCGGGGCGGCGGATATGCCAGGTGCGGGGCGTGAAGAACGCTTCGGGGTAATCGAAGGCTTCCGATTGCACATCCTGACAGAAGGCCAGCGTGACAGGGCCTGCCGAGGCAGGATCGGTCATCGTGGCCAATGCGCGGGGCAGCGCCGTCAGGAGATGCTCGGGCCGCGTGATCCGGTCATAATAGCGCGAGACAGGGCGCAGGCAGTCATTGGCCGAGATCGTGCCATCCTCGAAGCCCTCGACCTGCTGGAGCACCGGATCGGGGCGGCGATTGGCGAAGACATCGCCCGGGATCAGAAGGATCGGCAGACGGTTCACATGCGCCAGCGCCGCCGCGGTGACGAGGTTCGTCGAGCCCGGCCCGATCGAGGAGGTCACCGCATGCGCGCGGGTGCGGCCCATGCCCTTGGTATAGGCCAGACCCGCATGCGCCATGGTCTGCTCGTTCTGGCCGCGCCAGGTCGGGAAGGCCTCGCCGATCTCCTCGAGCGCCTGACCCAGACCCGCCACATTGCCATGGCCGAAGATCGCCCAGATCCCCTCGATATACCGTTCGCCCTCGGGCGTCAGCTGAACGCTCAGCCATTTTACCATGGCCTGTGCGGCCGTCATGCGGATCGTGCCCATACTCTTCTTCCTTTGTTATACGCCCCGCCCTGTGGGGGGCCGCGCCCTTGGCGGCATCGAGCCACCTGCGGGCGCGCATCGCGGGCTGCGCCCGCGATGGGGCGCGCCGGTCCTTTCGATTATTCGGCAGCCACAGAGGTCGCTGCCGCGCGGGCCTTGTCCCAGATCCCGGCCAGACGGGTGTAGCGCGTGGCCATCTCGGCAACCGCCTCCTCGTCATCCATCCGCCCCGCCAGCCAGTCGCGCGCCACCGACCCGAAGATCGTCCGGCCCACGGCAAAGCCTTTCACCAGCGGGAAGCCTGCGGCCACCTCGAAGCTTGCCGCCAGTTCCGCCTCCGGCGCATCCAGCCCCAGAACCACGATCCCGCGGGTGTGGCGGTCATGCTCCTCGATGGCATCGCAGGCCTTGGCCCATCCGGTCTGCGATGCCATCGGCTCCAGCTTCCACCAGTCGGGATAGATCCCTTCCGCATAGAACCGCCGGATCAGGATAGCCGTGGTGTCATCGGTCACCGCAGCCACCTTGGAGGGGATGATCTCGAGGAGGAACTCGAGATTGTTGCGGCGCGAAGCCGCGTAGAGTTTCTTGACGCTGTCGAGCTGCCAGGCCCAGGTCTGCGCATCGTCATCGGGATGGCAGAACACCAGAACCTTCACCACATTCTCGCGCGCCCATTCCTTCAGGCCACCGCAATCATCGCCCAGTTCCGGCTCCAGCGTCAGCGGACGGGAACCAGGCCATTCGCAGGGACGCCCGATCCACAGGCCCGTGCCGGAGGCCGCATGCAGCGCATGCCGCCCGATGCGGTTGTCGCACAGGATCCCATAGCCCGGACGGCCATCCTGCACCTTGAGTGCGGCCTCGAGGCACAGCTCCTTGAAGGCCCCGCCTTTTTTCAGCGTATAGCCCTCCATCTCCTCGAGCTGCATCCGGTGATCGAAGGCGAACACCCGCATCTCGGAGAAGTCGCCGCCATGGCTGCGATGGCGGTTGGTCGCCCAGTGGATCTGCTCGAGCTCGGCATCATTGCGCAGATCGGGCTGGATCACGCCGCGGCTCAGGAAGAACTCCAGCTCCTCGAGCGAGGGATAGGCCGGCGTGCAGCCATGGCGCGAGACCGCAAAGGCCCCGCAGGCATTGGCATATTCGAGCGCCTTCGGCCAGGTCTCGCCATCGAGCCAGCCCTTCAGGAGGCCGGAGAAGAACCCGTCGCCCGCGCCCAGCACATTGAACACCTCGATCGGGAAGCCCGGGCCCGTCTGGCCCTCGTCAAGGCTCTCGGGGATCGCGCCTTCAAAGGCCGCAGCCCCCGCCGCCCCGCGTTTGCAGATCAGCGTCGCATTCGACACCGCCCGCACCGCCTTGAGCGCCGCGATCGTATCCGTCGTGCCGCCCGCAATGTGGAACTCTTCCTCGGTGCCCACGATCAGGTCAAAATAATGCAGGCTCTTTTGCAGCTTGGCCGTCACCTCGGCGCTTTCCACAAAGCGGCTCTCGCCATCGCCATGGCCCGCAACCCCCCAGAGATTGGGGCGGTAATCGATATCGAGCGCCGTCTGCGCACCATGTTTGCGCGCCAGCGCCAGCGCTTTCAGCGTCGCCGCTTCCGTCTTGGGGTTCGACAGATGCGTGCCGGTCGCCACCACCGAGCGCGTGCGCCCGATCAGATCTTCCGAGATGTCATCCTCGCACAGCGCCATATCCGCGCAGTTCTCGCGGTAGAAGATCAGCGGGAATTGCTCCTCGTCGCGGATCCCCAGAATCACCAGCGCCGTCAGACGCTCGGGATCGGTGGTCACACCCTCGACATTCACCCCGTGGCGCACCAGCTCCTCGCGGATGAACCGACCCATATGCTCGTCGCCAACCCGCGTGATCAGACCCGAGTTCAACCCAAGACGCGCCGTCCCGCAGGCGATATTCGTCGGAGACCCGCCAATATATTTCTCAAATGACCCCATATCCTCCAAACGACCCCCAACCTGCGAGCCGTAAAGGTCAACGCCAGCGCGACCAATCGTAATTACATCCAATGGTTTCATGTCTTCCTCCCTCGCGCCCGCTTATGAAAGGCTGCGGGCCTCCTGAATGTCGCGCCATGTGCCGTTCGAGCGGGCCATAGCGTGAATGATTTCCTCGATCACAAGACCCTGCGCGAAATCGGGGCCGCATGCGGACGCCCCCCCGATGCACGCCACCAGATCGCGCGCCTCGATAACCTTCTGCTCGTTGAAGCCGAAATTATGGCCTGGCGCGGGACAGAATGCCGCGAAATCGGGCTGTTCGGGGCCGGTGAGGTGGCGGACAAACCCTGCCTCGCCCTGCCTGTGCAGCCAAAATTCATTCATATGCTCCTGATCGAAGCGCAAGGCCCCGAGGCTGCCATGAATCTCGAACGACAGATGGCATTTGCGCCCGCGCGCGACCCGCGAGGTGGCAAAGCTCCCCTGTGCACCCGAGGCGAAACGCAGAACCGCCATCGCGCTATCCTCGTTTTCGACCGCTTTCATCCCCTCGGGCGAAGGACGTTCGGCAATGGCGATATGGGTCCGGGCAGATAGCCCCGCGACTGGCCCCATCAGAGCCACCATGAGCGAGACGAGATGGCAGCCAAGATCGCCCAAAGCGCCCAAGCCCCCACCCTGCAAGGTATGGCGCCACGACCATGGCAAATCGGGATCGGCGGCATAATCCTCGTCATAGACACCGCGGAACGTATGCAGCTGCCCCAGCGCCCCCGCATCGACCAGCGCGCGGATTGCCTGGACTGCGGGCGAGCGCAGGTAGTTATAGCCCAGAATGGTGACCTGCTGCGGATGGGCTGCGGCCATCTCGGCCATGGCGCGGGCATCTTGCAACGTCAGCGCCATCGGCTTTTCGAGCCAGATATGCTTGCCTGCCGCAAGTGCGGCCATGGCCATAGGGTAATGCAGACCGTTGGGCACAGTGATGGAGACCACATCGACCCGCGGATCGGCCATCACCTCGCGCCAGTCGCTTGTCGCGCGGGCAAACCCCCATTGGGGCGCAAGACGCGCGGCCGCATCGGGGTCGGCATCGCAGAGCAGCTCCAGACGGGGCCGCGCTCCGCCGAAAACCGTTGCGACGTTATTCCATGCCATCGCATGGCATTTGCCCATGAAGCCGGTGCCGATCAGGGCTACCCCGAGTGGCTTTTGCGAAAGAGTGCCCGTCATGGCAAACTCCATACCTATCGGAAAACCTGCAAGGCTTCCGGGCGCTACCGCCCGGAATTTGCGTCAGATCGTGCCGCCGAGCGACCCTTCGAGGTCGGCCAGTTCCTGACCGCCAGCCATGAGGTCCTGCAGTTCGGACGAGGTGATCTCGCCCCGCGCTGCCGTTCCAAGGGTCTGGCCACGGTTGAGCACGGTGAAGCGGTCGCCCACTGCCATCGCATGGCGCACGTTATGCGAGATGAAGACGACCCCCACCCCCTGATCGCGGACGCGGTCGATGGTCGCGAGCACGTTGGAGGTCTGGCGCACACCCAGCGCCGAGGTGGGCTCGTCAAGGATCAGCACCTTCGCGCCGAAGAACACCGCGCGGGCAATGGCCACCGTCTGGCGTTCGCCGCCCGAAAGCGTGCCCACCGCCTGATCGGGCGCGCGCAGGTTGATCCCCATCTTGCGCATCTCTTCCATGGTGATCTCGTTGGCACGCTCGATATCGAGACGCTTGGTCAGGCCCCTGCCCTTGGTGGGCTCGCGCCCCATGAAGAAGTTGCGGGTGACCGACATCAGCGGGATCATCGCCAGATCCTGGAACACGGTGGCAATCCCTGCCTCCATCGCATCGCGCGGGCTGGAGAAGGACAGCGGCCTGTCCTCGAAGGTGATCGTGCCGGAGGTGGGCTTGTGCACGCCCGACATGGTCTTGATGAAGGTCGATTTACCCGCGCCGTTATCGCCAAGCAGGCAATGGCATTCACCGGGTTTCACATTGAAAGTCACCCCGTTGAGCGCGATGACATTACCGAAATGCTTGGTGATCTCTTTCATCTCGATGATCGGGGCCTGCGCACCGGCGACCGAGCCGTGATGGAATTTGCTATCCTGAAGGGTCATCTCAACGCTCCCCCGTCACGCGTTTGCGCACCACATTGTTGAAGACCACGGCAATCAGCAGCATGCCGCCCAGGAAGACCTGGAACCAGTCCTGATCGAAATTGGTATAGGTCAGACCGATGGTGACCATGCCGAAGATGATCGCCCCGAAGAAGGCCCCGATGGCCGAGCCGTAACCGCCAGTCAGAAGGCACCCGCCGATCACGGCCGCGATGATCGCCTCGAATTCCTTCTGGAAGCCACGACGCGCATCGGTGGAGCCGGCATCGATCACGGTGATGATGGCTACAAGGCTTGCCGCGATTGCCGTCAGCATGAAGAGCGAGATTTTGACGCGCTTCACCGGCACACCCGAATTCTGCGCGGCATTGCTATCGCCTCCGGTGGCGAAGATCCAGTTCCCCACCGGCGTGCGTAGCAGGATATAGGTGGCGACCAGTGCGAAACCTATGAACCACAGCACTTCGACCGGCACCCCCGGCACTTTCGGCGCTCCCGATTTGAAACTGTCGATGATGCCCGCTTTGGCCATCCATGCGAACAGGCCGGTAAACGCATCTCCAGAGAAGAACGGCGTCAGGAAATCCCCTTCGACGGCCTCACGCACACCGCGCAGCTGGGTCGAACCGCCGGTGAAGAGCTTCAGCCCGACCAGAGACAGGCCGCGCAGGATGAACAGACCCGCCAGCGTAACGATGAAGGAGGGCAACCCCGTGCGGATGACGATGGCACCATTGGCCGCCCCGATCGCCGCGGCAAAGACCATGGTCAACGGGATCGAAAAGATCAGCGGCAGGCCGAGATTGACGGTGAACACACCGAAGACCATGCCTGCGAAGGCTACCATGGAGCCGATGGACAGGTCGAACTCGCCACCGATCATCAGCATGGCGGCGGCAATGCCCAGAATACCCAGCTGCGCCGAAGGCGTCAGAAAATTCATGATGCCGGACAGGGTGAACATCGTGCTGTCGGCGGTGAACAAGAAGAACAGAGTGACGAGGATCAGACCCCCGATGGCACCCAGCTCCGGTCGTTTCATAAGTTTAGCGGCAAACGACTCGGATTTGATCCGTTCGTCCGCCTCGATGGTGGCGTCCGTTGGCATGGTTCCCTCCCCACATGCGATCCGTCTTGAAAAATTGGCTGCTCTTCCCCAGCAGCCCGGCCCTCGGGCCGGAAGTGTCATGCGTCACATGACATGCGCCCGTAATACGGCGCGGCGGATGCCCGGAGCGGGTGCTCCGGACATCCCGTTGACTTAGCGAATACCTTTGGCCGCGAGGTCGATGACCTGCTCGGCCTTGTCCTGCGTGATCAGGTTCGGACCCGAGGGCACATCGCCTGCAGGCATCAGCCCGTATTTGGCATTGAGCGCCAGGAAGGCCACCGGCAGATAGCCTTGCAGGAACTGCTGCTGGTCGATCGCGAAGGCCGCATCGCCATCAACAACCGATTGCAGGAAGGAGGACGACATATCGAAGGTCGCCACCAGCACGTCATCGCGCCCGATCGCCTTCACGGCCTTGACCGAGGGTTCGCCCACGATGGGGGCCGACAGACCCAGAACCGTGTTCACATCGGGATCGGATTCAAGCGCGGCGCGGACCTTGGATTCCACCTCTGCCGGATCGGTCATGGTCGGGATGACCTCGACCGGATTACCGAACCCCTCCTCGAAACCCGCACAGCGCTGATCGAGCGAGACATTGCCCACTTCCTGATTCACACAGATGCCCTTGGTGCCGCCCATTTCCGCGAGCTTGACCCCTGCGGCCTTGCCCGCATCATATTCGGATTGGCCCACATGCAGCATCGCGCCCAGTTCCTTGGACACATCGCCACCCGAGTTCATCGAGATCACCGGAATACCGGCATCCACCGCGCGCTGGATCGACGGCCCGAGCGCGTCGGCATCGGGAATGCTCACAACGAGCCCGTCGGGCTCCTGGTTCACGGCAGCATCGATCAACTGGCTCATCTGGACCATATCGAAAGTCTCGGGCGAGCGGACATCGACGGTCGCGCCGGTATCCTTTGCCGCCTCGGCGGCACCGTTTTTCACGACCGACCAGAACGGGTCACTGGCCTGACCATGGGTCACGACGATGATCTCTTGCGCCATCGCCGATCCAGCCATCATCGCGGTCACAGCTGCCGTGGCAAAAAGGGTTTTCATTGGTCTCTCCTCCCAAAAAGGTCTTGGCGCGGGCGTCCCTGTCGCCCTTTGCGCCGGTTATCCGGCCCTTGGCCGGTCGGGCCTTTTACGGCCCCCACTTACCCTGCGAGGGGTGGTCCCTGCCGGCTCCTCTTCCGGCAAGGCCCCCGCGGGGGTGTCTGGACCAGCGCGTCAGACCGCGCGCTGGTAAAGCTCCTCATGCAGATCGAGCGAGACGGCCTGTCCGGTTTTGGCCGATTCCGTGGCGGCTTCAGCCATTGCCAATGCCGCGATCCCGTCCTCGAGCGAGGTCGGCAGAGCCGCGCCATCCACAAGGGCTGCCACGAAGGCCTCCCATTCCGCCGCATAGGCGGGCATATACCGCTCGAGGAAGAAATAGGTGGGCTTGGCACTCATCACACCCTGAGTCGTCGACCGCACCACGGTGTTCTCCAGCATGTTCTGCGCCTGCAACAGCCCTTCGGAGCCCAGCAGTTCGACCCGCTGGTCATAGCCATAGACGGCACGGCGCGAGTTCTTGATGACGGCGATCCGCCCGTCGGCATAGGTCAGCGTGACCACGGCCGTATCGACATCGCCTGCCGCGCCGATCTCGGGATCGACGATCGAGCTGCCGACCGCGCGCACCGTCACCGGCGCCTCGCCCATCAGGAAGTTGGCCATATCGAAATCATGGATCATCATATCGCGGAACAGCCCGCCCGAGACCTTGATATAGGACACCGGAGGCGGTGCGGGATCGAAGGAGGTAATCGACAACAGCTCGGGCTTGCCGATCTCGCCGCGCTGCACCGAAGCCTTCAGCGTCGCGAAATTCGGATCGAAGCGACGGTTGAAGCCCATCATCACCGGACGGCCCGTCATCGATGCCTGCGCCAGACAGGCTTTGGCCCGCGACAGTGACAGATCGACCGGCTTCTCGCAGAGCACCGCCTTGCCTGCCGCCGTGGCCTGCTCGATCAGATCCGAATGGGTATCGGTCGAGGTCGCCACCAGCACCGCATCGATCGCCGGATCAGCGAGGATCTCCTCGGTGGTGCGCGCCTCGGCCCCGAATTTCTCGGCCAGCGCCTCGGCCCCCGGACGGTAGACATCCGAGACCGCCACCAGCGTCGAGCGCGGGTTTCCGGCAATGTTCACAGCATGCACCTGACCGATCCGGCCGGCGCCCAAAAGCCCAACTTTCAGCATTTATCCCTCCCTGTTGCCGCCCTCCTCAAGGCCGCGATGGGGATATTAAGACTTCCTTTGCTCGCGTGTGCAAGCTAAATTTGCTCTCGTGTGCAAAATTTATGAGCCAGCCGACAGTTACTCTGTAGAGTGGAGCTGCCGTCCAAGAGGCGCTATAGAAACAGTGACCGGACAGCCACGCTGCCCGATCGCGTAACAAGGACCAGAGCATGAGTAACGACGTCCCGACGACCCCAGAGGCTAGCACCGCTTACGGCAGCTATGTGACCGCCGATGACGTGGCCCGTGCAGCGGGTGTCTCGCGCTGGACGGTCAATCGTGCCTTCCGCAAAGATGCCTCGATTTCCGCCAAGGCCCGCGAGAAGGTGATGCAGGCCGCAGCCGATCTGGGCTATATCCCCGATCTGCGTGCAGCAGGTCTGGCCTCGGCGCGCTCCGTCTCGGCGCGCTCCAATCTGGTTGCGCTTCTGATCGACGATTTTGCCAATCCCCACAAACTGGTAATGCTGGAGCATCTGACCCGCGCGCTGCGTCAGGGCGGATGGGATATCTTGCTGGTGAACACGCTCGATACCGATGATACTGCGCCGGCCTTGCGCCATGCCAGCCAGCGCCGAGTCGATGCGACGATCCTGATCGGCATCCAGTTCCGTGACGAAATCCTTGATCAGGTCCATCAGGGTGGGCGCCAGCCCAAACTGATCGTCTTCGCACGGACCTCGCAGGTGGACGGCGTGATCTCGATCGCGGTGGATGATCAGGCCGCGACCCGCTGCATCGCCGAATATGTCACCCAGAGAGGCTTCCGGAGGCCCTTCTATCTGGCAGGGCCGCGGACCTTCTCGGCGCATCTTCTGCGCAAGGAAACCTTCATGGAGTATTGGGTGCAGAGGCATGAACACACGCCGGAAACCGCCTGGATCGGTGCCTATGATTCGCAAAAAGCCGAATCGCTGATCCGCGAGAGCCTGCGCGGACGGGCGGCGGAGGCCTTGCCCGATGTCATCGTCTGCGAGAATGACGCGCTTGCTTTGGGGGCGATTGATGCCATCCGGCACGACCTGAAACTGCGCGTGCCCGAGGATATCGCGGTGATCGGCTTCGACGATGTGCCGCAGGCGGCAGGCGCCAATTACCGGCTGACCACCTATCGCCAGCCACTGGCCGAGATGGCCGCCTATCTCGTCGAGGTGCTCGAGGCGCAGGAACCGATGCAAAGCCGGATGTTTCTGGGCGAGCTGGTCGCCCGCGAGACCGCATAAGCCCCGATTTCAGATCCGGCCGTCCGCGCGTGCCTCCAGCGCCACCCGCATCTCGGCCACTTCACCCTCGCCGAACCCCCGCAGGCAGAGCCGCTCGACAGGGCTCAGCTCACACCAGAACCGCTTGAGGACCATATCCCTCTCGGCACGCGGCGCGTTTTCCATCCGCAGGTCGTAGATCCTCTCGGCGGCGTCCAGAAGTCGCAAATGTAGCGCCGCCAGAAGCGCGCCGAAGGCCGCCTGACCGCTGGCCGAATTGCGCAACCGCAAGATCGCGCCCTCACCGATGGTCATGGTCTGCGCGAGCCCCCAGCCTAGCATATCGGCGGCCCGATGCGGCTTGACGGGCAGATGACCAGTCAGACCATAGGTCAACTCCAGCACACGCCGTTCATCGGCCGGCATCGACAGCACTACCCTGGCACAGGCCCGCTCGAGCGGGTCATCGGCTTCGTCAAGCCGTCCGCGCCGCGGCACGAGGCTCTGTGGCACGGACCCCTGTGGCGCATGACGGCGCGCCTCACGCGAAGGACGCGGCTGCAAGGTCCTGCGCACGAGACCATCGACTTTCGAGAGAATATATTCCGCCAGCACCGATTACCCTTTCACAACCTAACCGGATCTGAAGGTAGCGCGTCCGCGCCGGTTTTCCCCTTGCAAATAAGGCAAACCGGCCATGCATCTTTACGGGCAGACCAGGCGGCAAGCACTCTGCGCGCCAACCCGCCATACTCCCTTTGGTGCATATGCCTTTGCACGCGATCGCGTCATCGTCCTCCCCACGCCGCCCCTTCCAATAACGCGGCACCATCAACAACGGGGATGAATTATGAAAAAAACCAATCTGACCATCGCGGCTCTGGCCTTTGGCGCCGCTTCCGCCCAAGGCGCTTTCGCCGAGGACACCGTGAATGTGGGCGTTCTGCAATCGCTCTCGGGCACGATGGCGATCTCGGAAGTCACCGTGAAAAACGCCGAAGTCATGGCGATCGACGAGATCAATGCCAATGGCGGTGTGATGGGCCACCAGATCAAGGCGATTGTCGAGGATGGCGCCTCCGATCCCGCGATCTTCGCGCAAAAAGCCACCAAACTGATCGAGAATGACGATGTCGCCACCGTCTTCGGCGGCTGGACCTCGGCCTCGCGCAAGGCGATGCTGCCGGTCTTCGAGCGCACGGGGAACCTGCTGTGGTATCCGGTCCAGTTCGAGGGTAACGAATGCTCGGCCAATATCATGTATTCGGGCGCCCAGCCCAACCAGCAGATCCTGCCCGCCTATGAATGGGCCAAGGCCGAAGGCGACAAGAGCTTCTTCCTCGTCGGTTCGGATTACGTCTTCCCGCGCACGGCCAACCTGATCGTGAAGAAACATATCGAGAAAGACGGCCTGACCATGGCGGGCGAGGAATATGTGCCCCTCGGCGGCACCGATTTCTCCGCTGTGGTCGCCAAGATCCGCGCGGCCAAGCCCGATATCATCCTCAACACGCTCAATGGCGATTCAAACGTGTCCTTCTTCAAACAGCTCGCCGCCTCGGGCATCACGCTGGAAGATACGCCGGTCATGAGCTTCTCGATCGCCGAGCAGGAAGCGCAAGCAATGGGCACCTCGCTGGTGGCAGGTTCCTATGCCGCATGGAACTATTTCGAGACCCTGCCGGGCGATGCGAACGCGAAATTCGTCGAGGCCTACCGCGCGAAATATGGCGCCGATGCCGCGATCACCGATCCGATGCTGCATGGCTATCTTGATGTCTATGCCTGGAAAGCAGCCGTAGAAAAGGCCGGCAGCTTCGAGACCGATGCCGTGCGCAAAGCCGCTGTCGACCTCGATGTGGCAACGCCTATGGGCGATGTGGCCTTCGCCCCCAACCAGTCGCTGACCCAGACCGCCTATGTCGGCAAGCTCGACGAGAACGGCAAATTCGACATCGTCTGGAAATCCGAAGGTGAAATCACCCCCGAGCCCTATGATGCTCTCACCTTCCCGGGCAAATCCTGCGACCTGAGCGCAACCAACTGATCCCCCGACTGGCCCCCGGATCGCACCGGGGGCCGATTTCTTTCCCGCGAAGGAGAAAACCCATGTTGGACACCGCACTTGTTGTCGGGCAGATCTTCAACGGTTTCAGTGTTGCCTCGCTCTTTGTTCTCGCCGCTCTCGGTCTCGCGCTCAGCTTCGGGCTGATGCGGGTGATCAATATGGCGCATGGCGAGATGCTGATGCTGGGCGGCTATCTGGCCTATCTCACCTATCTGGTCGTGCCGGGTCCGCTGGCGATCCTCGTCGCGATGCCGGTGGCCTTCCTCGGCGCGGCACTTCTGGGCGGCATCATGGAGCTGACCGTGGTGCGCAAACTCTCGGCGCGCCCGCTTGATACGCTTCTGGCCACATGGGGGGTCAGCCTCATCCTGCAACAGGCGGCGCGCTCGATCTTCGGCCCCATCGGAGTGGGGGTCACCGCGCCCGACTGGCTCAATACCGGCTTCATGCTGGCAGGTGTCTATTTCCCCTCGACCCGGATCTTCATCCTTCTGGTGGCGGTTCTGGTGCTGGTGGCGCTGGGACTTCTCATCGCGCGCACCCGGCTGGGTCTTCTGGTCCGCGCGGTCAATCAGGACCGCATGATGGCAAGCGCCTCGGGCATCAATGTCCGCCGCGTCGATCTGGCCGTCTTCTGCCTCGGCACGGGCATCGCGGGGCTTGCGGGCGTGGTGCTCTCGCTTCTCGGACCCGTCACCCCCTCGGTCGGCCAGAGCTATATCATCCCCGCTTTCCTCGTGGTGGTCATGGGCGGGCTTGGCTCGATGGTGGGCACAACGATTGCCGCCATTATCCTCGGCCTCGTCTCGGCGATCAGCCAGATCTTCCTCGATGTCTCGATGAGCCAAGTGCTGATGCTGCTGGCCGTGATCATCTTCCTGCAATTCCGCCCGCAAGGCGTGGTGGCCACCCGCTCGCGCGCTCTGGAGGACTGATATGACTGCAATTCACCGCTATGGCTGGATCGCCGTGCTGGCACTGGCCGTTCTCGCTCCCTCCTTCGTGTCTTCCTACGACCTCAATCTGCTGGGCCGTTTCCTCGCCATGGGCATCCTTGCCATCGGCATCGTGCTGATCTGGGGCGAGGCCGGTATCCTCACGCTCGGACAAGGCGTATTCTTCGGACTGGGCGGCTATTCCATCGCCATGTATATGAAACTGGCCTCGCTGCCCGCGGGCAGCCTGCCCGATTTCATGGAATGGTCGGGCGTGATGGAGCTTCCCTGGTGGTGGGTGCCCTTTGCCAACCCCGCCTTTGCCATCGCCGCCATCATCGTAATCCCGACGGCTTTCGCGGCCCTCTTCTCGTGGCTCGTCTTCCGCCGCCGCATTGTGGGGGTCTATTTCGCCCTCATCACACAGGCCGTGGCGCTTACCTTTGCCACGCTGCTGACCAGCCAGCAAAGCACGACAGGCGGCTATAACGGGCTCACCGGCTTCACCGAGATCTTCGGCTTGCAACTGGGCACTCCGGAGGCCAACCGCATCCTCTATTTCGTCACACTGGCGCTTCTGGTCGTAGTCTTCGCCTTTACCAAATGGCTGACCGGCTCGCGCTACGGCACGCTTTTGCGCGCCACACGCGATGGCGAGAACCGCGTGCGCTTCTTGGGCTATAACACAACCCCCTACAAGGTCGTGGCCTTCGCATTCGCAGGCATGTTCGCATCGATTGCAGGGGCACTCTTTACGCTCCATGCCGGTGTGGTCTCGCCCGCATTCGTAGGCGTGGTGCCCTCGATCGAGATGGTGGTCTGGGTCGCGGTCGGCGGCCGCCACAGCCTCTGGGGCGCAGTCCTTGGCGCACTGGTGGTCAACCTTGCCAAGGACGTGATCTCCTCGGCCATGCCGGAAGCGTGGCTCTATGTGCTGGGCCTCGTCTTCATCCTGACGGTCATGTTCCTGCCCAATGGTATCGCCGGTCTGATCGAGGAGCTGATCGAGAAATCCCGTAACCGCCGCCCCCCCGAGGCCGAATTGGTGGAGGATGTGAAATGAACGCCTATAGCCCAGTGACCCCCGATCCCTATATCCTGAAACTCGATGGTATCACGGTGGATTTCGACGGGTTCAAAGCCATCGACAATTTCTCGATGACGCTCGAACGCGGCCAGCTGCGGGTGCTGATCGGCCCCAATGGCGCGGGCAAATCCACGCTCTGCGACACGATCATCGGGCGGGTGCAATCGGCCTCGGGAACGGTGACCTTCAACGGCGCCAATATCACCAACCTGCCCGAATTCGAAATCGTCCGCCGTGGCATCTGCCGTAAATTCCAGACACCGGGGGTGCTGCCCTCGCTCACCGTGCGCGACAACCTGCTCGTCTCGGCACGCAAGGATCGCCGCTGGTGGAAGGGCTTCGGCCATGGCGCCAAGCGCGAGGAGGCCCGGCAGGTTGATGATCTGCTGGAGAAGATCGGCCTGACCGACAGGGCAGACACCTATGCCCGCGATCTGGCCCATGGCGAGAAGCAATGGCTCGAGATCGGGATGGTGGTGGCCACGGGAGCCGAGCTGCTTCTGCTCGACGAGCCCACCGCCGGCATGGGGCCCAACGAGACCTCGAAGACGGCCAAGCTCATCCATTCGCTTCTGGGCGATCATGCGGTGCTGGTGATCGACCATGATATGGCCTTTGTCGAGGAACTTGGCGCCAAGGTCACCGTGATGCATCAGGGCAAATTCCTCAAACAGGGCTCGGTCGCCGACGTGCGTGCCGATGCCGAGGTCGCTGCCGTCTATCTTGGCCGCGCAAAGGAGTAAGCCCATGGACAGCCTGTTGAAAATGGAGCGCGTCGGCGCAGGTTACGGCCAGAGCCCCGTGCTGTTCGATATCGACCTTGATGTAGAGCGCGGCGGTGCGCTCGCCCTGATCGGGCGCAATGGCGTAGGCAAGACCACCCTTTTGCGCACCATCATGGGCGTTCAGAAAGCCACTAGGGGCCGCATCACTCTGGACGGGGCGGATGTCACCTCGACCAAACCGCATGAGCGCTCGCGCGCGGGCATCGGCTTTGTGCCGCAGGGCCGCCATGTTTTCCCGCATCTGAGCGTAGAGGAAAACCTGCTCTCCGGGCTCTCGGCCCTGGCGGGGCGCGGCAAGGGGCTGATTGGCCGGGGCATCCCCGATCATATCTTCGATCTCTTCCCCAAGCTCGACCAGATCCGCCATCGTAAGGCGGGAGTTCTATCTGGCGGCGAGCAACAGCAGCTGGCGATCGGTCGGGCGCTCTGTGGCCAGCCGAAACTCCTGCTGCTCGACGAGCCCACTGAAGGCATCCAGCCCAATGTGGTCCAGCAGATCGAGGAGGCCCTGCGCCGCGTGCGCAGCGAGCTGGGGGTGACCATCATCATCGTCGAGCAATATCTCGATTTCGCATGGTCCTTTGCCGATGAGTATTGCGTGCTGCAACGTGGGCGGCAGGTCCGTCAGGGACGCACGGCAGAGGATACCGCCGCCGAAGTCGCGCATCTGGTCAATGTGTGATTTGTGACAATTTGGCCGAGCGGCCTATCCCTGCTCGGCCAGCACCTGCACCGCCATTGCCGCGGCAGTGGCCCGATTTTCCACGGATAATTTGGCATAGATCTGCAACAGGTGCTTTTTGACGGTGGCGACCGAATTCCCCAGAATGTCGGCAATGTCCTGATTGGATTTTCCTGCGGCGACCCAGACAAGCACCTCCGCCTCGCGCTGGGTCAGCGGAAACCGGTCGCGCAGGATCTCCTCGCGCAGACCCGGACGGTCTTCGGTCACGCGGAACAGATATTCGCCCTCGCGCACCGGATTGAGATAATGGAACCCGATCTCCGCCTCGCCCAGAGGCACCACCGCACTCGCTCCTGCCTGACGGGTCAGTGACAGAAGCTGCCCCACCAACGCATCGGTCAGCATCAACTGCCCGCCGTGGAACAGGCCACCCAAGAGCTCCTCGGCGCGTGGCGTGGTCCACAAGATCCGCCCGCCCGCATCAATCGCCATCAACGACCGGCCCGTGGCATCCAGCGCCGCCCGCGCGCCTTCGGCCAGACGCGCGTTGGACAGATGCACGCGGATACGAGCGATCAGCTCCTCCAGCTTTATCGGCTTTGTGACATAATCGACCCCGCCCGCCGCCAATCCCGCCACCACATGTTCGGTATCTGACAGTCCGGTCATGAAGATGACGGGGATATTCTCGCGTCCCGGTGTCTGCTTGATGGTCCGCGTGGTGGTGAACCCGTCAAGACCCGGCATCACTGCATCCATCAAGATCACATGCGGCGCGATCTTGGCCAAAAGGTCCAGCGCCGCCTGACCGGAGGTCGCGACCAGCACCGTCATCCCCTCACGCTCCAGCGTGTCGGTCAGAAGCCCCAGTGTCTGCGGTGTGTCATCCACGATCAGGACGATATCCTCACTCATCGCCTATCTCCTCCAGCAGAGCCCGCAGCTCCTGTGCCAGCCGTGGCAGCTCGAACCCCTGCGCCAGCTGCATCCAATGCGCCACCGATCCAGCCGGGCGGCCCTCCAGAATATCCAGAACCCCGCGCCGGTGACCGATCTCCGCAGCCGCCAGCAAGCGTTCGAGCATCTCGCGCGGGATTTTTACCTGCGCCGCAGGCGGGCGGGCGGGTTGCGCCTCACGCCAGCGAAGGTCCAGAAGACGCCCGATCTCGGCCACGACTGCATCGAGATCGACCGGTTTGGGCAGGAAGGCGTTATGCACCCCCGCGCCCTCGGCATGGCTGTCATGAGCATTACCCGACAGCATCACGATCCTCATCTCTGACGAGAGCGCCCGCAACTTTCCGGCAAGCTCCCAGCCCGTCATGACCGGCATGGTGATGTCGAGAAGCGCCAGATCGGGGCGCAGCGAGGGCGCAAGGCGCAACGCCTCGGTCCCGTTCTGCGCCACCACGACCTGAAAGCCCAAAGGCGCAAGGATGCGGCGCAGGAGGGCCAGATGATCGGCATCGTCATCGACCAGCAAAAGCCGTTTGCGTGGTCCCTCATAGCCCGCAATAGCCTGCGCCTGCCCCTGTGGTCCGCCCGATGCCTCGAACATCAGCAGCTGCAGGAACATGCGCGTGCCCTCGGCTGGCGCACTTTCGACGCGCAACTGTCCGCCCATGATCTCGACAAGAAGCTTGGTGATCGTGAGGCCCAGCCCCGTGCCCGGCACCAGATCGGCACGGGTGCCGCGATCGAACGGATCGAAGATACGGCCAAGATCCTCGGGCGCGATCCCCATGCCGGTATCGAACACCTCGACCTCGAGGATATGGCTGCGATAGCGCAGGCGCATCCCCACTTGCCCGGCTTCGGTGAATTTCACCGCATTGGAGAGCAGATTGATCAGCACCTGTCGCAGCCGCTTGCGGTCCACCAGAACCTGTCGCGGCAGCCAGCCCTGGCGGTCATAGACAAACTCGAGCCCCTTCGCCTCGGCCTGGAAACGGAAGATCTCGGCCAGCTGGTCCAGCAGCTCGGGAAGCGCCACGCGGTCGCGCGCCAGCACGAGCGTGCCGCTCTCGACACGGGAAATATCCTGCAACCCGTCCACCAGATCGCCCAGATGCTCGGCCGAACGGCGGATCACGCCCACCGCCGAAGGCGCGGCCGAGATATCGCGCTCCATCAGCTGGGCATAGCCGTAGATCGCGTTGAGCGGCGAGCGGATCTCGTGGCTCAGCCCCGTAAGAAACCGCGATTTGGCAAAGTTCGCGGCCTCGGCCACCTCGCGGGCCTTGCGCGCCTCGGCCTCGGCCTCCTCGCGGGCCGAGACCTCGCGGCGCAGATCCTCGGCCTGACGCTCGAATTCATCCTCGACCTGCCGGCGGTTCTCATGGGCCAGCACGAAGAACCACGCCATCAGCCCCGACAGGATCGCCAGCGCCACGAAGATGACCCAGAAGGCGGTGCCCACGGCCTGTGCGGGGATCTCTTCCATATCGCGGGTCACCTGATGGCGCACGGCTCCCAGAAGCCCCGCCATGGTCAGGATGAAGACCAGCCCCAGCCCCGCCACCTGCCCGATCCGCGCCCGCCTGCGCGCCGAGAGACGTGCGGGCAACAACCGCTGCGACAGGGTGCGGATCTGCTGCGAGAGCCGTGCATCGGGCTTGCACAGATCGTGGCAGCGCCCCTCGAGCGAGCAGCACAGCGAGCAGATCGGCACGCCGTAAGCCGGACATTGGGCCATATCCTCGGGATCGAAGCGGTTGGCGCAGATGCCGCATTGGCACAGACCCTCCGCATCGGCAGGCGTCTGCGACTGGCGCGCGATATAGAATCGCCCGCCCGTGGCATAGGCCAGACAGGGCGCGGCCAGAAACGCGACCAGCAGCCCGACCGGCACACAGAAGGCCTGCGCCATCTCGCCCGCGAGCCCCGTCAGACACAGGATCGAGACCAGCACCGACAGCGCCATTGCCCCGCAGCCTACGGGATTGATGTCGTAAAGATGGGCGCGCTTGAACTCGATCAGCTTTGGTGAGAGCCCCAGCGGCTTGGCAATCGCCAGATCGCCCGCCACGGCCCCGAGCCAGCCCACCGCCAGAATACCGTAGAGATCGAGGATGCTCTCGAGCGCCCCGAACACGCCCAATTCCATGAGCATCAGCGCAAGGGCGGTGTTAAAGACCAGCCAGACCACACGACCCGGATGGTTATGGGTAAGGCGCGAGAAGAAATTCGACCAAGCGATAGAGCCCGCATAGGCATTGGTCACATTGATCTTTACCTGCGCGACACAGACGAAAACCCCCATCACAACCAGCGCGATCAGCGGATTTCCGAAGACGGTGCGGAAGGCCAGATCGAAGGCCACAGCAGGCTGGGCGGCCAGATCGGGCGGGACACCCGCGCGGATCGCCATGACCGTCAGCCACGAGCCGAGCGCGATCTTGGCGCCCGCGATCAGCACCCAGCCGGGCCCCGCAAGCCCCAGCGCCAGACGCCTGCGCCAGCCATCGCGTTCGGGCAGGAAGCGCAGATAGTCGACCTGTTCGCCGATCTGCGGCAGGAGCGACAGCAACAGAGAGATCCCTGCCCCGATCTGGATCAGATCGAATCCCGAGGCAGACCCGCCAAAGCCCAGCCATGCGCCCGCACCGGGCGCGGTTCCGCCCTGCCCTGCCATGAGAAGCACGAGGAGCGGCGCGATCTGGAACACCAGCCAAACCGGCTGGCTCAGCCGTTGCATTTTGGAGATCCTTCGGATCCCGAAAGCCGCAATCGGCAGCACCACCAGCGCCGAGACCAGATGCCCCAGCCAGAGCGGCACCCCGAGCGCCAGATTGAGCGCCACCGACATGATCGAGGCCTCGATGGCAAAGAGCACAAAGGTGAAAGACGCATAGACCAGAGAGGTGATGGTCGAGCCGATATAGCCAAAGCCTGCCCCCCGCGTGAGCAGGTCGATATCGAGCCCCGAGCGCGCCGCATTGCGGGTAATCGGCCAACCGATCAGCAGGGCCAGCACGATCAAACCGCCGATGGCTGCCAGCGTATCGCGTGTGCCATGCGCCAGCGTCAGCGAGCCGCCGATGGCCTCGCAGGCCAGAAAGGCCAGTGCTCCGACAGCGGTATGGGCCACGCGGGACGGTGTCAGCCGCGCCCTGCGCGCGGTGAAGCGCAGCGCGAAATCCTCCAGCGTCTCGTTGGCCGCCCATTGGTTGTAGTCGCGGCGCTCGGGCGCGATGAACTGGTGCCGCAAGAAAGCCTTCCTTTCCGGTCTCTGTCTCCGGTTAGGATAGCAGGTGCCGCCCGCGCAAGCCCTAGCCGCAAAAACCGCCCGAAAAACCGGCCTTTGCCCAGAAACTTGGCGGTCCAAATGGAAACCGGGACCATTGGCCCCGGTCCGGTGTCAGGCTTTTGCCGCTTTGGCAGGTTTCGAGGGCATCTCGATATTGATCTCGAGGCTCTCGATATCGTCACCGCGTTCCATGCGGATATCGACTTCCTCATCAGCCACTTCGACATATTTGCGGATCACCGCAATGATGTCGCGTTGCAGCTGGGGCAGATAATCCCCGCCCGAGGAATTGCTGCCGCGTTCATGCGCCAGCAGGATCTGCAGGCGCTCCTTGGCAGCATTGGCGGTCTGCTTCTTGCGGGGTTTGAGAGAGAATCCGAATAAGCTCATGCCGTCCGTCCGAAGATACGGCCCAACAGACCCGGTTTCTTCTCTCCTTCGATTTTCATTTCGACCTTCTCGCCCAGCAGGCGCGCCACGGCATCCTCATAGGCACGGCCTGCCGAGGACGGATCATCCAGCGTCACCGGCGTGCCCACATTCGAGGCGCGCAGGACGGCAGGGCTTTCGGGCACGATCCCCAGAAGCGGCACGGCCAGGATCTCCAGTACGTCTTCCACGGTCATCATCTCGCCCTTGTCGATCCGGGCCTGATCATGACGGGTCAGCAGCACCTGCGCCTTCACGCCGGTGCCATCTTTCTCGGCCCGCTGGGTCTTCGACGCCAGAAGGCCCAGAACGCGGTCACTATCGCGCACCGAGGACACTTCGGGGTTGGTCACGACCACGGCTTCATCAGCGAAATACATCGCCAGCTGCGCACCGCGCTCGATCCCTGCGGGGCTGTCGCAGACGATATAGTCGAATTCCTGCTTCAGCTCGTTGAGAACCGCCTCGACGCCTTCTTGCGTCAGCGCATCCTTGTCGCGGGTCTGCGAGGTCGGCAGGATCTGCAGCGTCTCGACGCGCTTGTCCTTGATCAGCGCCTGTTTCAGGCGCGCATCGCCCTGAATAACGTTGATAAAATCGAAGACCACACGGCGTTCGCAGCCCATGATCATATCGAGGTTGCGCAGGCCCACATCGAAATCGATGACGACGGTCTTGTGACCGCGCTTGGCAAGCCCTGCCGAAATCGCCGCAGCGGAGGTCGTCTTGCCGACGCCCCCCTTACCGGAGGTGATGACGATCACCCGACCGAGCGGCGGCTTTTCCTTCAGCTCTTCCTTGGCCTTATCTGTGGTTTGGGTGCTCATGCAAAGCTCTCCATGCAAAGTCTGTCATCTTCGAGCCATGCCTGCACAGCACGATGGCGCAGGTCGTCTCCGATGGTTTCACTGGTACGGTATAGGCCCGCCACGGCCAGAAGTTCGGCATCCAGATCGCGGCAGAAGATCCGGCAGCTCTCGTCGCCGAACACCCCTGCCATCGCACGTCCGCGCAGCGCGCCATAGACGTGGATATTGCCCGCCGCCACCAGCTCGGCGCCCGAGGCGACCGATCCCAGCACGATCAGGTCGCCATGTTCGGCCACGATCTGCTGGCCCGAACGGACGGGGTTGCGGATGGTCATGGTCTGCGCGCCACTGCTGCGCTGTTCGGCCTCCGCCTCCGCCTGTTGCTCGGCAGGCTCCTCGGCGGTGGCATTCCTGCCCAGCTGGTGGGCGCCGTTGCGACCCTTCGGGTTGAGCGGCTTGCGCGGCTCGTGCACGGGGCCGTCGCGCCCCGAGATCACGGGAATCAGGCCAAGCTGGTCTGCGGTGTCGAGCTGCACCTTGCTGGCATTCTGCACCCCGAAGACCGACAGGTTGCGCGCCCGCATGTGGCGCACGAGGTCTTGAATATCGGTGGGGTTGGCAAAGCCCGGCACATCGGCGAAATCGATCACCATGGGCGAGCCGACCAGAAGCTGCGGCGTTTTCTCGAGCTGCTGGTCGAGGGCGGCATAAAAGGCCTCGTCCGGCGTATCGGATTCCATACGCAGCGCAATCGCGGTCAGGAACCTGCCGCGGAAATGGAAGGGCCGTGCCTGCGCTACGGCCTGTGCTGCGGGCCCCTCGGCCCGGCTACGGATATCGTCTTTCGCCACGACGAAACTGCTCCTCATTTATCAGGGCGTGATTTTAGAGCTTCGACTCGGATATCGCCCATATTGATGTTTGTCCCCCTCATGACACTATGGACAGGGGTCTGTGAAGCTTGACGCTACGGATTGCGCGGGTTCCTGCCACCCTTTGGCCGGATTATCCGATGAAGACCTGCTGATGCAGGCGCGTATAACGCATGCCCTTGCGGAATGTGAAGTAAATTCCGGCACTGGCGATCAAATGCCGTTACAGCTATTCTGCAAGTGCAAACACGGAGGAGCCCTATGACCGATCTTGCGGCAATTTCAGGCGGAATCGATCTGGGCGGCACCAAGATCGAGGCCCGTCTCTTCGGTCCGGGCTACCAGAGCATCGACAGTCTGCGCATCCCGACACCGCGCGGCAGTTTCGACAGCTTTCTGCGCGCGCTCGCCAAGCAGATCCACTGGCTCGAGGCGCAATCGGGACGCGGGGGCAAGCTGCCCATCGGCATCGGCCTCCCGGGCATCATCAATGGTGAGACAGGCGAGGCGATGGCCGCCAATATCCCGATCACCGGTGTGGACCTGCCTGCCGCGCTCACACGGACCTTCGGGCGCGCGCTACCGCTGATCAATGACGGGCAGGCTTTCGCCCTGTCCGAGGCGCATGGCGGCGCGGGTCTCGGGGCGCAATCGGTTCTGGGGCTCATCATGGGCACGGGGATCGGCGCGGGCCATGTGCTCGGCGGCGCGCCCCCCTACCGGCGCAACATCGCGGGGATCGAAGCGGGGCATCTCGGGATCCCGGCCCATCTGCTGGCGCGGGTCGATCTGCCCCTGCGCTCCTGCGGCTGCGGCAAGAAAGGCTGTTTCGAGACCTATCTCTCCGGCCCCGGCCTCAGCGAGATCTGCCGGCTCAAACTCGGCCACCCGATCACGCCGAAGGATCTCGGGCAGGCGGCGGAGGCGGGCGATCCGGCCGCGCAGAGCGTGCTCCAGATCTGGGCCGAGCTGATGGCCGAGCTGCTCCTGACCCTGCAAATCACCCTTGATCCCGATTGCATCATCCTTGGCGGCGGACTGTCGCAGCTGCCCGATGTCACCCGCCATCTGACGCGCGCCTTTGCCACGCGCAGACTGGGCCCGATGGCCCTGCCCGTCTTGCGGCTGGCCGCCCATGGGGATAGTTCGGGCGCACGCGGCGCCGCCATTCTGGCCGTGCAGCAAGCGGCAAGAGGATAGCGTCATGATCATCATCGCCAAGCGTGGCTGGGTTGCGGGACAGTTCTGCGGGCCGCTACGGCTGGAGGTGGAAAACGGGCGGCTCCTCGGCTGGCGCACGGCCGCGGGCGCGCGCGGCGATCTGGAGGTTGCCTTTGCCGGCCCTGCCCTGACCGATCTGCAGGTCAATGGCGCGGGCGGGGTGATGTTGAACTCGCAACCCGATGCCTCGGGGATCGCGACCATCATCGACACGCTGCGCGCCCGTGGCACCGGCTGGGCCATGCCTACACTCATCACCTGCGAACCCGAGCGCCTGATCCGCGCCACCGATGCCGCGATCGAAGCCTTCGGGATGGACGGGTTTATCGGGCTCCATATCGAGGGCCCGCATATCAACCCCGCCAAGCGCGGCACCCATCAGGCAGGGTTCATCCGACCCTTCGACGACCGGACAATGACGGATCTGCGGCGCCTGCGCGCAAAAGGCATTCCGGTGATGCTGACGCTTGCCCCCGAATGCGTGGATCTGTCGGTGATTGCGGAACTGGCGGAGATGGGCGTGGTGGTGTCAGGCGGGCATACGATGGCCGATGCGGCACGGACGCAGGCCGCCCTCGCGGCGGGTCTGCGTTGCTTTACCCATCTTTACAACGCCATGCCCGCCATGGGCTCGCGTAGCCCGAACCTCTTGGGCGCAGCGATCGCCTCGGACGCCTATGCGGGCATCATCCTCGACGGGCATCATGTCGATTACACCATGGCCGCGATCGCCTGCCGTGCGCGGCCCGAAACGGGGCGGATGTTCATGGTCTCCGATGCAATGGCGACCATCGGCGGGCCGGAGCATTTCGAGCTCTACGGCCAGACGATCCATTTGGAAAACGGCGCGCTGGTCAATGCCGAAGGGGCGCTTGCAGGCGCGCATACCGATCTGGCGCATTGCCTTTACAATGCCGTGCACCATATGGGCCTCTCTCCCGAGACCGCCTACGAGATGGCAGCCCTCGTGCCGCGCGATGCCATGCGCCTGCCCCGCCCCGATCTTGCAGCGGGCATGGCGATGGCGGAAGTGATCCTCCTTGATGACGCCTGTTGCCGCGTGGTCCCCTGACCCGCGGCAACCCGCAGGAGAATCGGCGCGGCCGCTGCACATCCCCGTCCACCGGCGTGACCACCCGTGATCTCTACACGCCACGCATCATATCCCATAAATAATTGTAATATATATTATATTTTTTTAAAACTCCTCCCGCGGAAAGATGTATCCGGGTTGGACAATTTGTCCAATGCCGGAATGTCAGATGTAGGTTTACACCCCACCGCGTCAGCAAATGCAGCGCTGTTCCAGACACCCGTCCTCCCCTCGGATCTTCCGGACCATCTATGCGCTGCCTCAGCAAAAGGCATTGCGATGCAACCAGATCCACTTAGCATCCTGATCTCGCGGATTGATTTCGGCCTGATCTCCTCGGTGCACATCCTCTTCCCCCCGCTCACAATCGGCCTTGCGATCATCCTGTTCGGTTTCGAACTCGCATGGTTCCGCACCAATGATGAACGCTGGTACCGTCTGTGCCGGTTCTTCGAAAAACTTTTTATCGTGAATTTCGGTGCGGGCGTGGCCACCGGCGTAACCATGGAAATGGCCTTCGGCATTCTCTACGGGCCGTTCAGCCAAGCCGCTGGCCCGTTCTTCGGGCAGGTGCTGGGCTACGAGACCATCACCGCCTTCATGTATGAGGCGGGCTTCATCGGCCTGATGATCTTCGGCTGGGGCAAGATCAGCCGCAAGATGCACCTCTTTGCCACTTTCAACGTGGCGCTGTCCTCGACCCTTTCCGCGATGTGGATCCTTGTGGCCAATAGCTGGATGCAGACACCCAGTGGTGTCGAGTTCAAGAACGGCATGTTCCAGGTCACCAACTGGCTGCAGGCACTGTTGAATCCCAATGTCTTCGCCGCCTTCCCGCATATGCTGCTGGCAGCGGTCGAGCTGTCGCTATGCTTCGTGGTAGCGGTCTGTGCATGGTTCGTATTCAAACGCCGCGAGGTGCAACTGTTCGCGCGCCCGCTGCGCTATACGTTGGTGGCTCTGGCCGCTGTGGCCGCCGTGCAGATCTATATGGGCGATGTGCTGGGCGAGAACGTGCTCGAGCACAAACCAGCCGCCTTGGCCGCGATGGAAGGCCAATACGACACCTATGACGAAAACGGCAACGTCAATAACGCATGGAATGTCATCGGCTGGCCCAATAAGGACAACACCGGCCTTGCGTGGTCGATCAAGATCCCGCATGCGCTTTCACTCATTGAAACCAAAACCTGGAACGGCGCGGTCGAGGGTCTGAACTCCTTCCCCGAAGACGAACGCCCGCCCGTCATCCTGCCCTTCTATACCTTCCGCGCCATGGCCGCGATCGGCGGAGCGATCCTTCTGGTGGCGCTCTGGGGATGCTGGCTCAGCTGGCGTGGCCGCATGACCGAAGGTCTGGCCTCGGCCAACCGCCTGTTCCTGATGGCCTGCACCGGGATGGTCGTGCTGCCCTATATCGCCGTGATCGCCGGTTGGTGGACGCGCGAGATCGGCCGTCAGCCGTGGATCGTCTATGGCATGATGCGCGTCGAGGACGGCATGTCGAAACTCTCGGTCGGTCTGGCGACCTTCTGGCTGATCGGGTTCGCGATCTTCGAAACCGCCGTCGTTCTCGGCACGATCTACTTCCTGCTGAAGGTCTGCCGCAACGGGCCCGATCTCACGAGCCCCGTCGCGGGCGATGGTGACGAGCATCTGGGCGAGCTGGATCTGCCCTCCTCGGCAGGCCATGCCGATCACCCCGAATATATCCGTCCGGTCTGAGCCATAGGAAAATCAGATGACACAACTTGATGACATGCAATATTTCCTGGCCAATGCCTGGTGGCTTGGTCTGGGCGTGGCGATGCTCCTCTATATCATCCTCGATGGGGCGGATCTGGGCGCGGGTATCTTCGGGCTTGTCGTGGGCGACCATGACGAACGCGGCGCGATCATGGCGGCGATGGCCGGCACTTGGGATGCCAACGAGACCTGGCTCATCGTGGCGGGGGGCATTCTCTTCGGAACCTTCCCCTTCGTCTATGGCTCGGCCTTCCATTATCTGATGGTGCCAATGGCCTTCGTGCTCTGGGGCGTGATGTCGCGCGCCGTGGCGATCGAATTCCGCCATCTGGCTTCGGAAAAATGGCAGCGCTTCACCGATTGGGTGTTTGGCCTCTCCTCGCTGACCGTCACCTTCTTCGGCGGCATGAGCGTGGGTGCGCTGCTGCAGGGCTTCCCGCTGGTGCATGAGGAGGGCAAGCTGCCCTACTACGCAGGTGGCGCGTTCGACTTCGTGTCGGCCTTCTCGATCTGGACCGGCATCGCGGCCTGTGTGGCGGTGACGCTGTCGGGGGTGCTTTTCGTGCGCGCCCGCTTCGAGAAAACCGAGCGCATCCGTCAGGACGCGGCCCGCTGGACGGCAACGATCTTCTGGCTGGCGATTGGCTCCGTGCTGATTACACTGGTCTGGAGTGCGGCGATCTTCGACTGGGCGCGTTCGACGTGGTTCGGCCCGCATTTCTGGCTCTGGGGTATCTTCGGCCTTGTGGCACTGTGGTGCATCGAACAGGTCCGTCGCGACACGCTCAAGGACCGCGACCTTGCCGCGATCCTGTGGTATAACGGCGCTGTGCTGATCTTGGGTCTGGGCATGCTGATCACGCTGCATCCATGGCTTGTTCCGGGCACCTGGACCATCCGCGAGGGCGCCAGCCCGCAGGTCTCGCTGATCACCTTCACCATGACCATGGGTGGCTTCCTTCCGGTGATGGTCATGTATAACTGGTACCAGATCTGGGTGTTCCGTGCGCGGATCTCCAAACTGGTCGCCTATGAACATCACTGAGTAACGCATGTCCCAATCCTCCCGCCCCCTCACACCGCGCCCCGTCCATGGCGAAGCCGCAAAGCGCATCGAGCGTTGGCTGAAAAGCTTCGGACTGGCAGGCAAACGGGCTGCCGCTCTGGCGATTGCCGCGGCTCTGGGGTCGGGAGCGATGGTCATCGTGCAGGCCTATGCGGTCGCTGCGATGATCGCGGGCGTCACAGTCGATAAAACCGATCTGGGCGGAATGCACGCCCAGATCATCCTGTTCGTGCTGGCCATGATCCTGCGCGCCGCCTTCGACACGCTGCGGCAGGGGTTGGCCTTCGAGGCAGGCGCCGCGATCCGTGCCCGTCTGCGCGAGGTGATCCTTGGGCGTGTCGGCGCGGCCCGCATCCACGACCTCCCCCCTTCGGGCGAAGTTGCAGGGCTCGTCTCCGACGGTGTCGAAGCCGTTCAGGAGTATTTCGCAGCCTTCCTTCCCCAACGCATGATCGCAGCACTCATCCCCGCGCTGGTGCTCGTCTGTGTCATTCCGTTTGATTGGGTCACGGCCCTTATTCTCGCCATCACCGCGCCGATTATTCCGGTCTTCATGGTGGTTGTGGGCAAGGGCGCCGAGGCGCTCAACCGCCGCCAATGGCAGCGCCTGATGGTGATGGGCGCGCATCTGTTCGACCGGATCGCGGGTCTGGTGACCCTGCGCCAGCTGGGGGCCGCCCAACGTGAGGCGGCCTTGGTTGCCGCCATGTCCGAAGGCTATCGCGGCGCCACTATGAGGGTGCTGCGCCTTGCCTTCCTGTCCTCGCTGGTGCTGGAGTTCTTCTCGACCATCGCCGTGGCCATGGTGGCCGTCTATGTGGGCTTCCGGCTCTATTATGGCGATATCACCTTCCTTCCGGGGCTCTTTGCCCTGCTGATCGCGCCCGAATTCTTCCGCCCGCTGCGCGAGATGGGCCAGCATTACCACGCCCGCATGGCCGCCATCGGCGCCGCCGAGGCGATGATCGGGCTGATCGGCCCCGATGCGCCGGCCCCCGAAACACCGGATACCGCAGGCAACTGGCGGATACTCTCGGTCGAGGGGCTCGCCTTTACCCATGAAGGGGGTGACAGTATCGAGCCCCTCTCCTTCACCCTCAAACGCGGGCGCACGCTGGCGATCATGGGCCCTTCGGGCGCGGGCAAGACGACGCTGGCACGGCTTATCCTTGGCCAGCTACCGCCGCAATCGGGGCACATCCTGCTAGATGGTCACGAGACCGACCCGAAGGCGCTGCAGGAAGGCACCGGCTGGCTGCCGCAGACACCGCGTCTCTTTGCCGGCACCATCGCCGAGAATATCGCACTCGGCCAACCGACAGCCAGTATGGCGAAAATCGAAGCCTGCGCCCGCATCGCGCAAGCGCATGACTTCATTACGGCCAGCACTTCGGGATATAAAACCGTATTGGGCGAAGGCGGGGCGGGTCTTTCGGGTGGGCAGATCCGCCGTGTGGCCATGGCGCGGGCGCTTCTGTCCGAGCCCGATCTCCTGATCCTCGACGAGCCCACCGCCGCCCTTGATGCTGCGGGCGCGCAGGCACTGATGGAGGCCGTATTGGCAGCCACGCCCGATGCGGCGCGGCTCATCATCACCCATGACCCCACCTGTGCAGCACTTGCCGATCGGGTGATCATGCTGGAGGCGGGCCGCGTCACCTATCATGGCCCCACCAAGGAGATGCCCCATGCGTGAGTTCCTGCGTCTTCTCAAACTGTGCCGGCCTTTCGGCTGGCGGATCGCGCTTGGCGTGGTGCTCTCTGTCACGGTCATGCTGTCGAATGTGGCGCTGATGGCGGTGTCGGGATGGTTCATTACCGCGATGGCGCTGGCGGGTCTGGGGCAGCTGATGCTCGAATTCTTCACGCCTGCCGCAGCCATCCGCGGGCTGGCGCTGTTGCGGGCGGGGGCGCGCTATCTGGAGCGGCTGGTGACCCATGAGGCCACGCTTTCCTTTATCGCCCGCCTACGGCCATGGCTTTACGCGCGATTGGTGCCGCTGGCGCCTGCAGGCCTGCGCGGGCTGCGCCATGGTGATCTTCTGGCGCGGATACGCAGCGATGTGGATGCGCTCGAGAACTTCCATCTGCGGATTCTGGGGCCGGTGATCTCGGCGGCGGTGGCCTCGGTGCTGATCGTGCTCTGGCTGGGGCTCAATTCGGCCTCGCTGGCGCTGCTGGTGGCGATCGGGCTGGCGCTCGCGGGGATGATCCTGCCGCTGATCCAGCGGGCCTTGGTGCGCAAAACCGGAGGCCAGATCACACAGGCCCGCGCGGCCCTGCAAAGCGAGAGCACCGATCTGACGCGGGGATTGGCCGAGCTTCAGGTCTTTGGTGCGGTCGCCCGTCAGGCCGCCCGCGTGACCCGCGCAAGCGCGCGTATGGTCGCGGCGCAGCGCCGTCAGGCATGGATCGCGGCGCTTTTCATGGCGCTCGGCACGCTGACGGGGCAGATCATGGTGCTGGGCGCGCTGCTGCTGCTGATCCCGCAGGTCGAGGGCCAGAGCCTTTCGGCGCCCGATATGGCAATGCTGGTTCTGGCGGTGATGGCCGCGATGGAAACCGTGGCAGGCCTGCCCGCCGCCGTGTCCAACTGGGATAGCACGATGGCCTCGGCACGGCGTATTTTCGAGCTGGCAGACCGCCCGCCACAAGTGGCCCCGAGCCCTGCCCCCAAAGCCCCGCAAACGCCCGGTCTGGTGCTTGACCGTGTCAGTTTCGGCTATGGCGACGGGCCGGATATTCTCACCGATCTCAACCTGTCGCTGCACTTGGGCGAAAGTCTTGCGCTGACCGGCCCGAGCGGCGCCGGCAAGACCACCATCCTCAATCTGGTCCAGCGGTTCTGGGACCCGCGCGCGGGCCGGATCACCCTTGCGGGCGTCGATCTGCGGGATCTGTCGGACCGTGATCTGCGGGCGCAGATCGCCGTGGTCGACCAGACTGTCCATCTGTTCAATGGCACCATTGCCGAGAACCTACGCCTTGCCGCCCCCGGGGCCGATGACGCCGCTCTGTGGCAGGCGCTGGATCTGGCCGCGCTGCGGGCGGAGGTCGAGGCGATGCCCGAGGGGATCGAGACCCGTTTGGGCGAACTCGGAGCGCGGCTTTCGGGCGGACAGGCGCGCAGGCTGTCGGTGGCGCGGGCCGCGCTGCAGGATGCGCCGCTTCTGCTTCTGGACGAGCCGACCGAGGGGCTCGACCGCGCGACCCAGGCGCAGGTCATGCGCGGACTGGCGCAGCTGGCCGAAGGCCGGATGATGCTGATCGTGACCCACCACGCGCAAGTGCTCGCCCTTGCACAGAAAGTCATTATGCTGGACGAGAGCACCCCACGTTCCGAATAGGCGCCTTGCGAGAGATCGCACGCCCCTGCATGCTGGATACCCAAGATGAAACTGCCTCTTCCTTCATCCCAGAACGCCGATCCTAGCGATGCGATCCGCGCGCTCTCCGAGGATACGGGGCGGCGCAATCTGGCGCTCCTGATCCGGCTCCGCTGGATCGCTCTGGCAGGCCAGGCTTTGGCCATCGCCATCACGGTGCTCTATCTCGGCGCGGATCTGCCGGTCTTCAATATGATCGCGGTGATCGGCCTCCTCGTGGCGCTCAATCTCTTCGCGCTCTGGCGCTGTCGCAAGGGCTGGGGCGTCCCCGACTGGGTGATCACGGTCGAACTGCTGATCGATATCGCGGCGCTCACGCTGCTGCTCTACTATAGTGGCGGCGCAACCAACCCCTTTGTCACGCTGTTTATCCTGCAGGTGATGCTGGGACTGTTGCTGGCGCCCATGCCACAGGTGATCTTTATCCTGACGGCGGCGGCGGCGGCGCATTTCTGGCTGATCGACCATGGCCGCCCGTTGGGCCTGCCGATGATGCGGGACGGCATGGTGGGCTCGCTGACGGGGGGCGGTTTCTTCAGCCTGCATCTGTTGGGGATGTTTCTGAGCTTCGTGCTGGCCGCGGGGCTGATGACATGGTTCGTCTCGGGGCTCAGGCGCAACCTGATGGCGCGCGATGCCCAGATCATGGCGCTGCGCCAGAAGGTGGTCGAGGACGAGCATTTCGTCCGCTTGGGCGTCATGGCCTCCAGCACGGCGCATGATCTGGGCACACCGCTGACCACCATCGCCGTGACGCTCGATGAATGGCACGAGAGCGGCATCCCCGACAGCCCGCGCCGCGAGACGGTGCTGACCCGTATGCAGGGCGAACTGGCGCGCTGCCGCAGGATTGTCAGTGGAATGCTCTTTGCCGCGGGGCTCGACCGGCTGGACGTGGCCGAGGCGCTGCCGGTGGGCGAGTTCCTCGAGGAGGTCATCGCCGATTGGCGCGAGGATGGCGGCGAAATGGAGGTGGTCCTGCCCAAGGCTGCGATCCTCGGGGCGCAGATCATCGCGGATTCGATGCTGGAACAGGCGTTCCGAAATATCCTGACCAACGCCCAGCAGGCCGGTGCCCATCGCACATCGATCACCGTCGAGGCCGGAACTGCCTCCCTGACCCTCGTGTTTACCGATGACGGGCCGGGCTTCCCGCAGACGGTGCTGGACAACCCCGTGCGGCCGATGGCGGCGGGCAAAGGGGATCCGGGGCGGGGCTTCGGGCTCTATCTGGTCTCGAATGCCGTGCGCCGTCTGGGGGGGGACTGGTCGGTGGCAAATGCCGCGACAGGTGGGGCCGTGGTCCGCGTGCACCTGCCGTTGAAGGAGGAGACCGCATGAAGGATAGGGGGCATAAATTGCTGATCGTCGAGGATGACACCGCCTTAGGAGAGACCCTGAGCGAGGCGATGACGCGGCGCGGATTTGCCGTGCGCCATGCCGGATCCGCCGAGGAGGCGAGCGAGATGGTGGCGCAAGAGGTGCCCGATCTCGCGCTGGTCGATCTGAAACTTCCGGGCCGGAACGGGCTGGAATGCGTGCGCGAACTGGCCGCGCTAGATCCGCCGCCACGGATCGTGGTGCTGACGGGCTTTGCCTCGATTGCCACCGCCGTCGAGGCGATCAAGCTCGGCGCGGGCCATTATCTGGCCAAGCCCGCAACCGCCGCCGAGATCGAGGCTGCCTTCGAGCGCGGCGAGGGCGAGACCGATCTGGCGCTGGGGCAAGCCTCGGGCGGGATGCGCGTCAATGAATGGGAACGCATTCAGGAGGTCTTGCGCGCCACCGATTTCAACATCTCGGAGGCCGCACGCCAGCTCGGGATGCACCGCCGCACATTGGCCCGCAAGCTGGCAAAACGGCAACTGCGCTAGAGCACGCGTAGGCAAGGGAAAACCCTGCCGCCCCGGGAAGGGCGACAGGGTCCAGACCTTGTCTTACGCGCTTACCAGGAGGTCAGCACCGTGCCGTGATAGCTGTCCTCGATGAACTTCTTCACGTCATCCGAGTGATAGGCCTCCACGAGGGTCTTGACCCACGGCTGATCCTCATCGCCCTTCTTGACCACGATGATGTTCACATAGGGGCTGTCGGCCTTTTCCATCGCGATGGAATCGGTCTTGGGGTTCAGGCCCGAGGCGATGGCATAGTTGGTGTTGATGATCGCGATATCGGTATCGGCCAGCGAGCGCGGCAGTTGCGCGGCATCCAGCTCGAGGAAGGACAGATCCTTGGGGTTCTCGACCACATCCAGCGTGGACGGCACGAGGCCCGTGCCATCGGCGAGCTTGATCAACCCCAGATCCTGCAGCAGCAAGAGCGCGCGGCCACCATTGGTCGGATCATTCGGGATCGCGACCTTCGAGCCGTCTGCCAGATCTTTCATATCCTTGATCTTGTCGGAATAGATACCCATCGGCGTGGTGATCGTATCGGCCACCGGCACAAGATCGAAGCCGCGATCCTTGATCTGGTTATCCAGATAAGGCTTGTGCTGGAAGGAGTTGGCCTGAATATCGCCATCGGCCAGCGCCTGGTTCGGCACGACGTAATCCGAGAATTCGACGATATCGATATCGAGACCCATCGGCTCGGCGACCTTTTTGACCTCTTCCATGATCTCGGCATGTTCGCCAGGCGAGACACCGACCTTGATCTCTTCGGCCATGGCTGCCGCTGCCGAGAGGGCAATCGCGGAGGTGAGGGTAAGAATGCGCAGCATGATGATGCTCCTTCGTCTGTGATTACTGTCCGCGGCTCTTGGGAGCGCGTTTGTCCACCCGTGCCGCGATCCATTCCCCGATGGACTGGACCAGCTGCACGAGCACAATGAGAATGACGACCACCGCCAGCATGACTTCGGGCATGAAGCGCTGGTAGCCGTAGCGGATGCCGAGATCACCCAGACCCTCGCCACCGACTGCGCCCACCATGGCTGAATAGCCGATAAGCGAGACGACCGCGAGCGTGAGCCCCAGCGTGATCGAGGGCGCGGCCTCGGGGATCAGCACCTTACGGATGATCTGCATGGGTGTTGCCCCCATCGAGCGCGCCGCCTCGATCAGCCCGCCATCAACCTCGCGGATGGCGTTCTCGATCAGCCGCGCGATGAAGGGAACGGCGGCAATGGTCAGCGGCACGATGGCGGCAGTCGTCCCGATCGAGGTGCCCGCGATCGCGCGGGTGAACGGGATGATCGCGACCACCAGAATGATGAAGGGAACGGAGCGCGTGGCATTGACCACCAGCCCCAGCACCTTGTTGACCAAAGGTGCCGAGAGCAGCTCGCCCTTTTGCGAGCAGGCAAGGAACGTGCCCAGCGGCAGCCCGAACACGGTGCCCAGAAGCGCCGAGATCGCCACCATATACAGCGTCTGTCCGGTGGCCTCGATCAACAGATGGATAAGGTTAGCCGACATAGCCCAGCACCTCCGTAAACAGGTTATGGCGTTCGAGATAGGCCCGCGCCTCCGCCCCGCGTCCGGCGGGCAGCGAGACCAGCAGGTTACCGAAAGGCCGCCCGCTGATTTCCTCGACCGCACCGGCAAGGATATTGACCGAGACGCCCAGATCGCGCCCCAGAAGCGCCAGCATCGGGTCGGTCGCATGGGTTCCGGCGAAGGTCACGCGGATTACCTCCTGATCCGCGCCATCGCCCGGCGCGGATTGCAGGCGCGAGGCCACGAACTCGGGCAGGGTCACGCCGGTCACCCCCGACAGGAAGCTGCGGGTCGTGGGATGCCCGGGCCGCACGAACACATCATAGGTCTCGCCCGCCTCCACGATCCGGCCCGCATCGATCACCGCCACATGGCTCGCGATATCGCGCACGACAGCCATCTCGTGGGTGATCAGCAGGACGGTCAGGCCCAGATCGCGGTTGATGTCGCGCAGAAGCTGCAACACTGTCTGCGTCGTTTCGGGATCGAGTGCCGAGGTCGCCTCGTCCGACAGAAGCACCTTGGGGTTGGTGGCCAGCGCCCGCGCGATCCCCACGCGTTGCTTCTGACCGCCCGACAGCTCTGCCGGATAGCGGTCTGCCTGCACGCCCAGCCCGACCCGCTCGATCAGCTCGTCCACGCGCGGCTTGATCCGCGCTTTGGGCATTCCCGCCACCTCGAGAGGCAGTGCGATATTGTCACGTACGCTGCGCGAGGCCAGCAGATTGAAATGCTGGAAAATCATGCCGACCTCGCGGCGGATGCCACGCAGGTCCGCCCCACGAGCGGCCCCCACATCATGGCCTGCCACGACCACGCGTCCCGAACTCGGCACCTCGAGACCGTTGACCATCCGCAGCAGGGTCGATTTACCGGCGCCCGAACGCCCGATAATACCGGTGATCGTGCCCGGCTCGACCTCCAGAGACACATCCGACAGCGCGTCAAAACGACCGCCGCCCGGTTTGGTATAGGACTTGCTGACCGCCTCGAAACGGATCGCGGCCCCTTGGGCCTTCTCTTCGTCTGTGCTCATCTCACTTCGTCCATGCGGTTCTGACAATAGGGTCACGGTTGCGTGGGGATAGATAGAAACTTTGGGCGAGATTCAAGCGCATTCGCCCTGTTTTACAGGCATCCGCGCGCATCCGCCGCGAACAATGTCCACAGCCCCCCTTGTCTTCGATCACGATGACCTGTCAGATCATGAGCAGCCAGATCATCATTCTCCCTTTTCAGTAGAAGACATGACATTCCGTTTTATCCATGCCTCTGACCTGCATATCGGTCGCCGTTTCGCAAATATCCCCGAAGGCCCCGATACCAATCTGCGCGGGCGGCTGATGGAGGCGCGCCATATGAGCCTCGCGCGGCTGGCACAGGCCGCCCGCGATCAGGGCGCGGTCCATGTGGTTCTGGCAGGCGATACATTCGACACCCCCACGCCAACGGCTGCCCTTTTGCGGCAGGCGGTCGGTGCGATGAAAGACGCGGATGACATCACATGGTGGCTCCTGCCCGGCAACCATGACAATCTGCGCGAGGCCGAGCCCCTGTGGGAGACCCTCACCCGCGAGGCCCCCGCCAATCTGCGCGCGCTGACCGAGGCCACGCCCCGGCAGATGGCGGCGGGCGTATTCCTTCTGCCGGCGCCTATCCAGTGGCGGGCGCAGGTCGAGGATCCGTCAACCGTGCTGGATGTGATGGCCACTCCTGAAGGCGCCACCCGCATCGGGCTCGCACATGGCGGGATCACCGATTTTACCGATGAGGGCGGGGCGATCGCGCCGGACCGCGACACCCGCGCGGGGCTCGACTATCTGGCGCTCGGCGACTGGCACGGGCGGATGGCTGTCAGCGCGCGCACCCATTACAGCGGCACCCCCGAACAGGACCGGTTCAAACATGACCGCCGCGGACTCTGTCTAAGCGTCACGCTTGATGGGGCGCCCGATGTGCGCGAGATCGAGACGGGACAGTTTCTGTGGCAGGATCTGGAGCTGGATCTGACTGCCCAGCAAGACAGCGCCGCCGCGCTGGCCGCCTGTCTGCCGCCCCAAGGGCGGCGCGATATTCTGGTGCGCGTTACCGCACGCGGCTGGACCACCCTGCCCGGTCAGTTCGCGCTGGGGGAAATGGCCAAGGCCCAGAGCCCCGAATTTGCCCATTTCGTCCTGCGCGAGGACGGGCTCTCGGTGCAATATGCGAGTGATGACCTCGATGAGATCGACCATGGCGGGGCGCTGCGTCAGGCTGCCGAGGCGCTGAAATCCGAGTTCGACGATGACCGGCTGGCCCAGAGCGAACGGGCGATTGCCGGAGACGCGCTGGCGCGGCTTTACGGCTATATGCGGGAGGATATGCCATGAAGCTGCGCGCAATCCGGATGAAAGATGTCCGCCGCTTCACCGCCCAGGTCGAGATCACCGGCATTGGTGACGGGCTCAACGTGCTGTCCGAACCCAATGAATATGGCAAATCCACCCTCTTTGATGCGCTGAAGGCGCTGTTTTTCGAGCGTCACAGCTCGAAAAAGAAAGAGGTGGGCGCGCTCAGGCCCCATGCGGGCGGTGCCCCCGAGATCGAGGTCGAGATCGAAACCGCTCAGGGCCGGTTCACACTGGCGAAACGGTGGTTTTCCAAACCTATGGCCGAGGTGCGCCAGAACGGGCGGGTTATCGCACAATCGGATGCTGCCGAGGACTGGATCGCGCGGCTTCTGGGCGCGGGGGATGGCGGTCCGGCGGGTTTGATCTGGGTCCGTCAGGGCATGACCGAGCTGGAAGGGCCGGTGAAGGCGGAGAACGAGGCGGCGCTCGCCTCGCGCCGCGATCTGATGTCGAGCGTGACAGAAGAGGTCGAGGCGATGACCGGCGGCCGGCGGATGGATATGGCGCTCAGGCGGGTGGACGGAGAACTGGCCCGCTATGTGACCGCCAGCGGCAAGCCCAGGAAGAACGGCCCTCTGGGCGATGTGCTCGACGAGATCCAGCGGCTGGAGGCGGCGCAGGCCGAGCAGCAGGCCCGCGTGGAGGCCCTTCACCGCGACCTCGAGACGCGCAAGCGCCACCGAAAGACCCTGACCGATCTCGAGGATCCCGAGGAAAGAGGCGCCCGCGAGACGCGTCTGGCCCAGGCGGAGACCGCGCATTCGGAGGCGCTCCGCCATGCCGAGCAGGTGGCCGCTGCCGCCCGCCAACTGCAATCGGACGGGCTGGCCGTGACCCGCGCCGAGGAGCGGCTGGGGCAGATGCGCAGCCTGCGCAAGGAAGCTACCGAGGCAAAGGCCGGGCTCGAGGCGGCGATGCCTCTGGCGGAGGCCGCGGCAGAGATCGAGGCCCGCACCCGCGCGCAGGCCAAGGAGCTGGCGGCCGCGCTTGAGGCCGCCCGCGAGGCCGAGCGCCAGCAGGCCGGGCGTCACGCCCGCGCCAGTCTGGCCGAGGCCGCGCGGCAGGGGGCCGCCCGTAAAGCCGAGATCGCTGCACGGATCGAACAGGCCGAAGCGGCCCGCACGCGCCACGAGGAAGCGCAGGCCGAAGCTGGCTTGCTCCTTACCTCCAAGGATCTGGAGACACTGCAAAGCCTCGAACAGGCATGGATCACCGAGGCGCGGCTCGCGGCGGCGGGAGCGGTGCAACTGAGCTTCGTCCCCTCGGGCGCGCAGGAGATCCGGCTCGACGGCACCCCGCTGACCGACACGGCCACACCGCTTTATGCACGGGCCGATCTGGACCTGCCGGGCCTCGGGCAGTTGACCATAGATCCGGGCGAACGGGCCAAAGCGGGGGCCGCGCAGGCCGCGCACACACGGTTGATACAGGCGTTCGAGCGCCATGGTCTGCCCGATATGGCCGCCGCCCGCCGCAGCGCCCACCGGCGTGCCGAGCGGGAGGCCGCCGCCCGCGATGCGCAGGCGGAGCTGAAGATCAACGCTCCACAAGGGATCGAGGCGCTGCGCCGCGACCATGCCGCGATCCCCGCCCCGATTGAAGACCCCGACCTGCCCCCGCTGGCCGAGGTGAAGTCCCTGCTGGAGGCCGCGCAAGCCAAAGCCGCCGAACTGGCGCCGCAAGCGCGGCTCGCGGAGGAAAAAGCCACCGAGGCACGGCTCGAGACGGGGCGGCTGCGAGGCCTGTCTGACGCCGCCCGCGAGCGGCTGCAACGGGCCGAGGACAGGCTTGCGGAAAGCGCGCGGATGGGCGATGAGGACAGCCTTCAGGCCGAGCTGACCCATGCGGCCCAGGCCCTGAGCGCGAGCCGCGCCCTGCATGACGATCTGCGCCGGAAGGCGCCCGATCTGGCGGGGGCCGAGGCGGCGTTCAAACGTGCCAGAGCGGTCATCGAGACCGCGCAAAGGGAAGCCACAGAACTTTCGACCGAGCTTGCCCGCCTCGACGAGCGCATTATGGCGGCCAACGGTCAGGCCATCGAGGAAAAGCTGGCCGAGACCCGCGATGCGCTCGAAGCGGCCCGCGCGACCGAAGCACGCCTGACCCATGAGGTCGCGGTGCTGCACCGGCTGCAGGCCGCGCTCGAGGCCGCGCGCAGCGCCGCCCGCGAGCAGTATTTCGCCCCTGTCGCCAAGGCGCTGCGCCCGCTTCTGGGGCTTCTGTGGCCGGAAGCCCAGCTGGAATGGGCCCAGGACAAGCTGTTGCCCGAAGCGCTGGTGCGCGCAGGCCAGTCCGAGCCCATCGACATTCTCTCGGGCGGCACGCAGGAGCAGATCGCGCTGATGGTGCGTCTGGCATTCGCACGACTGTTGCAGGAGGCGGGGCGCGGGGCACCGGTGATCCTCGATGATGCGCTGGTCTATACTGATGACGAGCGCATCGAGAAGATGTTCGATGCGCTCAATCGTCAGGCGGGCGATCTGCAGATCATCGTCCTCACCTGCCGCCAGCGTGCCTTCCGCGATCTGGGCGGCCAGCGCCTGCATCTGACCCCCGCCCCTTAAGGAGCCTCCATGACCCGTATCGTTTTCCTCGACCGCGCGACCATCGCGCCGCAGATCACCGTGCCACGACCAGTGGGCGACGTAGATTGGGTGCAATATGACCGCACCCGTCCCGAGGAGGTCACCTCGCGGCTGGCAGGGGCCATGATCGCGATCACCAACAAGGTGAGGATCACCGCCGAGGTGCTGGCGGCCTGCCCCGAGCTGAAGCTGGTGGCGATTGCTGCGACAGGCTTCGATTGCGTCGATCTGGAGGCGGCCCGTGCGCGCGGCGTGACCGTGTGCAATATCCGTGGATATTCGGTCAATACCGTGCCCGAACATGTCATGGCGCTGCTGCTGGCGCTCCGGCGCAACCTGATCCCCTATGCGCGCGATGTTGGCGCGGGCCGCTGGCAGGAGAGCGGACAGTTTTGCTTCTTCGACCATCCGATCCAGGATCTGGCAGGCAGCACGATGGGCATCGTCGGGCGTGGACAGATCGGACAGAAGGTGGCAATGCTTGCCCGCGCTTTCGGGATGGAGGTCTGTTTTGCCGCCCGTCCCGGACAGGTGGCGCAGGATGAGCGGATCGGTTTCGACGAGATGCTCGAGCGCGCCGATGTGATCTCGCTCCATTGTCCGCTGACGCCCGAGACGCGGGGGCTGCTGGGGCCGGATGCCTTTGCCAAAATGGCGCGCAAACCGGTGATCCTCAATACCGGTCGTGGCGGGTTGATCGATCTGGCGGCGCTCTCTGGCGCGCTGGAGGCGGGGCGGATTTCGGGCGCGGGGATTGATGTGGCCGATCAGGAGCCACCCCCCGCCGATGATCTGCTGATGCAGCTGGCAAGGGATCCGCGCGTCATCGTCACGCCGCATGTGGCATGGGCGTCGGAGACCGCCCAATCAGCGCTGGCCGCGCAGCTCTGTCAGGTGATCGAGGGGTTCATGGAGGGTAAGCCCCTGAATGTGCTGACCTAACCGCGGGCCGCCAGAAAGGCTTCAAAAGCGCTCAGCGTCTCGTCACAGACATGATGTTCGATCCCTTCGGCATCGAGCTCGGCCACAGCCTCCGGCACCCCTACCGCCATCAGGAGCGCCACCACCGTCCGGTGGCGCGCCCGGACACGGTCGGCCAGAGCCGCGCCCTCATCGGTCAGGAACACCCCGCGATAGGGCCGCGCGGTGGCCAGCCCCTCGCGTTTGAGCCGCGAGATCGCCTTGGTGGCGGTGGGCTGTGCCACCCCCATCCGCGCTGCGATATCGGCCACGCGCGCCTCGCCCATCTCGGCGATCAGATCCCCGATCAGCTCGACATAATCCTCGAGAAGGGCCTTCGCCTGCACCTCGCGCGCGCGCGTGAAACGGTCGGCCATCTCTTCGGGGGGCGTCTGATCCTGCGGCACGGGTCTCTCCTTCTTGGGGCGCTGCGCGTCTTGGGCATCGACGCCGCGTGCGAGCGCCCCAGATACCACATGGTGCAGAACGGAGCCAGCCTGAGCATTACATATTTACCCTTGCAAGAAAGTTAGCACAGGCTATATTTCTGACAAAGTGCAATATCGGGGCCTCCCCTCCATTCGCCCCTGTCAATGAAGGCCATTCCATGAGTTCTCTCGCCAGCAAAGCGCAAAGCCGGATCGACGAGGTGCTATCGAGCCCCACGATCGGCTGGAAGGCGCGTCTGATGTTTCTGGGCCCTGCGGTTATCGCCTCGGTCGCCTATATGGATCCGGGCAATTACGCGACCAATATCCAGGCGGGCGCGGGCTATGGCTACAAGCTTCTGTGGGTCGTGTTGCTGGCCAATCTGATCGCGATGCTGTTTCAGGCGCTTTCGGCCCGTCTGGGAATTGTCACCGGCAAAAATCTGGCCGAGCTGTCGCGCGACAATTTTCCCCGTCCTGTCGTCTGGGTGATGTGGGTGGTTTCCGAGATCGCGGCAATGGCCACTGATCTGGCCGAATTCCTCGGCGGGGCGATCGGTCTGGCGCTTCTGTTCGACCTGCCGCTTTTCGTGGGGATGATCATCACCGCAATCATCACCTATGGTCTGTTACTGTTCGAGGGCCGTGGCTACCGCCCGATGGAGCTTATTATCGGGGCCTTTGTCGGGGTGATCGGGCTGTGCTATCTGGCCGAGGTGCTGATCGCACCCGTAGACTGGAGCGCCACGGCCCGCGGGCTGGTCACGCCCGATATGCCCGATACCGCAGCGCTGGCGATTGCGGTGGGGATTATCGGCGCGACCGTTATGCCACATGCGATCTATCTGCATTCCGGCCTGACCCAGAACCGGATGCCCACCCAGAAGATCGAACATAAACGACGCCTTGTGCGGTTTTCCAATGTCGAGGTCGTGCTGGCGCTGGCTGTGGCGGGCATGATCAATATGGCGATGGTGATGATGGCGGCGAGTGCCTTCCACGAGGGCCATTCGCAGGTGGCCGAGATCGAGACCGCCTATCACACGCTGACGCCCTTGCTGGGAGCGGCGGCGGCGGGGATGTTCCTGACCTCGCTGATCTGCTCGGGGATCTCCAGCTCGGTCGTGGGCACAATGGCAGGACAGATGATCATGCAGGGCTTCCTGCACTTCCGCGTGCCGATCTGGCTGCGCCGTCTGGTCACGATGGCGCCTGCCTTTGCCGTAGTGGCTTTGGGGGTGAACCCGACACAGGCGCTGATCTGGTCGCAGGTCGTGCTCTCGATCTCGCTGCCGGTGCCGATGATCGCGCTCGTCATCTTCGTGTCGCGACGCGATATCATGGGCGAATTCGCGACGTCCATGCTGACCCGCTGCCTTTCCATTCTGGGCGCGTTGCTGGTCCTGACGCTGAACTTCGTGCTGCTGGCGGAGTTCTTCGGGGTGACGATCCCCTTCCTCTGAGCATGAGACCGCGTCCCGATACCAGATCCATGGAAAGGCGTCCTTATCGGGCGCCTTTCTGATTCGTAATAACGCTAATCCCTACCACTACCGCGGCGCGAAAATCCGTATAAAATTCGCGCCTTGAGGGATACACCTTCCCAAACGGCAACTGCAGGCGGGGGCGGCAGCCTGCCAAATACACCCACAAGATGTAACTTAACGGCATTTACCGAACGTTATCGGTTATCGGCCAAATCTGCACTCATCCGCTCGACAGGGCGGAGACGTTACGAGTTCATTTTTTTCAGGCTCCAGATGCAGCATTCGGTTTCCCTATCCAAGGCGCTTGGCGATGACGCGATCGTGCAGATCTCCAAGCGCCGTATCTATCACCGCCGGATGAAACCGGTTTTCGACCTGTGTCTGGCGCTCGCTCTTGCCCCCGTCCTCATGCCCGTCATCGCCGTGTTCTGGGCGCTGGCCCGTCTGGACGGGGGCTCCGGTTTCTATGGCCATACCCGTATCGGGAAGGATGGCCGCCCCTTCCGCTGCTGGAAGATCCGCACGATGGTGCCCGATGCCGAGCGCAGACTGGCCCTGTTGCTGGCCACCGATGCCGATGCCGCCATCGAGTGGGAACTGTCGCGCAAGTTGAAAAACGACCCGCGCGTGACACGGCTGGGCCGGTTCCTGCGCAAGACATCTCTCGACGAGTTGCCCCAGATCTGGAACATCCTGCGCGGCGAGATGAGCTTTGTGGGCGCGCGCCCCGTCACAGAGGACGAACTGACCCTCTACCGCCATCGCCGTCAGGCCTATCTCAGCCAGCGTCCCGGTGTCACCGGTTTCTGGCAGGTGCTGGGCCGCTCCGATCTGCCCTATGCGCTGCGCGTCGAGATGGACATGGCCTATCTGCAGAAATGCTCCCTTTTCATGGATATCGGCCTGATCCTTCTGACCGTCGCAGTGGTGCTGCGCGGAACCGGCGAGTAACGCCCCTCCCCAGCCCCTTGCGCCAAGAGACATATTATGAACGCCTTCTCTCCCAAACTCGCCAAAACCGCCAAGACCCTGCGCCATGTGCATGCGCGCGGGCTCAGGGTGGTGCTGATCACGGGCCATCTGCCGCTCCAGAAGCGTAAGGCCTCGATGCAGTGGTTCTGCGAGGATGTGCAGAAACGCGGCGGTCATGTGACCATGGTCAGCGTGGGCTATAGCTGGATCTCGAAATGGCGCAAGGACCGCCGCCTGATGCAGGTGGATGGGCCGGTGCCCGAGGGCTACCGCCGGATCACTCCCAGTTTCGACGCCTATTTCGGCTATGCCCCGATCCACCCGTTCAGCCTGCGCAACCGCAAGCTCGACACGCTGGCCGCGCCGTTGATGACGCTATTCCGGCACTTTTGGGCCCGACGGCTGCCCGCGCTGCTGGCGCAGGCCGATCTGGTCATCATCGAAAGCGGCCCTCCGGTGCTGCTGGCCGATATCGCCAAATCGGCCGCGCCCCATGCCAAGTTCATCTACCGCATCAGCGATGATGTGAAGGCGCTCGGCCTGCCGCAGATCGTGCGCCGCGCCGAAATGGCACAGGCGCATCTGTTCGACCGCATCAGTATTGCGGGGCCGCAGATCGCGGCGCGTTTCGACGAGCATCCCCAAACCGAGATCGACCCGATCGGCGTGCCACGCGCCGTGCTCGAAGCGCCGATGATCAATCCGTTTCTGGGCAAATTCGGCAAACAGGCGGTCTGTGCGGGCACGACCCAGATCGATCTGGCGACGGCGCGGATCATGGCCGAGGCCCGCCCCGACTGGCGCTTCCATATTCTGGGACGCATCGCGGATGTGCCCGCCGATCTGCCGGCGAACCTGATCCTGCATGGCGAGGTGCCTTACGAGGTCTCCGCCGCCTATATCCGCTTTGCCGATATCGGGTTGGCGCTCTATCAGGACAAGGCAGGCGCGGAATATCAGGCCCATCACAGCAACCGTATGCTGCTTTACCGGTATTTCGGGCTACCGATCCTCGGGCCGCATCGTGTCTTTGGCGGCATCGCGCTGCATGGCGCGGGCTATGATGCCCATGATCCCGACAGCATCCGCCTGGCGACCGAACGCGTGGCTGGGCTGCGCCGTGTGGCGGGTGATCCCGAGATCGAGGACTGGTCCCGCCTGACCGACCGGCTGCTCTCGGTGCTTCCGGGGATCCACCGTCAGGTGGAGAACGGGCGGATGGCGGATCAACGGAGCGGAATGCCTGCCGCCAATGGCGCGGAGGATCCGCTGGCGCAGCTCTCTTGCATGCACGATCCCTCTCTGCACGGCCCCCACCCATGAGACCGAAACTCTGGCTGCTCTCGCCGATCTCGCTGTTGGGACTTGCCTGGGTTCTGACGCTCGGGATCGGCGTGCTGCCCTTTCTCTATCCCGACAGTTTCTCGCTCGCACTCTATTTCCTCTCGCGCGAGGAACTGGGTGCAGAGGCGATCACCCTGATGGGGCTTGCATGGATCGCCGCGGCACTTCTTTTCTTTGTGGCGCTCAACGCTCTGACGCTCCTGCGCGCCAGGGACCTGCCCGACACCCGCGCCCTGACCGATTTCGAGCGTATGGCACGGCGGATCTTCCGTGCCAATCTCGTCTGTCTCGGGATCACGCTGGTCTGGGTGCTCAGCAGTGCGGTGCAGATGGGCGGAATCGGCGCGCTGATCGAGAGCGCCCAGAGCGATGCCAGCAGCCTGCGCGACCAGATGCTGGAGAACAAACTGTTCAGCGGGATGCGGTTGTTTTACGGTGCCCTGCCGGCCATCGGAGCCATGGCCTGTGTCATGCTGGCCGCTGGCCGGAAATTCGGGACGATGTCGCCCTTCGCGCGCCGGATCCTGATCCTCGTGCTGATATCGGATTTGGTGGCGCTGGCCCTTCTGCCGATCGTGATGTCACAGCGTATCCTGCTTTTGCACCTCATGCTGGCCTCCTATTTCGGGCTGTGCATGGTCCATCAGCGCATCGTGGCGCTGCCACAGCTGATCCTGGGGGCCACGCTATTCCTGACGACATGGGTGCTGCGCGAGGCTGTGACAAATCCTACGATCGACAATCATTCCGCCCTCGAGATCGGCCTGCAGAAGCTGGTCTTCTATATCTCGAATGACTTCCTCAATTCTCTGCTGCCGTTCACGCAAGAGTTCGACCACATGCTGGGATATTTCAGCTTCCATTTCCTGCTGATCCTGACCCAGAGCCGCGATGCGGTTGATGGCCTGATACCGGAACGGCTGGAACGGATCGAGGTGGTGCGCGGCGGTGGCGAATGGTCGATGCTGACCACGCCCTATGTCGATTTCGGCATCGCCGGTGCGCTGGTGCTGCTGGCGGTCTTCGCCATTGCCACGGCCATCGCGTTCCATCGCGGGCATTTCGGGCTGACGGCGGCCACGCTTTATGCCCATCTCGCGGCGGGCTTTATGCTCTCTACCCATGTCCAGTATTTCACCAATGTAAATTTCGTTACGGGTCTTGCGCTGACCGCCTTTCTGGGACGCGCCTGCCACCTGAGCCAGCAGAACGCTGGTCGCCCCGCGATCACGCCACTGCAAAGAGCCAGATAATGCGAATTGCCCATATCCTGACACGCCTGCTTCGCGCGGGTTCGGAAGAGAACACCCTGTCGACTGCCCTGTGGCAGGCCCAACACGGGCACGAGGTCCATATCATCCACGGCCCCGATCCCGATCGGGGCTGGGCAGCCGAATACGGGCATCTGATGGCCTTCCATACGCTGCCCGATATGGTCCATCCGGTGGCCCCGCTGGCCGATCTGCGGGCGGTCCTCGCGCTGCGCGGGCTGCTGCGCAAACTCGATCCGGATGTGCTGCATACCCATCAGAGCAAGGCGGGCGTGCTAGGGGCACTGGCCGCCCCCGCCTGCCCGCATATGGCGGTGCTGCGCGGGCTGCATATCGTATCCTTCCAGACATCGTCATGGCCAAAACGCGGGCTGTTTCTCGGGCTCGAACATATAGCGGCACGCTTCAGCGACCGCTTCGTCGCCGTCTCAGATGCGACCGGCCGCGCCTATCTGCAGGCGGGTATTGCCCGCGAGGTTACAACCATCCATTCGGGGATGGATCTGGCACGTTTCACCACGGCAGGTCCGGCGCCGGATCTACCCTCTGACGGGCCGATGATCGTGATGCTGGCGGCCTTCGAGCCCCGCAAGCGCCATGCCGCCTTTCTCGAGGCGCTCCCGCCGCTTCTGGCCCGCCACCCCGATCTGCGCCTGTGTTTCGCCGGCAAAGGTCCCGAAGAGGCCGCGATCCGCGCGCAGATCGCGCGGATGGGGCTCGGGGATCATGTGTTGATGTTGGGCCATCGCCCCGATCCGGAGGCGCTGATCGCGCGCGCCGATCTGAGTATCCTCTGCTCGACCAATGAAGGGCTGCCACGGGTGATCGTGCAATCGCTGGCGGGGGGGTGTCCGGTGGTCTCGACCGATCTGCCCGCACTTCGCGAGGTCCTCACCGATGGGGTGAACGGGCTGATCGCCCCACCCGATGACCTGCCCGCAATGATCGGCATGATCGATGCGCTGCTGGACGGGCCCGCGCATCTGGCGCGTCTCGCGCAAGGCGCGCAAGAGACCGATCTATCGAACTGGGCGCTCGACCGGCTGGGGCGCGAGAGCACCCGCCAGAGCGTGCTGGCATGGCAGGCCCGTCAGGCCCGCCACCAGCGCCGCGCTGCGGCCAATCTGGCAAAAGGGGTCATTCAATGACACATCTGCCGAACCGCTGTGCGGTCAATGCCCGCTTCCTAACCCAGGCCCAATCTGGCGTGCAGCGCTATGCGTTCAATCTGCTGAGCGCATTGGACCAGAAGCTCGGACAGGGCGCGCTGGTCGAGGCCATCGGACCTGTTACCGCCTATTATCCGGCAGGCGCGCGGCTGCAGATCCGCCCTGACTGGCGTCATATCCGGCTCATGCCCCTAAGCAGCCCATGGCCGTTCGCGGGGCATCTATGGGAACAGATCACCCTACCACGCGCCTGCAAGGGAGCCTATCTGCTCAACCTGACGGGCTCGGGTCCGCTCAGCCATGCCGAGCAGCTTCTGGTGATCCATGATGCCAATGTCTGGAAACTCCCCGAAGCCTTCTCGCGCCGCTACCGCACCTTCCATAAAACGGTCCGGCCCTGTCTGGCACGGCGCGCGCGCGATCTGGGCACCGTCAGCCAGTTCTCGGCAAGCGAACTGGCCGAGGTTCTGGCACAGCCCGAACTCAGGTTCCGCGTAATCCCCAACGGCTCCGACCACCTTCCACCGCCCGAAAATACCGCGAAGGTGATGCGTGATCTGGGTCTGACCAAGAACGGCTTCTTTCTGGCGGTGGGCAATCTCTCGCCCAACAAGAATCTCGCGCGACTGATCGCGGCGATGGCCGAGGCCGGTCATCCGGTGCCGCTGGTCGTAGCGGGGGCCAGTGCTGCGGGGCTTGCAACAGATACGGGGCCGAAAGGTCCCTGCCCGCCGGAACATGTCCGTTTTCTGGGACGGATCGATGACGCGACGCTCGCCGCGCTTTATGCAGGCGCGCGGGCCTTCATCTGGCCGCCGCTGCGCGAGGGATTCGGGATACCGCCTCTGGAGGCGATGCGCTTCGGCACGCCGGTGCTGTCATCCAACACCACCGCCATGCCCGAAGTGCTCGAACATGCACCGCTTTACTTCAATCCCGAAGATAGCGGGGCGATCGCGCAGACGATCACGAGATTCCTCCGGCTGTCCGCCAAAGCACGCGATGCCATGGTGATGGAGGGCCATAACCGCGCCTGCCGGTTCACATGGGAAGCCTCGGGCGCGGCGCTGGCGGATCTTCTTGTCAAGCGTGTGGCGGCATAGACCGCCCGCGCGAGCGCCGGAGCACCACCGCCCAGAACGGCAGGCAGGCCACAAGCATCAGCGCCCCCTGCCCCATAAGCTGCCACAGCAGCGGCCACTCCGCCACGAGCGCGCCCAGACGCCACAGGCAGACCCCGAGACCCGCCGATAGCATATAGGGTAGCGCCAAAGCCCGCGCCACATCCTGCGGCCTGACGCCGATCAGCCGCAGGCTTCGCCCCAGCGTGACCGCCAGCGCAAGATAAGCGGCCAGAACATAGCTGCCAATGCCGGCGTAGGCCGAGACCGGCAGGGCCAGCGCCATGAAGACCACGGTAAATGCCAGCGTCAGACAGGCCCGCCAGAGCGCCCGTCCAGCCGATTTCTGCGCGACAAGCGCCTGGTCGAGCGCCAGAACGAGGCTCGCCACCGGCCCCAGAGCGGCCATGATCTGCACCATCGGCGCCGCCATCTCTCCCGCCGGACGCCCCAGAAGCCAGACCAGCACAGGCTGGGCCCAGAGCGCCGCCATCACATAGAACGGAGCGGACAGGGACGCCGCCGCTCCGATCACCCGCCGGACCAGCGCAGGGCTCTGACCCTTGGCCCGCCAGAGCATCGGCAGCACCAGAAACCGGATCGGCGCAAGGGTGACGGCGTCCAGAAGCTGGAAGATCCGCTGCGCGATCTGGAAGCCCCCCGCCACGGCCCCGCCATAGACGAGCCCCAGCGCCAGTTGGAGCAAGGGCAACGCGGCCCCCGCCACCAGCCCGCGCCCCGCGATGGCAAAAACCTCGGGCGCGATCGCGCGGATGGCCCCGCGATCCGGTCCTGCCTGCGGCCACCAGCGGGCCATCCGCCATGACAGGACCGCCGAGAGCGCCGCGTTGAGCACCGCAAACCCCACGAGCGACCACAGCCCGGCCCCCAGCGCATAGAGCGCAAATCCCCCCAGCGCCGAGACCAGCTGCACGAAGGCCGTGCGGCAGGCGAGCGCCTTCAGCCGCAAAGCCTGCCGCAATTGCGCCTCCTGCACGGCACTCAGCCCCTGGAACAGTGGCACCAGCATCAACGTGGCGATCACCGGTCCCATTCCCGCCAGCGCCCCGATCCCCCACGCCGCAAGCACCATCAGCCCCAGCGCCAGCAGACAGATGCCCAGTGTCATCAGTTGCGCGAGCCAGAAGAGCGTGTCCATGCGGCGCATATCGCCGGGTGCAGTCAGGACGACCGCATCGGCAATCCCCCCCTTGTGGACAACCTGCATCCAGCGGAAAAGCGCAAGTCCCGTTGCGAAGGCCCCGAGATCCGCCACCGGCAAAAGTCGCGCCATAGCAAGGAAAAACACCACGTTTCCGCCCAGACGCGACATTTGCAGAACCAGTGACCAGAGGCCCTTCGACATGGCTCAGACCCCGCCCTGATAGAAGCCGGCGGTCGCGGCGGAACGGATATGGTGATAGATGTCCAGATCGGGCGCGCAAACCGCCTCGACCCGTGCCCGCAACGCGGCAGGCAGCTCCGGTGCAGGATCGGGGCGGCGGTTGCGTGAGAGTGGCACAAGAGGACGGCCCGCCAGACGCTGCAGCGCGCGGCGGAAAGCGGCCCCCTCCTCCAGAAACCCCACCAGCGAGAACCGCTCCAACGCGCGACAGGCGCGCTGCGTGTCACCCGCGACATCAGCACTATGATGTTGATAGGTCTCGGCAAAATAGAACAGATATTGCGAGCCGAAACGCTGGGCCGCCTCCGTCCCGAGAAAGGCATCGAGCGTTCCGGCACGCGATGGATCGGGGTGGTGGCGCTGGACATAGGCATAATGCGACAGGAACCGCGCCACCGGATCGCGCAGCAAGGTCACGCAGGCCCGCGCCGGATCGAGCGTCGAGAGCACCGTGTCGCTAAACCGGACATGGGCCGAAATACAGCGCACCCGCCGGTCGAGCATCTGCGCCAGTTCCACGCGGCGCTGCGCATAATCAGCCAGAATCAGCTCCGTTCCCGTTGCCTCTGGCGCGAGCGCCTGAGCCAGACGTCTTGTCCTGTCGATATCGATCGTGGCCTGCGAGGGCCAATAGGCAAGGCGCAGGGCCGCACCGAAACTGGTGCCGCCGCATTTAGGAACATGGATATAGAGAAAGGAACGGGACATGGGACTCGTGACAGATAGATCGAATGCGATTCATTTACCCTAACGGCATTAAGCACGAATTAACTGAGCCCCGCCATTCCTAAGACTAACTTATGGTCAACCCGCATCTGACGACGTTTTACGGGGCTTGAATGGTAGATATTTTGTTGATGGATTGCTTGGCTTATATCCGCGCATCGCGCCCTGTTCATGATGGGGGAGACCTGCCATGAGCGTGCAACCGAATTTCCGCACCACCCAGCCACATCTGACGCTTAGCGCCGTTCAGGAGACGGCCATAGTCGAGGACGGGCAGATCATTGCCCTGCTGCGGATGGTTTGGGGCGGGCGATGGCTGATCCTCGCGGCCACGCTGGTCGCGTTGGGTCTCGCGCAGCTCTGGCTGAGCACGATGGCTAGGCCGCTTTACAAAGCGACCGCCAGCATCCTGCTCGACCCACGAACAGAACAGTTCACCGACCCCAATCCGGTTACCGAACGCATGCAGCCCATCGACGAGACCATCCGCCGGACCGAGGTCGAAATCCTGCGCGGCCGCCCTCTTCTGGGCACCGTGGTCGATGATCTGCGGCTGGTCGAAGACCCGGAATTCAATCCCGCGTTACGCCCTGAAAGTGCGTCCGCGCGGATCAAATCCCTGATCCCGCTCGAGAAAACCGATCGGGAAAAAGGCGCGACAGAGGCGCGTGAAACCGCGATCTCGCTGCTCGCGAATTCTATCTCGATCCGAAATCTGGCCCCCAGTCTGGTGTTCGAACTGAGCGCGGTCACCAGCGAAGCGGAGAAATCCACCCGTATCGCCGATCAGCTTGCCCAGAATTACATCCGCGAGCAGATCACCCGCAAGCGGGCGGAAAGCGATGAGGCGATCCGCTGGCTGGGCCAACGGGTGAGCGACCTGCAGCACCAGATCGAAACTTCGAATGCCGAATTGTCGAAACTCGACACCACCAATGCGGAAACCACGCGCACGCTGGTGCAGACCCGCCGGCTACAAAAACTTGACGGTGATCTGACGCAGGCGCGCGCGGCGCTCGACGCCTCGCGCAAGGCGCTCGAGACCCTCCCCGCCACCGCCTCCGAGGCCGCGCATGAGAGCCGTGCCGCGCAGGTCTCGATCGATGCCGCCACGTTGCGCAATCTCGAGCGGCAATATCGCGATCTCGAGGCTGGCCTGCGTGACGAGACCGAATCCGCAACCCGCCAGAAACTGCTGGAACAACAGAACGAGACCGATCTCTTGGTCTATGGGCATTTTCTGACTCGGCTGAAAGACACCATCGCGCGCGAGGGGCGGCAACTGGCCGATAGCCGTCTTCTGGCACCGGCGGTCATGCCCTCCATGCCCTATCTGCCCCGCGCGCCCCTTGTCCTGTCGATGAGTGCGATGGCGGGAGCCGCGGTTGGCCTGACCCTACTGCTCTTGTGGCAGGCGCTGCGCCAGACCGTGCGCTCGGCGCAGGATCTGCAGGATCTGACCGGCCAGAAGGTGATTGGACAGCTGCCGCGCCTGCCCCAGCGCCGTGGCCAGAGCGGGCTTGCCTATCTCCATGACCATCCCGACAGCCCCGCCGCCGAGGCGCTGCGCGCACTGCGCACCAATATCGTGCTCGACCAGCTGCTGCTGGGTCAGAAGATCATCGCGATTACCTCCGCCAATCCGCAGGAGGGCAAAACAACGCTTTCTCTGGGGCTGGCGCGGCAGATGGCGAGCCTTGGCAAACGCGTGCTGGTGATCGAGGGCGATCTGCGCCGCAGGGTCTTCATGGAGTATCTGGGGCTCAAATGCCCACAGACCCTGTTGGGCGCTCTGACCGGCGAGACATCCTTGCAAGGCGCCGTTTGTGCTGATCCCTATAGCGGGATCGATGTGCTGGTAGGGGCGAAGCCCCCCGGCAATCCGGCGGATATCTTCGCGTCGAATGCCTTCCAGGCACTGCTGGACGAGGCGCGCGAGCAGTATGATTACATCATCATCGACACGCCCCCCGTGCTCTGCGTGCCCGACACACGCATCATCTTGCAAGGCTGCGACCGCGCGCTGTTTGTGGTCAACTGGAACATGACCACCAAACAGCAGGTGCGCGACGGTATCGGGGCGCTACATACATCGGGGCGCAAGCTGGGAGGGGTGATCCTGAACCGGATCGACCCGAAAAACCGTCAGGAATTCTACTACAGCGGCTATTATAGCACGCAGACCAAACCCTTCTGGCGCACTCGCGCCAGAGCCTGATGTCACGGTCCGGCAGGTAGCCAGCCTGCTGGACCGTCCCGTTACAGAGCCGGTTCCAGCGCGTTCGCGACACAACGGGGAGCGGCAGCACGCGCCACCATCGCGCGGTTCACCACCTGCCAGATATGCCCGCTGTCATGACGCGGCACCAGAAGCGCCAGCCGGTTGAAACTACGGCGAATGGCAAAGATCTCAGCTCCGCCAATACGGGCCGAGCGGGCCGATCCGGGCGCGAAGCTTGCCACATCGAGATCGGTCAGGCGAATTACCAGATCCTCGATCGTGCTGGCATCGCAGGCCACCAGCTCAAGCATGACCCGGCTCGCCCCCTGCGCGCTGATCGACAGGCCCGGCATCCCGTGCCGCAGATTACGGGTCATGTCGGCTTCGGAGACGTTCTCGGCCTCGAGCATCCATTGGCCCGGCCCCGTCCAGAACGCGCCAAGCCCGCGCCCGCCATGCCAGTTGCCCGGCCCAGGCAGGGAGACCCCCATGGGCACCGGCACCTGCGCGCCCCGCTTCACACCAAGCGAGACCAGCGCCATATCGGAGCGCTCCGACAGGGTGGTTGTTCCGATACGGGTCTCACGGGCCATCCGGGCTGCGTGACGGTCTTGGGTGTCAGCGTGGGTCATCGGGGCAATCTCCTTAATTATACAGGCACTTGATCGGCATGCATTGCCACTGGAACGAGGGGGATAGTAGCGCCCGCCAAACGCTGTTACTTTCATTATAAAGACATTTCTTTTCATTATAGGGCCATCATGATCAGACGTATCGGTTTCCTGCTGATCGACGGATACGCGATGCTGTCGACGGCCGCCGCGCTCGATCCGCTGCGCGCTGCCAATAGTTTCGCGGGACGCACACTCTACGAGATCACCCTGCTGACGCCCGAAGGCCATGTCGCGACCTCGTCACTAGGCGGGCGGTTCGATGCGGTGCCTCTGGCGCAGGCGGGGATGGAATTCGATCTGGTCTTTGTGGTGGCGGGGGGCGACCCGATGCGGTTGCGCCGCCCCGATATCGATACATGGCTACGCCGCGCGGATCGGGCGGGGATCGAGCTGGGCGGGATCTCGGGGGGCGCGGTGCTGCTGGCGCGGGCGGGACTCCTGTCGGGGCGGCGCTTCACCGTGCATTGGCATCATTACAGCGATATCGAGGAGATCGACCCGACGCTCCTGCTGGAGCGCCGGCTCTTCGTGATCGACCGCGACCGCTATACCTGCGCAGGGGGATCGGCCCCGCTCGACATGATCCATATGCTGATCGCGCGTGATCACGGGGCACATTTCGCGCACGAGATTTCCGACTGGTTCATCCAGGCGCAGGTGCGCCCCTCCGAAACACCCCAGAAAGGGTCGATCAGCGCCCGTTACGGGGTTCTGCCACCGATGGTGGAGGCGGCGCTGGAACTGATGGAGGCGCATATCGCCGACCCGCTCAGCCCCGCACAGCTGGCCCAGCTGGCGGGGCTCTCCGAGCGCCAGCTGCAACGCCAGTTCAACGCGGCCCTCGGTGCGCCGGTGATGGAGATCTACCGCCAGATGCGCCTCGATGTGGCCCGCGCACTGGTGCAGCGCAGCGCCCAGCCTCTGGCCGAAATCGCCCAGATGACGGGGTTTTCCTCACAGGCGCATTTCACCACCCGCTATCACGCGCGGTTCGGCACGCCTCCGCAGGCCGACAGGGCCGGCACCCGCAAGGGCTGAGCCCTTACATCGCCCGCATCAGGCGCATCCCGTCCAGCACCGCCGCATGGGTGTTGCGCGCCGAGACCGCATCCCCGATGCGGAACAGCTTGAACCTTCCATCCGCATTGGGGGCAAGCGTCTGCGGGCGGCCCGCGATCAATGCCTCGTAATCGACCTGCCCCAGATTGGAGGACTGCCCCTTGAGATCGAAATAGAGATCATCGAGCGGCAGCGTGCCGGAATTCACCACCAGCTGATCGACCAGACGTTCCTCCTCCTCCGGCCCGTAATCCGAACCCAGCGTGACCTTGATCCGGTTGCCCTCGCGCGTGGCCGCCTTCAGCCGCCATGTCAGCGTGGTCCTGAAATCGCGCCCCTGCAGCGCGCGGATATAGGGGGTGAGGTTCATCGCCATGACCTCGGGCGCCAAGGCCCGATCCGCCGAGACCAGTTCGACCTTGCCACCAGCCGCGGTAATCCTCTCGGCCGCCATCAGCCCTGCATGATCGCCCGCCTCATCGAAGATCAGCACCTCGGAGGCCGGCGTCACATCCCCCGAGAGGATATCCCATGCGCTGATCGCCAGATCCGCGCCGGGCTGGCCCAGATCGGTGCGCGGCAGACCGCCTGTCGCCACAACGACCACCTGCGGCTCCTGCGCCAGCACATCCTCGCCTTCGGCGAAACAGTTGAATTTGAAGCTGACCCCCAGCGTATCGCATTCGCTCATCCGCCATTCGGTGACCGCGAGCATCTCGCGGCGGCGTGGGTCCTGTGCGGTCAGCCGGATCTGGCCGCCCGCCTCGTTGGCGGCTTCCAGAACGGTGACCTTATGGCCACGCAGCGCCGCGACCCGTGCGGCCTCAAGCCCCGCAGGCCCTGCCCCCACAACCGTCACCCGCAAGGGTGCCTCGGCAGGATCGATCCGGTGCGGCAGCTCGATCTCGCGGCCCGAGGAGGGATTGTGCATACATAGCGCCCCGCCCGCCTGATAGATGCGATCGATACAGAAATTCGCGCCGACACAGGGCCGGATACGCTCTTCCTGACCCGCCACCAACTTGGCCACCAGATGCGGATCGGCGATATGGGCGCGGGTCATGCCGACCATATCCAGCTTGCCCGAGGCAATGGCATGGCGCGCGGTCGACAGATCGGGGATGCGCGCGGCATGCAGCACCGGCAGCCGGACCTGCGCCTTCACCTCGCCCGCCACATCCAGATGCGGGGCCGAGCGCGACCCTTGGATCGGGATCACATCGGTGAGCCCCGCATCGGTGTCGATATGACCGCGGATGACGTTGAAGAAATCGATCAGCCCGCTTTCGGTCAGGCGCTTGGCAATCTCGCGGCCCTCGCCCGCATTGATCCCCTGCGGCAGGTCCTCATCGACCACACCGCGCACCCCCACGATGAATTCGGGCCCCACGCGGTCACGGATCGCCTGCAGCACCTCCATCGAGAATTTCATGCGGCTTTCAAGGCTCTGCGCGCCATAGGGGCCGTCCAGCTCGTTCCATTGCGGCGACCAGAACTGGTCCATCAGATGGCCGTAAGCCTCCAGCTCGATCCCGTCGAGCCCTGCGTGTTTCATCCGCTCGGCGGCATCCGCATAATCGGTGATGATGCGGGTGATGTCCCAGTCCTCGATCAGCTTGGGCATCGCGCGGTGGGCAGGCTCGCGGACGGTGCCGGGGGCGACGGTGGGCAGCCAGTCGCCACGGTCCCAGCGGGTGCGGCGGCCCAGATGGGTCAGCTGGATCATCACCGCGCAGCCCTCGTCATGACATTCCTGCGCAAGCTTGCCCATATGGCCCACGATCTCGTCCTTATAGGCGAGGATATTGTTGAAAGCGGGCGGGCTGTCGGCGGCGACGCTGGCCGAACCCGCGGTCATGGTCATCGCGATCCCCGCGCGGGCGCGTTCGAGGTGATAGGCGCGGTAGCGCTCGGTCGGCATCCCGTTCTCGGCATAGGCAGGCTCGTGCGAACTGATGAAGATCCGGTTTTTCAGGGTCAGATGTTTGAGCGTGAAAGGCTGCAATAAAGGGTCGTCGCGCATGGGAATCCTCCGGTGGCCGCAACCTATGCGGGCTATCCCAAGGCAAATCCGCCCCGCAGCCCCTGTCAAATCCCTGAGCGACCTGACTTGTTTATAAGCGACACCCATTTGCAAACGGGAGCAAAGTCCATTTATCGCGCGCGCGAAGTGCCCGCCTTTCGGGCAAGTCGCGTAACAGATTGACTTTCCGCGAATCCGCGCCAACCTCTGGCGCATCTGAAACGGCCTACGGAGCCAACATGCCCAAAGAAACCCGCACCTTCGCGATTATCGGCCTCGGAGCGTTCGGCTCTGCGGTAGCAAGCGAACTGGCGAGATTTGGCAACACCGTCATGGGCATCGATCAGGACGAGGCCCGCGTGGCCAAACTGGCCGATGCACTGACCTCTACCGTTATTCTGGACGCCACCGACGAGCAGGCCCTGCGCGAGGCGGGCGTCGACCGCTATGACGTGGCACTCGTGGCCATCGGCCATGATATCGAGTCGAGCATTCTGGCCACGATGAATGTGCGCGTGCTGGGCGTGGACCAGCTCTGGGTGAAGGCGATCAACAAGACCCATCACCGCATCCTGTCCAAGCTCGGCGCCGACCGGATCATCTTGCCCGAGCAGGAAATGGGCCGCCATGTGGCGCAGCGCCTGAACAATCCCGTGGTGCAGGATTACGTCAACCTCGGCAACGGGTTCAGCGTGGTGACCATGGCCGTGCCCGAGAGGCTGAAGGGGCGCCTGCTCTCCTCGCTGGATTTCGAACATTACGATCTGCGGCTTCTGGGCTTGATGCGGGGCACCGAGTTCCATCCCTGCGAGACCGAGGGGCTGGAGCTTGCACCCCAGGACAAGCTTCTGGTGCTGGGCCGCAGGCCCGATCTGCGCAGCTTCGGGGATGCGTTGTGAAACCCTCGACGCGTATGCTCTGGCACAAATGCCAGCGTCGCCTGACCCATATGCCACCGCCGCTCCTGCTGGCCGTGCTCTATGCCTCGGCGATCCTCCTGGGCGCCTGCGCGCTGATGCTGCCCATCTCGCGCCATGCCCAGATCAGCTGGTCGGATGCGCTCTTCACCGCCACCTCGGCGGTGACAGTGACGGGGCTCGTGGTCTTCGATATCGGCACCAGCCTGAGCCTCTTCGGGCAGATGGTGCTGGCCTTCCTGATCCAGCTGGGCGGGCTCGGGCTGATGACCTTTGCCGTGCTGGTGCTGGGGGCCCTTGGCCTGCCGATCGGCCTGACCGGACAGATCTATCTGCGCGAGGACCTCAACCAGAACTCCATGCACCGCCTGATGCAGCTGGTGCGCGTGATCCTTAAGGCCGTGCTGATCTGCGAGGCGATCGGTGCCGTCGCCCTCTGCTTCAGCTTCGTGCCACGGCTCGGGCTGCGCGACGGGGTCTGGCAGGCGATCTTCCATTCCGTCTCGGCCTTCAACAATGCGGGCTTCTCGACCTTTTCCAACGGGCTGATCGGCTATGCGACCGATCCGATCATCAATCTGGTGATCCCTGCCCTCTTCATCATCGGCGGGATCGGCTATACGGTGCTGCGCGAACTGGGCTCGGGCAAGGGCTGGAAACGCTTCAGCCTCTCGACCAAGATCGTGCTTCTGGGCACGGCCATCCTGATCCCCTGGTCGGTGGTGATGTTTGCCGCGCTCGAATGGACCAATCCCGGCACGCTGGGCGGCCATACCGTCTGGGCCAAGCTGATGATCAGCTGGTTCCAGGGGGTAACGACCCGCACGGCGGGCTTCAACACCACCGATATCGCGGCCATGCATGACAGCACCTCGCTGATGTTCATCTCGCTCATGCTGATCGGCGGGGGGCCGGCCTCGACCGCTGGCGGCATCAAGGTGACGACCTTCGTGGTCATGCTGCTGGCCACGGTGGCCTTTTTCCGCCGCCAGACCCAGCTCAACGCCTTCGGCCGCTCGATCGGGTTCGAGGCCGTGCTGAAGGTGATGGCGCTGACCGCGATCAGCACCGTTCTGGTGTTCGTGGCCACCTTCCTGATCCTGATCACCCATGACGGGAGGTTCCTCGATGTGGCCTTCGAGGTCTCGAGCGCCTTCGGCACCGTCGGGCTCTCGCGCGACTATACCAGCCATCTGAACGAGTTCGGGCGCGCGGTGATCATTGCCGTGATGTTCCTCGGGCGCGTCGGGCCGCTGACACTGGGCTTCTTCCTTGCCACCCATTCGGTGCCACGGCTGCGCTATCCAAAGGGCGAGATCCATCTGGGCTGAGGATACGGCTTTGTGTTCGCCCGCAAGCGGGCGGGCATTGCCAAAACCCCATCCACGCGGCTAGGTGGGATCATGCGCAAGATCCTTCTCACATTGGGCCTTCTGATGGCCCTGCCGCAATGGGCCGAGGCCCATCCGCATATCTTTGTCGATGCCTCGCACAAGCTGATCTTCGATGATCAGGGCCGCCTGACGGCTGTGCGGGTGACATGGGATTATGACGAGATGTTCACCATGCTGATGGTGGAGGACGGCAAATACGACACCAATGGCGATGGTGATGTCACCGGCGACGAGCTGGAGGCCTTCCGGCTCTGGGATGCCAATTGGCCACCGGATTTCGGCGGTGATCTGGTCATCCATGCCGATGGCAAGGATCAGGCGCTGGAAGACCCCACCGATTGGGCCGCCGAATGGCATGACGGGCGCGCGGTCTCCATCCATACGGTCAAGCTAAAGACCCCGCTCGATGCGTCCAAAGGGATCGTCCTGCAGAATTACGACCCCTATTTCTACGTCGATTACGAGGTAACGAAGACCCCCACCTTCGAGGGCCGCAGCGACTGCAAGGCCAAGATCGTGCAGCCCAAGCCGCACCAGATCTCGGCCAAGACCGCCGCGGCCATCGCCAATCTGCCCGCCGACCAGACGCCCGAGCAGGCGGGGCTCCCCAATGTCGGCCAGTATTTCGCCCAGACCGTGGAGATTACATGCGGTGGGTAATGCTGGCCGCCTGTGCGGTGATCCTCGGGTTTGCGGCGCTTTGGGGGTTGGGCGTATTCCAGGGGCTGCACTTCGCGCTTCTGGACATACAGCGTAGTTTCCAGAGCGTATTGGCGCGGGCGATGCGCGCGCTCAAGGCCGATCATCCGGGGGCGCGCGCGAGCCTGATCTGGCTGAGTTTCCTCTACGGTGTGGTCCATGCCGCAGGGCCCGGCCATGGCAAGATGGTGCTGGGCAGCTGGGCCTTTGCCTCCAAGGCGCGGCTTGCGCGGGTGGCGGGGCTCACGCTGACCGCAAGCCTTGCGCAATCGCTCTGCGCCATCGGGATCGTGGTGATCGGCGCCTCGGTTCTGGGGCTCGGGCGACAGGCACTGACCGAACTCGCCGAAGGGCCGGTGACGCAGCTCGGCAATATCCTGATCGGGGCGCTCGGGGCCTATCTGATGGCGCGCGCTCTTCTGGGGCTCTGGCGGAGCCTGCGCAAACCCCGCACCCAACACCACCATCATCACGAAGGCTGCGGTTGCAGCCATGCCCATGCACCCGATCCCGAAAAATCGGCCCGCGCAAGCCTGCCCCAGGCCCTTCTGCTGATCGGGTCGGTCGCGTTCCGGCCCTGCACGGGCGGGCTGTTCGTCATGCTGCTGGCATGGCTGATTGGTGCCCCATGGACGGGCGCCTGGGCGGTTCTGGCGATGGGGGTGGGCACAGCCGTCGTGACACTGGCCATCGCGCTGGCGGCAGGCCATATGGGCAACCGATTTGCCCGCAGGCCCGACCGACCGTGGCTCGGCATCGCGGGGCGGTTCTTCGAGATGGCGCTCGGCGCGATCATTCTGGCCATCGCGATCTGACCCCTGACACCAGCAGAACGCCCCCGCCTCGGGAAGGGACGGAGGCGTTCCAGATCCGCACCGCCCGTCGTCACGGGCAGGGGCGGCGCGGAAATCCGGGGGGCTCAGGCCGCTTCAGGCTGACGCCAGCGCGGGAAGGGATCGGGCAGATCCGCCCAGCTGTGCGGCGGGATCTCTTCGGGATCGATCAGGGCGCTATCGAGTGCGCGGGTGATCCCCTCCTCGTCCAGCCCCGCCCCGATAAACACCAGCTCCTGACGCCGGTCGCCATAGGGTTCCTGCCAGTGCTGCTCCAGATAGCTGCGTGCCGACGGATGGTCCGGCCAGCGCGCCTGCGGCACCGAGGCCCACCAGATCCCCATCGGCTTCACCGCCGACAGCGCCCCTGCCAGCGAGAACTCCGCCAGCCAGTCGGGACGGGTCGCCAGCCAGAAATGGCCCTTGGCGCGGATCACCCCGCGCAGCGGCCCGTTCAGCACATCGTGAATACGCTGCGGATGGAAAGGCAGGCGCGCGCGATAGACGAAGGACGACACGCCATATTCCTCGGTTTCCGGCACATGATCGGCAAAACCATAAAGCTCCTTGGCCCAGAGCGGATGCTCATGCGCGGTGTCGAAATCGAAAAGGCCGGTATCGAGAATCCGCCCGGGCGCGACCTTGGAATGGTCGGTCTCGATGATCTGTGCATCGGGATTGAGCGATGTGACGATCTTGCGGGCCGCATCGACCTTGGAAGGCCCTGCATCGCTGACCTTGTTGAGCACCACGACATCGGCAAATTCGATCTGGTCAACAAGCAGATCGACGATCCGGCGCTCATCGCCCTCCCCCATGCTCTCGCCGCGATCGGCAATGAAATCATGGCTCGAATAATCATTGAGCAGGTTTGCGGTATCGACCACCGTCACCATCGTATCGAGTCGCGCGACATCCGAGAGGCTCTGCCCGTCCTCGTCGCGGAACTCGAAGGTCGCGGCCACCGGAAGCGGCTCGGCAATGCCCGTGCCCTCGATGAGCAGATAATCGAAGCGCTTCTCGGCCGCCAGACGGCGCACCTCGGCCAGAAGATCGTCGCGCAGGGTGCAGCAGATGCAGCCATTGGTCATCTCGACCAGTTTTTCCTCGGCATGGCTCAGCTCGGCCCCGCCCGAACGGACGAGATCGGCATCGATATTCACCTCGGACATATCATTGACGATCACCGCAACGCGGCGGCCCTCGCGATTATTGAGGATGGAATTCAGCAAGGTGGTTTTTCCGGCCCCCAGAAATCCCGAGAGCACGGTGACCGGCAAACGGCTGTCTTCGACTGACATGATGGGTCATTCCTTTTATGCCATATCCAGTTATGTTATGCTATAACAATCACACTCCAACCAAGGACGCAAGCCCCCTCTTGTCACCCAAATGTAACCGCGATAGCCTCGGCGCGATCGACAGAGTGGCAACTAGGGTTCCGGGCGTATCGCGCTGCCAGCGACCGAGCGTTGCAGAGACCACGGGCTTCCTTCCGTGGCTGCACCCGAGGGGGAAAATCCCAGAGGAGGAGACGTCGAGATCAACCAACGTCCCGTTCCGGGGCGCTCAAAGGGGGTCTCTATGACTGTATCTTCCGTCCTGATGGTGCTTTGCGCCGCCATCCTCCATGCCAGCTGGAACCTGATTGCCAAACGAAGCGCCAAAGTCGGGCCGGTTTTCGTGTTTGTCTACTCGGGCTTTGCCTGCCTTTTCTATGCGCCATGGGTGTTCTGGGTCATGGCCGATGGCACCTTCACATGGAGCGCCTTGGGGCTTGCAGTGATGGTCGCAAGCGGCGTTATCCATCTGGGCTATAATCTCTGCCTGCAACAGGGCTATGCGAAGGCCGATCTCTCGGTCGTCTATCCGGTGGCGCGCGGCACAGGCCCGCTCCTGTCGGTGCTCGGGGCGTTCTTGCTGCTAGGGGAGCAACCTACGGCAGGAGGGGTCGCGGGAATGCTCTGTGTGGTCGCGGGGATCTTCCTGATCGCCACCCAAGGCCGTCTCGCGGTCTTCACGAGACCCGGCGGCAAGACCGGTCTCCTCTGGGGGCTGGCGACCGGAAGTCTGATCGCCTGTTATACCGTGACCGATGCCTCTGCCGTGAAGCTATTGGGCATTGCGCCCGTGATGCTCGACTGGGTGTGTAACCTGATGCGGGTGGGGCTTCTGGCACCGGCCGTGCTGCGCCACCCAGACCATATGCGGGCGAGGATGCAGGGGCATTGGGGGCGCGCCGCCCTGATCGGGCTATTTTCTCCGCTGGCCTATATTCTGGTGCTGACCGCCATCTCGCAGGGCGCGCCGCTCAGCCATGTGGCGCCGTTGCGCGAAAGCTCGATGATGGTGGGCGCACTTCTGGGCATGGTGCTCCTGAAGGAGCCGGTGGGCGCGGGGCGGCTTGCGGGCTGCGCTATTCTGGTGGCGGGTGTGATCTTGCTTTCGGGTCTCTAGGCGCGCGCGCGCCAACCTGCTAAGCCCGCGCAAACCAACCCGAAAGGATGACCCCATGATCCAGCCAAGCGCCTCCTTCAAAGACAATCTGCAACAGCTGCCGCCGATCGACGCACTCGCACGGATCGAGCTGCTCGATGCTACCGGCACGGTGGTGGACACGATCGAGAACGAAGCGGGCCGGAAAGGCTCTCTGGCCGTCTACAACTATATCGCAGGCACCTTCGAGGCGCTGGATGCCAAGGCGGCGGCACATGCGGTGGCTGTGTTTGCCGAACATGGCGAGGAGGCGAAATCCCATCGCGGCTCGCACCCCAATATCGACCGCCTGCTCGATATCATTGGCGGTGCCCCCGCACTTGCGCTGCGCCCCGTTCTGGCGGCCTGATCGGCCATGGAAAAACCCTCCGGCGCAGGCCGGAGGGTTCGGTATTGAGCGGGTGGCTCAGCCGACCAGCTGACCGTCATCGCGTTTCACCGCGATTACGCTCGAGCGCGGCAGACCGCTCTCGGCAGGCCAGCTCCCGCCCGGGTGCTGGATGCCCACGAACATGGTGCGGCGGTCCGCCGACCAGCAAAGGCCGGTGATCTCGCAGCCATTAGGGCCGGTCAGGAAGCGCGCGATCTCGCCGGTGGTCGGGTCGCCCGCGAGCTGCTGGTTATTGCCCATACCGGCATAATCGCCCTCGTTGCTATCCTCGCCATCGGTCTGGATCCACAACAGGCCCGCGCTATCGAAGGTCATGCCATCGGGCGAGTTGAACATATTGCCGCCGGTGACATTCTTCGAGCCTGCATAGGCATCCGAATGCACCTCCGGATTGCCCGCCATCACGAAGAGATCCCATTTGAACGTCTCTCCGGCATGGTTGTCGTCGCTCGGATACCAGCGCACGATCTGGCCGTAATTATTGGCATTGCGCGGGTTCGGACCGTTGACGGCGGTGTCATCGCCACCGGCATTCGGCTTCACGCCGCGGTTCTTGTTATTGGTCAGGCAGCAATAGGCCTCGACCGCATAGGGGTTTACGGCAATCCATTCGGGGCGGTCCATCGTGGTCGCGCCCAGTTTCGAGGCCGCCTGACGGGCGAAGATCAGCATCTCTGCCATCTCCATGCCGGTGGTCTCGGGGGTCATGGCGAGCCACTCGCCGGTCTGGTCATCGTGGAACTTGGCCACATAAAGGATGCCGTCATCCAGAAGACCGTCCGTCGGCTGACCCGCGACATAGGGGTAGGTCGAGACATAGCGGTAGAGGAACTCGCCGCGCTCGTCATCGCCCAGATAGACCACCACACGCCCGTCGGGCGCCAGCGTGACTTCGGCATTCTCGTGTTTGAAACGGCCCAGAGCGGTGCGTTTGACCGGCGTACTCTCGGGGTTGGTCGGGTCGATCTCGACCACCCAGCCGAAGCGGTGCGGCTCGTTGGGGTTCTGGCCCAGATCAAAGCGCGGATCGAATTTCTCGTAGCCATACTGGCTCTCGTCGCCCAGACCATAGCGGTCATACCCCGCCTTGACCGTATCGGAGATACCGGTCGCCATGCCGCCGAAATAGCCGTTGAAGTTTTCCTCGCAGGTCAGATAGGTGCCCCACGGCGTCTTGCCCGCGCCGCAATTGCCCATCGTGCCCAATACCTTGGTGCCGGTGCTGTCTGCCGCGGTCTGCATCAGCGCATGGCCTGCGGCCGGACCCGAGATCGCCATCTCCGCATTATGGTGCAGGCGGCGGTTAAAGCGCGAGTTCTTCACCGGTGCATAGCCGTTCTCGCCCTCGGCGATCTCCATCACCGTCACGCCCTGGAAGTTCTGGAGCGTGCGCACATCCTCGGCCGATTGCGGAACGCCATCGGGGGTATGGGGGAGGTTGATCTCGGAATTCACATATTCATTGTTGATCGCGATGATCTCGTGCGATCCGATCTGGAACGTCTCCATCCCGTCGGTATTCTCGCCGAAGACCTTGTCCGAATCCGCCGCGGTCACACCGTTGGTGGCATCGAAATCGGCCACATTATCGAAGAGCGGGTCGCCCCAGCTGACCATGGTTTTCCAGTTCCAGCCCTCGGGCACATGCACCGTCATATCGGTCTGTGCGTCGATCGGGGTGAAGGGGAAACGCGAGGCGGCCTGGGCCTGCGCCGAGGTCGAGTTCAGAAGGCCGGTGCCCATTGCAACCGCGCCGGAACCGAAGGCCACGAGGCCACTCAGGAAGCCACGGCGCGAGATGGCGCGCTCGACCACACGGTCGAATTCGTTCTCTTCGGGGCGGGGAAAATGCAGCTCATCCCACTCATCGGCGGGCATCTTATGCGGAGGCAGCTTCGTCATTTTGGCGTTCCTCGTTTCACTTGATGAGCGAGGAGTTAATGAGCCAATGAAAAGGTTTTGTGACGTTTGCCTTAAGAAATCACGACATGCTCCCTTTCCTGTGATTGGAAAGGGAGCATTGATATCTTTCTTTTTTAGTCCGGGAAATAGCGGGTCTGCGTCGCTTCTTTCGCGTAGTGCATCGGCGACGGCATGTGATTGAACTCGATGATCAATCCCCAAGGCGTTTTGCAGAATTGGGACTGGTTTCCGGGCCCCTCTTCCGGCCCTCCCCCGTCAATCGGGCCTTTCAGGATCTCGGCACCAGCGGCCTTCAATTTGGCAATCGCCTCCTGCATGTCACGGCAATAGATGCAGATATGATGATAGCCCTGATCCTCGAAGCGAGGCTGGTCCTTACGGCCGGTATTCTCTACCTCGAACAGCTCGATATTCGGACCGGATCCAATCCGAATCATGGTGATCGCCTTCACGGCACTTTCCATCGCCAGATCGTTGATCGGGTTCATTTCAGGACCGGTAATCGGATCCTCGTCTTTGGTTTTGGCACGGAACAGGATTGTCGCGCCAAAGGCCTTCTCGAAAAACACCTCGGCTTCGGTAATATCGGGAACGGTCAGCGCCACATGTTCAAGCCCCAGAAACACATCATCTGTCATGCTACAACCTCTTATAATATAAGAAAACTTCCCGCGACCCGCGGGTATACCCGGTCAACGCGTCTGCCTCCGCTTGGGTTTCGGGATTTTTCAAAATTTTGCCGTGAGCAGGATAATGGTGAATATTTCGGAGATAAATCTTGACTTAAGGATCAAAAATACCAGATGCTAGAGAGGATCGTGGGAAGCCTATGGCTGCTCTCGATCCATCGGGGATATCCCCGATCACGCCCACCGAACGGCGTTACGATTTCCGGTCAGAAGTGACCTACCACGCTACAGCTGCTCCTGTAGGTGGTGCCGCATATCCGGTTTTTGCCTGATATGCAGGTCGGCCCTGTGCCGATCGGGCTGGAAATTTCATGGAAATGTCATGGATCTGTTTCCGAGTTGGAAAGATTCCCAGCGCATACTCCGTGAAGTTCACATGATGAACGCAACCCAGGGGCGCACCTGACTGACACAATGCCCCGTGTCTCACAAGAATAAAGGATAACCGAATGGGACTTAAACTGACTGAACTGACGAACCATCACGCCACAGGCGAGCTTGATGGCCAACCTTTCCACCTGACCGTCGAAAACGGCCAGTATTATGTGCGGATCAAACCCGAAAACGCCGCAGCCGGTCATGACTGGACCTTGGCGGATACCTTCGTGGCCCCCGTATCTACCCGTAAGGGAATGGCGGACCGGATCCGTTCCTATGCTTATGCGGCGACGGCAAAATACCGTCAATTCCAGCGCTTCGGCGCGATCTGATCGCCACGATCCGGCCTCCGGATCGGGCAGATGATACGACCGGCCCCGGCATATGGCGATTGCGCCTCTGGCTCGGGCCCTGGTCGGGATCACCCCTCCCCTACCTTCAAACGCATCAGCCCCCGACAGGTCGTCAGGGGCTTTGTTTTACGCGGGGTCTATAAAAACGCCCCGCTCTGGTGGAGCGAGGCGCGAGGATCAGAAATCCCAGTCTTCGTCTTCGGTGGCCACGGCCTTGCCGATGACATAGCTTGAACCGGAGCCCGAGAAGAAGTCGTGGTTCTCGCTATCGGGCGAGAGGGCCGCCATGATCGCGGGGTTCACCTCACAGGCTTCCGGCGGGAAGAGCGGCTCGTATCCCAGATTCATCAGCGCCTTATTGGCGTTGTAATGCAGGAAGTGGCGGACATCCTCGGTCAGGCCGATATCGTCATAAAGCTCCGCCGTATACTGCGTTTCCACCTCGTAGAGGTCGAACATCAGCGCGAAGGCGAAATCCTTGACGGCCGCACGTTCCTCTTCGGAGACCTTCTCCAGAGCGCGCTGGAACTTGTAGCCGATGTAATAACCATGCACCGCCTCGTCGCGGATGATCAGGCGGATCATATCGGCGGTGTTGGTCAGCTTGGCGCGGCTCGACCACCACATCGGCAGATAGAAGCCCGAATAGAACAGGAAGCTCTCGAGGAAGACCGAGGCCACCTTCTTGCGCAGCGGATCCTCGGCTCGGTATTCCTTGAGAATCAGATTGGCCTTGCGCTGCAGATGCGGGTTTTCCTCAGCCCAGCGGAAGGCCTCATCCACCTCGGCCGTCATGCAGAGCGTCGAGAAGATCGAGGAATAGCTCCGCGCATGTACGGCTTCCATGAAGGCGATATTCGACAGAACCGCCTCTTCATGGGGCGTGACCGCATCTTCCATCAGCGTCGGCGCACCGACGGTGTTCTGGACGGTATCCAGAAGCGTCAGACCCGTGAACACACGGATTGTCAGCTGGCGCTCATGTTGCGTCAGATTGGCCCAGGAGGGCACGTCATTGGACAGCGGCACCTTTTCCGGCAGCCAGAAATTCGACGTCAGACGGTTCCAGACCTCAAGATCCTTATCATCCTGAAGCCGGTTCCAGTTCACCGCCTTGAGCGGAGCTTTTTTCATTTGGTCAAGCATGAAACTCTTTCCTTTCCCGACAGTTACAGGCTGCAGGAGACGCAGCCCTGCACTTCCGTGCCTTCGAGCACGGCTTGGCGGAGCCGGATGTAGTAGATGGTCTTGATCCCAGATTTCCATGCACGGATCTGTGCACGGTTGATATCGCGGGTCGTCGCACTATCGGGGAAGAACAGCGTGAGCGACAGCCCCTGATCGACATGCTCGGTGGCCGCCGCATAGGTGTCGATCAGCTTTTCGGGACCGATCTCGTAGGCATCCTTGTAATATTCAAGGTTGTCATTCGACATATAGGGCGCCGGATAGTAGACGCGGCCGATCTTGCCTTCTTTGCGGATCTCGATGCGCGCGGTGATCGGGTGGATCGAGGCGGTCGCATTGTTGATATAGCTGATCGAACCGGTCGGCGGCACGGCCTGCAGGTTACGGTTATAGAGCCCATGTGCCATCACCGCCTCACGCAGCTTGGCCCAATCGGCGCGGGTCGGCAGGGTGATGCCGAATTTCTCGAAGAGCGCCGTGACGGTCTCGGTTTCCGGCAGCCAGTCGCGGGTCACATATTTCTCGAAGAAGCTGCCATTGGCATAATCCGACTTCTCGAAATTCACGAAGCTCTCGCCCTTCTCGCGGGCGATCAGGTTCGAGGCCCGCAGTGCGTGATAGGCCACAGCCGCGAAATAGGCCGAGGTGAAATCGATCCCCTCTTCCGAGCCGTAATGAATGCGCTCGCGCGCAAGGAACCCGTGCAGGTTCATCTGGCCCAGACCAATCGCGTGGCTCTGGTCATTACCCTTGCGGATCGAGGGCACAGCATCAATCGCCGACATTTCCGACACAGCCGTCAGCGCGCGGATCGCGGCCTCGACGGTCGCGCCCAGATCGCCGCCATCCATCGCGCGCGCGATGTTGAGCGAGCCGAGGTTGCACGAGATATCCGTGCCCATATGGTCGTAGCTCAGATCCTCGTGGAAGGTCGAGGGCTCGGCCACCTGCAGGATCTCGGAGCAGAGGTTCGACATGGTGATGCGCCCGTCGATCGGGTTGGCGCGGTTCACCGTGTCTTCGAACATCAGATAGGGGTAGCCGGATTCGAACTGGATCTCGGCGAGGATCTCGAAGAAGCGGCGTGCACGCATCTTGGTCTTGCGGATACGGGCATCGGCCACCAGCTCGTCATATTTCTCGGTGACCGAGATCTCGGAGAAGGCGCAGCCATAGACTTTCTGGATGTCATGCGGCGAGAAGAGATACATCTCGGCATCGCGCTTTGCCAGTTCGAAGGTGATATCGGGGATCACCACACCCAGCGACAGCGTCTTGATGCGGATCTTCTCGTCGGCATTCTCGCGCTTGGTGTCGAGGAATTTCAGGATGTCCGGGTGGTGGGCGTTGAGGTAAACGGCCCCTGCCCCCTGACGCGCGCCCAACTGATTGGCATAGGAGAAGCTGTCTTCGAGCAGTTTCATCACCGGAATGACGCCCGAGGACTGGTTCTCGATGCCCTTGATCGGCGCGCCCGCTTCGCGCAGGTTGGTGAGCATCAAGGCCACACCACCGCCGCGCTTCGACAGCTGCAGCGCCGAATTGATCGAGCGGCCGATCGATTCCATGTTGTCTTCGAGGCGCAGCAGGAAGCAGGACACCAGCTCGCCGCGGCTCTTCTTGCCCGCGTTGAGGAAGGTCGGCGTTGCCGGCTGGAAGCGGCCCGCCAGCATCTCTTCGGTCAGCGACAGCGCCATCTTGCGGTCACCGCGCGCCAGCGCTAGCGCGACCATCACCACACGGTCCTCGTAACGCTCGAGGTAGCGCTGGCCGTCGCGGGTCTTCAGCGTATAGGCGGTGTAATATTTGAATGCGCCAAGGAAGGTCGGGAAGCGGAACTTCTTCTTATAGGCGGCATCCCAGATCTGGCGGCAGAAGTCGCGATCATAAAGCTCCAGCACGGCGGCATCGTAATAGCCCTCGTCAACGAGGTAATCGAGCTTCTCGTCCAGCGAATGGAAGAACACGGTGTTCTGGTTCACATGGTTGAGGAAATAGGCGCGCGCGGCCTGACGGTCTGCCTCGAAACGGATTTTCCCATCCGCATCGTAAAGGTTCAACAGCGCGTTCAGCGCGTGGTGATCGAGCCCTTTTACGGCGTCTGCTTTGTCAAGCATTGTGCTCTCCAGAATTTCTCGAGCCCGTCTCTGACGCGGGCAATATCTAGGTCGGTGCCGCTCAACTCGAACCGGTAGAGCAGCGGGATCTTGCATTTCTCGGCGATCACTTTGCCCGCATAGCCATAGTAGATCCCGAAATTGGTGTTTCCAGTGCCGATCACACCCCTGATATTCTTGCGTATCTCGGGGTTGTTCAAAGCATGGATCACGGGTTTCGGAACCGCTCCCCGGCCCTCGCCATCGCTATAAGACGGGCATATCAGCACAAAAGGCAGCTCGGCCAAACTGGCCGAGCGATCTTCGGTGCCCCCGATGCGTATAGCAGGCAGACCGAGCCGGGTGACGAAGCGATGCGTGTTTCCGGTGGCCGAGGAAAAATAGGCCAGTCCGGTCATCGGCTTGCGATCAGGCGACGAGGGTCGCGATACGATCCGGACGGAAACCTGCCCAATGATCAGCGTCGGTCACCACAACTGGGGCCTGACGGTAGCCAAGGCCGGTCACTTTTTCCATCGCATCCGCATCCAGCGTCAGGTCGATCACATCATGCTCGATCCCGCGGGCATTGAGCGCGCGAATGGTGGCAGTGCATTGGACGCAGGCAGGTTTGGAATAAACCGTAATAGACATAGGCTCTCGACCCCGAAGCAAAGGGGCGGACATTCGGAAGGTGGATCGCATTTCTGCCAAACTCCCCCCGGACATACCGCCCGTGGACATTATCACTCATCAGATCCGCAGGAGGCGCCCATAAGGCCCGCTCTATTCTCCGTCTAGTGCCACAACAGTCCCCCAGGACCTGAAAAGCAACTTACCCTACGGAGGGTCCGGCTCAACTTCCGGACCTCTACACGGAGCGGATATGGTATCCGGTTCCATCTGATGCGCTATATATAGTAGCTGAATTGCGTCTGAAGTCCAGAGGTTTTTAGCCATTCCCCGCGCTTCCCTAGGGGCGGAAGACCCCGCATCCCCGACAGCGCGCAACCGCCTGAATCGTTGGAGCTCTGGCTACAAAGAAGACCGCCGGAAGCAAAGACCGAAAAAAATAATTGTTGGGCTGGACGAAAGACGGGGGTTCTGCAACTCGAATCGCGGGCGCGGATTCGTCCACAGGACCGGTCGCCCAGAGCACGAGCCTAGCACGGATCCGCTCGCCTGTCCCCTACGTCAACATCACGCCTCAAATGCCCGATGGCCGCCCCGGGGGACGGCCATGGAAGATGCACACCACTATATCTAGGAGGAAGCTCTTACCGCTCAGCCCATACGCTCGGAGGAGAACGAGCCCGGAGAGGCGGGGAAGACCACCGTTTTCGAGCCGTTGATAAAGACCCGACGATGGGCATGGGCATGGATCGCCCGCGCCAGAACCGCGCTTTCCACATCGCGCCCCAGCGAGACATAATCCTCGGGCGATTGCGCATGGGTCACGCGCACCGTGTCCTGCTCGATGATCGGGCCCTCATCGAGATCGGCGGTCACATAATGCGAGGTCGCCCCGATCAGCTTCACCCCGCGGGCAAAGGCCTGCTTATAGGGGTTCGCGCCCTTGAACGACGGCAGGAAGGAATGGTGGATATTGATGATCCGCCCCGACATCTTCTGGCACATCTCGTCCGAGAGGATCTGCATGTAGCGTGCCAGAACGATCAGCTCGGCGCCTGCCTCCTCGACCACCTGCATGATGCGGGCCTCGGCCTCGGGCTTGTTTTCTTTGGTCACCTTGATGCAATGGAAGGGAATATCGTGGTTCACCACGACCTTCTGGTAATCCATATGGTTCGAGATCACGGCCACGATCTCTACCGGCAGCGCCCCGATACGGGCGCGATAGAGCAGATCGTTCAGGCAATGCCCGAAGCGCGAGACCATGATGACGACCTTCATCTTGGCCGCCTCGTCATGGAAAGCGAAATTCATGTCGAAGCCGGAGGCCACGGGGGCGAACTCGGCGCGCAGGCTGTCGGCATCATTGCCGGTCTCCGAGGCAAAGCTCACCCGCATGAAGAAATTGCCCGTCTCCAGATCGTCGAACTGGGCGCTATCGGTGATATTACACCCTTTATCGGCCAGAAAACCGGAAATGGCAGCGACAATCCCGCGCTTGGTGGGGCAGGTGACGGTCAGGCAATATTTGGTCATGACTATATCCAGAAATCTTTCGCCCGATCAGATATGACCGATCGGCCGCAGGAAGAGAAGAGGCAGGGACACTACCCTAAAACATCAGCCAAGGCGCGCAGCGGCCTCATTAAGCGTATGCCAGAGACTGCCGGCATAGGAGCGCATACCCCAGATCCGGCAGTGATCGGGCGCAAGCCGCAACAGAAAGACCGACATATGGTGCAGGCCGGTGCGGGTTGCCATGCCGGTGGCCTTGGCCGCGTCAGGCAGGTTCACCAGCCGCTCGAGGAGCGCCTCGACATCCTCGCCTGTTACGTCAAACGCCACCCAGCCATCGGTCTGCTCGGTCACCGAGGCGCCCTCGGCCTGCGTTTTGACCCATGCGGCGAAATCCTCATGCGCGCGGGATGGCCCTTCGATCATCCACTGTCCCTGCCCCGCCCAGAAGGCGGTCAGACCTGCGCCCTGCGCGAGCGCACCGGGTGCGGGCAGGACCATCCCTGCCAGCTCGCTCAGGCTCTGCCCGCGCCGCATGGCCAGCGAGGCCAGCGCGATATCTGGACGTTCGGTCAGGGTCATGGACCCGAAGGTTTCAACCTTGGGCGCGGTTTCACCCAAAGCGGTGAGCGCAATCAGATCAGTCACGGGCTTAGTCACGGAGACGCTCCCCCTCTGGGTCAACAAAATGGGCAGGCACAATCCGGCAATCACAGCCCGAATTTTCCAGCGGATTATAGGCGACAATCACCTCCCCCATCCGCGTCTCGCCATGTTCCACAAAACCAAGCGCGATATGGCTTCCGACATGCGGCGAATAACAGGCCGAGGTCACCCAGCCCTGATCGGTGTCCATCGCGCGCCGGTCCCCACGGGTGAACAGATGCGACCCCGCCATGATCCGTTCTGCCGGATCCAGCGGTTGCAGCCCCACAAGACGGCGCTTGTCGGCCGCCAGCCCCTCGCGGCGCGACATGATCGCCCCGATGGAATCCTTCTTGGCAGAGACCATCCTGCCCAGACCCAGCATCTGCGCGGTAGTCTGACCATTCAGTTCCGCTCCCGCGGCATGACCCTTCTCGATCCGCAGCACAGCCAGTGTTTCTGTCCCGTAAGGCGTCACACCCAGATCGGCGCCCTGCGCCATCAGCCGGTCCATCAGCGCATTGCCGTAACGCGCAGGCACCGCGATCTCATAGGCCAGCTCGCCCGAGAAGGAGATCCGGAAGAGCCGCGCCCGTAGCCCGCCGCAGATGGTAAGTCCAGCACAGGCCATGAAGGGAAACGCCTCGTTCGACAGATCGAACCCGTCAACAATCCGCGACAGAAGCTCACGCGATTTCGGCCCCGCCACGGCAATCTGCGCCCAAGCCTCGGTGGTGGAGATCAGTTGCACATCCAGATCGGGCCACAGACATTGCCGCGCGAATTCCATCTGCCGGTAGCACAGCCCCGCATTGGCGGTGGTGGTGGTGACCACATAGTGATCCTCGGCCAGCCGCGCGCAGGTGCCGTCATCATAGATATGGCCATCCTCGCGCAACATGATCCCGTATCGCACACGGCCCACCGGCAGCGTGCCCATCATATTGGCATAGATCCGGTTCAAAAACTCGCCCGCGTCCGCACCCTGCACATCGACTTTGCCGAGCGTGGTCACGTCGCATAGCCCAACGCCCGCACGCACGGCCAGCACTTCACGGTCCACACTCTCGCGCCAGTTTGTCTCCGCGCCTTGCGGGAAATATTGCGCGCGCATCCATTGCCCGACCTCGACAAATTCGGCCCCCTGCGCTCTCGCCCATTCATGGGTGGGCGTCAGCCGCGTCGGGCGGAAATGCGCGCCACTATCGCCTCCGCCGAGCACCCCCAGAGACACGCCGGTATAGGGCGGGCGGAAGATGGTGGTGCCGGTCTCCGGGATGGATTTGCCGGTAAGTTCGGCCATGACCGCCAGCGCCGAGACATTGGCCGTCTTGCCCTGATCGGTGGCCATGCCAAGCGTCGTCCAACGTTTGAGATGCTCGATGGGGCGCATATTCTCCTTATGGGCCAGCGCGATGTCCTTCACCGTCACATCATTCTGGAAATCGACCCAGGCCCGTTTTTTGCCCGGCACATGCCAGAAGGCCGCCTGCTCCAGCGGTATATCCTCGGCCTTGGGCAGATCGGGCACAGAAGCCGCGATCCCGAGATCGCCGAGCGCGCGCGCCGCCGCCCGCGCGCCAGACGCCATCGCCTGCGCGGTCGAGCCCTCACCATTGCAGGCCCCTGCGGGGATCAGCCCCGCAGGCCCGCCCTCACCCGGCACGAAGGCCAGCAGATCCTCGTTCCAGACCGGACGCCCGCGATGATGCGAGGCCAGATGCACATTGGGGTTCCAGCCGCCCGACACGCCCAAAGCGCCGCAATCGAGCCACTCGGCCTTATGCCCCGAGCGGATCTCGATCTTCTGGAGCCCGAGCCGCCCCTTGCTGCCCGTCACCACCGATCCGGCATAAAGGCGATAGTCACCCAGAGCCTTGGCATCGGTGCGCACATCCACCACGCCCGCCACCTTGGCACCTCTGGCCAGAAGATCGAGCGCCGTCCGGTGACCATCGTCATTATTTGTGAAGATCGCGATCCCGTCGCCCGCCTGCCGCACGGGCGCCACCGCCCAACGGTTGGCATAGGCGCGCATCGCGCCCGCCAGCATGATGCCCGGACGGTCATTATCGGCAAAGGGAATATGCCGCTCGGTAGCACCTGCGGCCAGCACGGTGCGCCGCGCGGTGATCCGCCAGAGCGTCTGGCGGACTTTCCCGCCCGCCTCCGCCAGATGGTCCGACACGCGTTCGACCGCGCCGTAAACGCCGTGATCATAGGTGCCGAACACCGTCATCCGCGTCATCACCCGCACATTGGGCATCGCGCGCAACTCGGCCTCGGTGGCGCGCACCCAATCGGTCGCGGGCGCGTCATCCAGCGTATGGCTTTCGGCCAGAAGCCGCCCGCCCAAAGCGAAATCCTCATCGGCCAGAATGACCTTGGCCCCCGCACGGCCCGCGGTCAGCGCCGCCATCAGGCCCGCTGCACCACCACCGACTATCAGGAGGTCGCAATGCAGGTATCCGCGATCATAGGCATCAGGGTCGGGCAGGCCCGACAGCGCCCCGAGCCCCGCCGCCTTGCGGATCATCGGCTCGTAGAGTTTCTCCCAGAAGGCGCGCGGCCACATGAAGGTCTTGTAGTAGAACCCCGCCGCAAAGAAGGGCGACAGGAGATCATTCACCGCCAGCCAGTCGCGCTCGAGCGCGCCTGCATAATTCTGCGAGGACGCTTCCAGCCCATCATAAAGCTCTGCCACGGTGGCGCGGGTATTGGGCTCGGCATAGGCGCCGGTGCGCAGGGTCACCAGCGCATTGGGTTCCTCCGAACCTGCCGCCACCACACCGCGCGGGCGGTGATATTTGAACGAGCGCCCCATAAGCTGCACACCATTGGCCAGAAGCGCCGAGGCCAGCGTATCGCCCTGAAACCCCGAATACTCGACCCCATCAAAACGGAAGCTCAAAGGCACGTTACGGTCCACCAGACCGCCAGACAAACGGCTCATTTCGCGCCCTCCGCGTTCATTGCAAGCTCGGCGCCCAAGATCTCGTGGGTCAGCGTGTTGCGGGTGACGATCAGCCACGAGCGGTCGCCCTGCTCGTGATACCAGAGCTCGCGATGCACACCTGCCGGATTGTCGCGCAGGAAAACATACTCGGCAAAGGCCGCCTCGCCCGCATCAGGCGCAGGCCGCGCCATCAGGGAGACATCGCCCAGATAAGCAAACTCCTGCGCGTCCCGCAGGCCAAGAAGAGGATGGGGTATCAGCATGATCTGGGCCTCAGTGCAGGTTCGGTTGGGCACCAACGCCCTTTTCATCAATGACATAGCCACGCGCGAAACGATCAAGCCGCATCTTCGCGGTGACCTCGTGGCTTTGCCCCGTGGCCAGAAGATGGGCAAAGCAGAAGCCCGAGGCCGGCGTCGCCTTGAACCCGCCATAGCACCAGCCCGCATTCAGGTAGAGCCCCGAGACCGGCGTCTCGTCGATGATGGGCGAGCCATCCATCGACATATCCATGATGCCGCCCCAATTGCGCAACAGCCGCGCGCGCCCGATCATCGGCATCAAGGCCATGCCGCCTTCGAGCACATCCTCGACCACCGGAAGATTACCGCGCTGCGCATAGGAATTATAGCCGTCGATATCGCCGCCAAAGACCAGCCCGCCCTTATCGGACTGGCTGATATAGAAATGCCCCGCGCCAAAGGTGATCACATTGTCGATCAGCGGTTTCAGCCCTTCGGATACAAAGGCCTGCAGCACATGGCTCTCGATCGGCAGGCGCATCCCCGCCTTTTCCATAACACGGCTCGTGGATCCTGCCACCGCCACACCGACCTTCTTCGCCCCGATAAATCCGCGCGAGGTCTCGACCCCCTCGACACGGCCATTATTGATACGGAAACCGGTAACCTCGCAATTCTGGATGATATCGACGCCGCGCTGGTCGGCGCCGCGCGCATAGCCCCAGACCACGCCATCATGGCGCGCCGTGCCCGCGCGGGGCTGGATCAGCGCCCCTTTGATCGGGAAGCGGGCATTGTCGAAATTGAGATAGGGGAGCATGCCCCGCAGATCGGCCGCATCCACCAGTTTCGCGCCAGCCTCCGAGAGCATCATCGCATTGCCGCGCCGACGATAGGCATCACGCTGTCCGTCGCTATGGAACAGGTTGTAGATCCCGCGCTGGCTGACCATCGAGTTGAAATTGGTCTCCTGCTCGAGGTTTTCCCACAGCTTCATCGACAGCTCGTAGAAGGGCTGGTTTCCGGGCAAGAGGTAGTTCGAGCGGATAATCGTGGTGTTCCTCCCGATATTGCCCGAGCCGAGCCAGCCCTTTTCCAAAACCGCGATCTTCAGATGGCCGAAGTTTTTCGAGAGATAAAAGGCCGTCGAGAGACCATGACCACCGCCGCCGACGATGATCACATCATAGGCCGGTTTGGGCTCGGGATCGCGCCACAAAGGCCCCCATCCCTTATGCCCCGTCAGCGCCTCTTTCAGCACCCTGAACCCTGAAAACTTCATGACCTGCGCTCCTTTATCTGGCTCAGGCTATGCGGGATCAGATGAATAAACTTCTTTATATACGCCATATACTATCGTAAAAATGCCATTAGGATTAATCGGGCAAGCCTATGCAACATATCGCCTTTCTGCTTCTGGACGGCTATGCGCTAATGTCCACGGCCTCGGCCCTCGAGCCATTGCGCGCGGCCAACCAGTTCCGCCCGGGCAGCTACGAGATCACGATTCTCGCGGGCCAGGAGCGTGCGGTCTCCTCGATCGGGTCGGAATTTCCGGCACGCCCCTTCCGCACGACCCCGCCCGAGTTCGATCTGGTCTTCGTGGTGGCGGGCGGCGATCCGGCCCGCGTGACCGACCCTGCCTTGATGGCATGGCTGCGTGAGGCCGACCGGAAGGGCGTGGCCTTGGGCGGCATCTCGGGCGGGGCGCTGGTCCTTGCACGGGCGGGGTTGCTGGAAGGGCGGCGTTTTACCGTCCATTGGCATCATTATGAGGATATCGAGGCGATGGGCGGCGACTGGCTGCTGGAACGGCGGCTCTTTGTGATCGACCGCAACCGCTATACCTGCGCAGGCGGCACAGCGCCTCTGGATATGATGTATGCGCTGATTACACGCGATTTCGGCACGGGCTTCGCACGGCGGATCGCGGACTGGTTCATGCAGACCGAGGTGCGCGGGCCCGAAGCCCCGCAAATCGCCTCGATCGAGGCGCGATACGGGGTGATGCCGCCTGTGGTGACCGCCTGTATCGAGCTGATGGAAAGCCATATCGCCGATCCGCTCGACCAGAGCCAGTTGGCAAGCCTTGCAGGTGCCTCGCTCAGGCAGGTGCAGCGGCAGTTCAAATCGGCCATGGACCGGACAATGATGGAGGTCTATCGCCAGATCCGTCTGGAGAAGGCACGCGAGCTGATCGTGAACACGCGGCTGCCGCTCTCGGAAATCGCGCATCTGACGGGTTTCGCCACGCAGTCGCATTTTACCGACCGCTTCCGCGAGGCCTATGGTCATGCGCCGCGCAGCCTGCGCGACAAAAAAAGCCCGACGTCACGAGAGTGAGCGCCGGGCATCAGGAGGGGTAATTCCGCGCTCAGATATCGAGCGTATTGTCCTTTTCCCATTGCGAGAAATGCGACACGAAGGACGTCCATTCCTGCATCTTCATCTTGATATAGGAGGCCGAGAACTCCGACCCCATCGCGGCTTTCAGCCCCTCATCGGCGTCAAAATTGCGCAGCGCATCGAGCAGGTTCAGCGGCAGGCGCGGCGCATCCTTCACCTTGTAGCCTTCGGCATACATGTCGATGTCATGGCGCGGCCCCGGATCGGCCTTGGAGCGGATGCCCGAAAGCCCCGCCGCGATGATCACCGCCTGCAACAGATAGGGGTTCACCGCCCCATCGGGCAGGCGCAGCTCGAACCGGCCCGGACCGGGAACGCGGACCATATGGGTGCGGTTATTGCCGGTCCAAGTGACCGTATTGGGCGCCCATGTCGCACCAGAGGTCGTGCGCGGCGCATTGATCCGCTTATAGCTATTGACCGTAGGGTTGGTGATCGCGGCCAAGGCTTCCGCGTGCTTCATGATGCCGCCCAGGAAGGTGCGGCCCTGATCCGAGAGACCCAGCTCTTTGGACTTATCGGCAAAGGCATTGACCTTGCCCTCCAGATCCCAGACCGAGATATGCGCGTGGCAGCCATTGCCCGTCAGCCCCTCGATGGGTTTGGGCATGAAGGTGGCGCGCATACCGTGTTTCTCGGCGATCGACTTCACCATGAACTTGAAGAAGCTGTGGCGGTCGGCGGTGACCATCGCATCATCAAAGCCCCAGTTCATCTCGAACTGGCCATTGGCATCCTCATGGTCGTTCTGATAGGCACCCCAGCCGAGCTCCAGCATATAATCGCTGATTTCGGCAATGATATCATAGCGCCGCATCACGGCCTGCTGGTCGTAGCAGGGTTTGGCCGCGGTATCATAGGGGTCCGAGATCTGATCGCCCTCAGGCGTCAGCAGGAAGAATTCGGCCTCGATACCGGTCTTTACCCGCAGCCCCTCGGCCGCCGCCTCATCGACCAGCTTCTTCAGCACATTGCGCGGTGCCTGATCCACCGGCTCGCCTTCCATCACGCAATTGGCCGGAACCCATGCCACCTCGGGTTTCCATGGCAGCTGGATCGCGCAGGCGCTATCGGGGACCGCCAGCATATCGGGATGGGCAGGCGTCAGATCGAGCCATGTGGCAAAACCCGCAAATCCCGCGCCGTCTTCTTCCATATCGGTGATCGCCTGCGCGGGCACCAGCTTCGCGCGCTGGCCCCCGAAGAGATCCGTATAGGAGACCATGAAATATTTGACGCCCTTCTCGCGGGCAAATTCGGCCAATCCTGCCATCTGAACACCTCTTATCCCTGTTGCATGGGGCGGGGCGTTTGCCGCCCTCGCCCTGTCTTCCGGCTGGCTCAGAAGCCGCCCTTGCCCGGCCACCAGTTGGTGCCCGCCAGCGGCACCTGCGCCATTGCGGCCGCTTCCATCGTCAGCGCGCACAGATCCTCGGGCTCGAGATTATGGACATGGTTATGGCCACAGGCCCGCGCGATGGTCTGGCATTCGAGCGTCATCACGTTGAGGTAGTTGCGCAGCCGGCGCCCTGCCGCCACCGGATCGAGCCGCTTCATCAGCTCGGGGTCCTGCGTGGTGATGCCCGCCGGATCTCGGCCCTCATGCCAGTCGTCATAGGCGCCCGCCGTGGTGCCGAGCGCGTTATATTCGGCCTCCCAACGCGGGTCGTTATCGCCAAGCGCGATCAGCGCCGCCGTGCCGATCGCCACCGCATCCGCGCCGAGGGCCAAGGCCTTTGCCACATCAGCCCCCGAGCGGATACCGCCCGAGACCACCAGCTGCACCTCGCGGTGCATGCCGAGATCCTGCAGCGCCTGCACGGCGGGGCGGATACAGGCCAGTGTCGGCTGGCCAACGTTTTCAATGAACACATCCTGCGTGGCGGCCGTGCCGCCCTGCATGCCATCAAGCACCACCACATCGGCACCGGCTTTCACCGCAAGCGCCGTGTCGTAATAGGGGCGCGCACCCCCCACCTTGATATAGATCGGCTTCTCCCAATTGGTGATCTCGCGCAGCTCCAAGATCTTGATCTCCAGATCATCGGGGCCGGTCCAGTCGGGGTGCCGGCAGGCCGAACGCTGGTCGATCCCCACCGGCAGATCACGCATGCCCGCAACCCGTTCGGTGATCTTCTGACCCAGCAGCATCCCGCCACCGCCCGGTTTGGCGCCCTGCCCCACCACGATTTCAATCGCATCGGCGCGGCGCAGGTCATCGGGGTTCATCCCGTAACGCGAGGGCAGATATTGATAGACGAGTTTCTCGGAATGGCCGCGTTCTTCCTCGGTCATGCCGCCATCGCCGGTGGTGGTCGAGGTGCCCGCAAGGCTGGCCCCGCGCCCCAGAGCCTCTTTCGCATGGCCCGACAGCGCGCCAAAAGACATGCCCGCAATGGTGATCGGGATCTTGAGCTCAATCGGCTTCTTGGCAAAACGTGTGCCCAGAGTCACCGAGGTGTCGCATTTCTCGCGATAGCCCTCGAGCGGATAGCGCGACATTGACGCGCCCAAGAACAACAGGTCGTCGAAATGCGGCACACGGCGTTTTGCGCCCCCGCCACGGATATCATAGATACCGGTCGCCGCGGCACGGCGGATCTCGGAATTGACCTCCTTGGAGAAGGTCCAGCTCTGGCGCGGTTCGGTCTGCGGTGTCTTTTCCATCTACGCGCTCCTCAATATTCGTCTGCGTGGTCGATGTTGAAATTGTAGAGCTTGCGCGACGAGCCGTAGCGTTTGAACTCTTCGGGTTTGGCATCGGCGCCGGTCTTCTCGAGAATATCCTTCAGGAAGGCGATATGCTCGGGGCGCATCTCCTTCTCGACGCAATCGGCGCCGAGCGATTTCACTTTGCCGCGCACAAACAGACGCGCCTCATAAAGGCTGTCGCCCAAGGCATCGCCCGCATCCCCCAGCACGACCAGATTGCCGCGCTGCGCCATGAAGGCCGACATATGGCCGATATTGCCATGCACCACGATATCGATCCCCTTCATCGAGATCCCGCAGCGCGAGGACGCATTGCCCTTGATGTTCAGGAGCCCACCACGACCAGTGGCACCGGCATATTGGCTGGCATCGCCCTCGATGGTGACCATGCCCGACATCATATTCTCGGCCACCCCCGGACCGGTCGAGCCCTCGACCGTCACTGTGGCTTCCTTGTTCATGCCCGCGCAGTAATAGCCCGTCGAGCCCTTGATGGTCACGCTCAGCGGGCCATCAAGCCCCACGGCCACCGCATGGGAGCCGCGCGGATTGGTGATGTCGAAGGCTTCATTCTTGCGGTCTTTGGCGGCCGCCTGCAAGGTGGAGTTCAGCTCGCGCAGCTCCATCTGCGACATATCCAGAACACTCATGGATCAACGCTCCCAGAAATAGACAGTGGCGGGTTCGGGCTCCCAGACGCGGGCCGCCTCGATTCCCGGCAAATCGGCAAAGGCGCGGTATTCGGAGGCAAAGGCCACATAATCCTCGGTCTCGGCCATGATCGCGGGCTTGCAGGCGATCGGGTCACGCACCACGCCAAAGCCGTTCTTGGTGCCGGTGACAAAGGTGAAGAAGCCGTCGAGATCCTTCAGCGTGCCTTCCAGCGCCTCGCCAAGGCTCGCGCCCTCGGCAATGCGCGAGGAGATATAGGCCGCCCCCACTTCGGTATCATTCTCGGTCTTGGTGAAGACACCCTTCTTGGCCAGCTTGCGGCGCATCGAATTGTGGTTCGAGAGCGAGCCATTATGCACCAGACATTGGTCATCGGCGGTCGAGAACGGGTGCGCACCTTGCGTTGTCACGGCGGATTCGGTCGCCATACGGGTATGGCCGATGCCGTGGCTGCCGCCCATTTCACGGATACCGAAGCGCGCCGCCACATCCTTGGGCAGGCCGATCTCCTTGTAGATCTCCATGCTTTCGCCCACGCCCATCACGCGCAGCCCCTTGGCCTCGACGGCCGCCAGAAGGGCAGCCTCGGCTTCCATCGGCGCCTTGATAACGGCATGGGTGGACACAACCTTCACCGACACCCCAACGCCTGCGGCCTTGGACAGATCGTCTTCCAGACCTGCAAAATCCACATCCGGCGTATCCGATTGCACGGTGATCTTCACACCATCGCTCTCATCGCCATAGATCGCGATCCCCGCACTATCGGGGCCGCGTTCAGTCATGGTGATCAGCATATCGGTCAGCATATCGCCCAGCTTCGGGCGCAGATCGTCCTTCTTCAGAAAAAGGCCAACAATCCCACACATAGGTCATCTCCCAGACATCGAGACCGGCGCCAGCGCGCCTTCTTCAAAATCACTAAGGAGAATTTTTTATTCCTAATAGGAAAATAATTACGATCCCGATCACTGCCCCGCCATTGCCTAGAATTTAACCGCCCTCGCGCATTGATGGTCACGCGTTGGGCGCCCGGTCAACGCGATTGCGGATAGGTGATGATCGACAGATAGCGGATCGGCAGGTCCGAGAGATCCTCCGGCCCATGCGGCGCATCCGCATCGAACAGAAGCGAGTCGCCCGCCTCCAGCACATAGCGCTGGTCGCCATGGCGGTAGGTCATCGTGCCATCGATCATATAGAGAAGCTCGATCCCCTCATGCTGGAAGATGGGGAATTTGTCCGACGGGCTTTCAAGCGTGATCATATAGGGCTCGACCACCACGCCCGAATTGTTCGAGCCGATATGGCCCAGAAGCTGGTATTGATGACCGGCCCGCGTGCCCTCGCGCTCAATCTCCACGCCATCGCCGGCCTTCACATGCATGCAGCCGCGCGCTTCCTCATAGCCCGAGAACAGCTGCACCAGCGGCACACGCAGCGCATGGGCCAGCACCGAGATCGTCGAGAGCGAGGGGGAGGTCACGCCATTCTCGATCTTGGACAGCATCCCCACCGACAGCCCCGTCTGCCCCGCCAGATCGGCCACCGTCATACGCTGGCGCTTGCGCAGATCGCGCACCTGACGGCCAATCGCCACCTCGAGATTCTTCTCGCGGATCTCGCGCACGGCATGGGGGTTCTGTTGCAGCCCCTTCCTGGTCTGTGGCACCTCTGGCTCCTTCGCTATCCTCGAAGGGCCATCTTGCAAGAAATTTTCCTCTCAGGAAAGACTTCAGATCCCCGACAGCATCCGCGAAATACGCAGCGCATAGCGGTCGGTCATGCCCGAGACGAAATCCCCCATCGCATGCAGCGCCGTCTCGGGGCTGCGCACATCGCGCAGATCAAGCCCCAGCACCCGCACCACCTGCGCCGAATGCGCATCGAGTGCTTCCGCATCCCAGCCTTTCGCGCCAAGCCTGTCATAGATCGGCGCGATACCATCGAGCACATTGCCGATGATCCGGTAACCCGACACCTCCAGCTCGGTCTTGCGCGGGGCGGTAAAGATACGCGCCTTGGCCAGCGCACGGATCGCCGCGAACTGCGCGCCCAGACGCCCCGCCTCCACCAGCCCCTGGCCGAAGGTGCCGCCCATGATCTCGCCGTAATTCTGTTTGAATGCCTCGAGGCAGCTGTCGATCGCCCGCCCGATGCTGAGCGCGCGCAGCAAAGCAATCTCTTCGGCCTGCGTCATGCCCTGCGCACCGCGATTGGGTTTTTCGGCCAGATTGAACAGCGCCTCGCGCACCACATCAAAGGGTAGCTCGCCGGTGGTGAACGCATCCTCGAGATCGACGATATTATAGCAGATGTCATCGGCGGCCTCGACGACATAGACCAGCGGATGCCTGCGCCACCATTGATAGGGGCCCACGGCAATCTGCGGCAGACCAAGGCTGGATGCTGCCTCGGCAAAGAGCCCCAGATCGGAATTGAAAATACCGAATTTCTTGGCTCCGAAATAGCCCGCCGAGCGGTAATCGCTCAGCCCCGCATGTGTTGCCGCCGAGAGCGGGTATTTCATGAACGCGCCCAGCACCGCCTTCGACAGGCGCATACCGCCATCATTGCGATACATCTCCTTGCGGGCGATGATGCGGAAGCCTTGGGCATTCCCCTCGAAATGGCAAAATTGCGGGTGTAGCTCGGGGTCCAGATCACCACAGACCCCGCGGGCCTCGTCAAAGGCACGGGCAAACCACGCCCCGATCGAGGCCTCGCCCGAATGACCGAAAGGCGGATTTCCGATATCATGGGCCGCGCAGGCCGCCTGCACGATATTGGCAATCGCGTTTTCCTCGCCCGCCGCGATCTCGTCTTCCTCCACCAGCCATTGCCCGATGGACATCGCCAGAGACCGGCCCACCGACCCCACCTCGATCGAATGGATCAGCCGGTGATGGACATGGTCATGCTCGTAAAGCGGCTGCACCTGCGTCTTGTTGGCCAGACGGCGGAACGGCTCGGAGAAGACGATCCGGTCGTAATCCTGCGTGAAGATCGACCGGTTGCGGGCTTCCGAATATTTCCGGTCGCGCAGGCGTTCGTTCGACAGAAGGCTCGTCCAGTCCATGCTCATCTCCGTTGGGGCCGTCTCCTTCTAGCGCCCGAAGACAGCAAAGGCGAGACGCGATCACACGCCGCGTTTATTGCCCCAGATCATTACATGCAGCTGCGGCAGCACGCGCGGGCGGAACCATTTCGCCGCAATGGTCAGGTCAACCAGCCATTCGAGCCGCTTGGCCGCCTGATCCAGATCGACGGGCAGAGCGGGGTCCACCTCCGGATTGCCCGGTTGCAGATAAAGGGGGAGTTCGGGATAGCTCGCCGCCGCCGCACGGGCAAAGGCGAAATCCTCCTCGTCGAAAATGACGATCTTCATCACCACCTGCGTATGCGGCCCTGCGGCCTTCACACAGTCGTCGAACCGCTCCCAGACCACGCGCTCGCCACTCGAAGGGGGCTTGGGGCTCAGCACCAGCGTGTCGAGCATCCCGAACCACGGCGCGGGGATCGAGCCCTGGGTCTCGCAGGCAAAGCGGTAGCCCGCCGCCTGCCCCATCGAGATTACCGGCCCCAGATTCTGGATCGCCGGATTGCCGCCCGAAAGCGATACCGTCAGCGGACGGTTGCCCGAGAGATGCTGCACCTCGTCCCAGATCTCGGCGGGTGTCATCTTCTGCCATGTGTGGCGATACTGGCTATCCACGGCATGCAGGCTGTCACACCAGCTACAGCGGTAATCGCAGCCGCCGGTGCGCACGAAGACCGTGGGCTCGCCGATCAGCACGCCCTCACCCTGAATGGTGGGGCCGAAGATCTCCGAGATGCGCAGTGTCTCGATGCGCTCCGCACTCATGGCCGGAACTCCGCCCAGGTCTTGGGCGTCTCCGACACCTTCACCGCCGTGACCTCGGGCCAGCGCGCCTTGCACCATTGATAGAAGTGATGCGCCATATGCTCGGCCGTCGAGGGGCAATCGAGCACATCATTGAGATGGCGGTGATCGAAGCGGGTGTCGATATAGTCCTTCAGATCCTTCAGCTCGTGATAATCGCGCACGAACCCGTCGGCATTCAGCTCGCTGGCCGACAGCTCGACCACGACCACATAGTTATGCCCGTGCATCCGCGCGCATTGATGGTCGGCGGGCAGATGGGTCAGCTGGTGCGAGGCTGAAAAATGGAATTCTTTCGTGATGCGGAACATCAGGGCATCTCCTTGGCAACGGGCAGGACACACCATAATGCAACATCAAAGGGGCATGGCCCCTGCAGGATACTCGTCATAGCTCAGTCCTTGTTTTGATAACCGGGTAGGCTGCGACCGGTGATTTTTCCGATACCGTTTCTGATGGGCTCTTGCAAGACATAGGCGGGGATATGGAAAATGCCGCCACATCACATCTGATTATCAGCGCAAACCTATCGAATTTTCTTGCCAAATGGAGAGGTGCCCCCTATCGCAGGCGCCATGATGGATACATTGCCCCCCTGCCCCAATTGCGCCTCCGCCTATACCTACGAGGTCGACGCGCTACTCACCTGCCCCGAATGCGGGCATGAATGGTCGGCGCAAGCCGCCGGCGACGATGACGAGATCATCCGCGATGCGGTTGGCAATATTCTGGCCGATGGCGACACCGTGACCGTGATCAAGGATCTCAAGGTCAAGGGCAGCTCGTCGGTGGTCAAGGTCGGCACCAAGGTGCGCGGCATCCGTCTGGTTAGCGGCGATCACGACATCGACTGCAAGGTCCCCGGCATCGGCCAGATGGGGCTGAAATCGCAATTCGTGAAAAAGGTGAACGAGTAAGGGCGCACCCTTACCCGTTTCTCTCAGACAAATCCCGTCTCGCGCAGATAGCTGCGCGAGGCCGCCAGATCCTCGAGGATCGAGCCGGTATTACGTGGATCGCGCTCCTGCTCGATGGTGATATAGCCGCCATAGCCCTTCGCTTCCAAAAGCGCATGGATGGCCGGATAATCGATCACCCCGCGCCCGATCGGGCACATCACCCCTTCGCCGCAGGCATCGAAGAACCGGATCCGGCGGCCCATCACATCGGCAAACACCTCCGCATCGATATCCTTGAAATGGATGTAATCGAGCCGGTCCCAGTATTTTTCAAGCGTGGCCACAGGATCCATCCCCGCATAGAGCGTATGGCCCGTATCCAGACAGAGCCCCGCCACCTCGGGCGGAATATCCGCCACCAGCCGTTCGATCTCATCGGCAAACTCGATATGCCCACCCGCATGCGGATGGATCACCGCCCGCACACCATAGCCTCTGGCCACATCGGCAATCTGGCGCAGGGTCTCCATCATCCCCGCCCATGCCGTGTCGGGCAGGCGCAGCGCGCGGTCACTGTGACCGGCAGCATAATCACGCGCGTCATGGCCCCAATCCATCACCGTCAGGTAGGGCGCGGGGAAACGCTGGCCCCCATGCGCAGGCGGCTGGGGCAGTGCCGTGATCAGCGCGCAGATCTCGCGGGTCTGGCGCAGCAGGTTCTCGCGATTGGCGGGCGTCACCAGATCATCGAAGATCGTGCCCGCCACGATGCTCAGCCCGCGTGAAACAAGCGCCTCGCCCACCAGAGTAACATCGAGCGGCATATAGCCATAAGGCCCCAGCTCTAGCCCACCGAAACCGGCATCACGCGCTTCATCAAGCACCTTCTGCCAAGGCGGAAGATGCGGATTTCTCACATCATCCACCCCCCAGCAGCAGGGCGCACAGGTCACGGTCACATCCATGCTCTCACCGCAGCGAAACGCTGCGCCCCTCTTCGGCGCTCAGCCGCGCGGCATCGAGCACCGCCAGCACCGCCACTGCCTCATCGGGCGTCACGGGCGCCGGTCCACCGGCTGCGGCAGATTTGGCAAAGGCCTCGTAATAGGCGTGATAGGCGCCCTGTTCGGAGGGGATCACCTCATCGCCTTGCCCGCGCAGGCGCAGCACACCCCAGTCTTCCTCGGCCTCATAGCCCCAGCCCGCCAGATCATCGACAGGGCGTTCGCCCGAGAAGATCTGCTTGGCCTGAATATCCTGGCCTTGCGAGATATAGCTGCCATTCGCGCCATAAAGCCGGAATTCCTTCATCACCACAGCGTTCATCTTGCTGGCCGAGAGATGCGAATGCACCCCGCTCTCGTGGCGCAGGGTGATCGTGTAACCCGCATCGGTCGCGCCCCCCTCCAGCTCGGCAATATCGAGCTGCGCATCGACCGAGACCACCGGCCCCAGCAGCGCCAGCGCCTGATCGACCATATGGCTGCCCAGATCGCGCAACAGCCCACCCTCGGGACCGGCCTCGACCGTCTCGGGGCTGTCCTGCTCGATACGCGAATGGAAGCGCCAGAGGTTGCCCAGCTTGCCCGCCGCCTTCACCGCCATCAGCGTGCGGAAATCGGCGTCCCACCGACGGTTGTGATAGACCCCCAGCGTAATCCCCGTCTCCCGCGCCAGCGCCGCGAGCGAACGTGCGGCCTCCGCCGAGGGCGCGAAGGGCTTGTCGGCCACCACATGCACGCCCTTGGCCGCTGCCTCGCGCACCAGCGCATCGCGGGTGGCAGGCGGGGTGGTGATGGTGACCGCATCAACCGTCCCACTGTCCAGCATCTCGGTCAGGCTGGAGAATATCGCCACATCGGGGAAATCGGCGCGCACCTTGGCAATGGTCGCCGGTGCCCGCGCCACGATCCCCGTCAGCTCGCAGCCCTTGGCCGCCTGAATATAGGGGGCGTGGAAATGCTGACCGCCCGTGCCGTAACCTACAACTCCAAATCGCATAATCGTCTCCTGATCCTCAATCATTTTCACCTGTTGCCGCGTGGCGCTCAGGCGTAATCCACCCAAGCCCCGCCAGCTTCGGCCGAGCGGATGCAGTTTTCAAGCCAACGCACGCCAGAGGTGCCAGCCGCCATATCGGGATAGCGCGCGGGCGGGTTTCCGGCGATCGCCTGCGCGATCCAGAGATAGATATTGGCCCATGAATCGCCCAGACCCTCGGTGTGCAGCGCCCCCATCCGGTCATATTCGTGCCCCTCCTCCTCCAGATAGGGCATCCCGTGATGCAGGATGCGCGACGGCTCGCCCTGCACCTCGTAAAGCAGCTCGTCGGGCCGCGCCGCGTGCCATTCGACCGAGGCCTTCGCGCCCACAAAGCGGTAGCGCTGCGCATCCATCTGCCCCGCATCGACCGAACTCACCCAGAGCCGCGCCCGTGCGCCATTGTCATAATGCATCAGCACCGTAGCATGATCCTCGAGCGGCGCGCGCGAGGGGATAAAGGCCGTGCGATCACACAGAAGCTTCTCGATCTTCAGATGCGGCAGCACGATTTCCGAGAGATATTGCAGATGGGTGCCGATATCACCCAGCACAAAGGTGCCCCCCGAACGCGCCGGATCGACCCGCCATTGCTGCGCCTCGGAGGCGCCCGTATCATCGCCCGCGTTGAAGCCGTGGGTATATTGCATATCGACGATACGGATCTCGCCCAGCATCCCCTTGGCCACCATCGCCGCCATCTGCGCCACCATCGGATGGCCGGTATAGCCATAGGTGACGCCCACAATCAGCCCTTTCTCGCGGGCCAGTGCGGCGATCTCGTCGCATTCGGCCACGCTGAAGAACAGAGGCTTTTCGCAGATCACATGGATCCCCGCGCTCAGCAGCGCCTTGGTGATCTCGTAATGGGTGAAATTGGGCGTGGCGACAGATACCACCTCGACCCCGTCCGCTCGCGCGGTTTCGGCCGCGATCAGCGCCTGATAGCTGTCGTAACAGCGCTCCTCGGCCACCCCGACGCGCATCCCGAAATCGCGCCCGCGCGCGGCATCCACATCGAAGGCCCCGCAGACCAGATGATAGGTCCCGTCGCGCAACGCGCCTGTACGGTGCTTGTAACCTACCTGACCGGTGCGGCCACCGCCCACCATGCCCCAGCGCAAAGGCCGAGCCAGTTGCAATTCTCCGTTGATCATCATCCCCCCGATTTTCATCCGGCGCTCCCCGCGCGAAGCACGCCTGCGCGCGCCCCGCAAGCGGTTGATCCGCCTCTCCTCCACCCTCCCGCCAATGCGGGCCTCCTTGGGCATACGGGTGATGTTAGCGCCGGAAATTTCGCGGTAAAGTGGTGGCAGATGCCGCAAAGGGGCGCGCCGCGATTTTGTTTCATTCGTGAGAGCATGCCTGTGCAATGGCGAGACAATTCCATGGCTGCACCATATGCCTGACCTTGGTCAGGGACCGGTTTCTTGCAAATCCGCCCACTTTCCGGCAGGAGGATGAGGCCCGCACGCCTTGTCCGCAGGAACCCCATGGCCCACAGCCCCCGCCTGACACTCGACCATCTGACACTCGACCTTGCCGGAAAGCCGGTGCTGAAGGATCTGGTCTTCGACCACGAGATCCGCCGCCTCGGAATCGTCGGGCGCAACGGCTCGGGAAAATCCACCCTTGCCCGCGTGGTAGCCGGGCTGATCGAGCCCTCCTCCGGCACGCTCACCCTCGACGGGATCATCCCCGCCCGCGACCGTCACGCCGCCCTCAACCGCATCGGCATCCTGTTCCAGAACCCCGACCACCAGATCATCTTCCCGACCGTGCGCGAGGAACTGGCCTTCGGTCTGCGCCAGCAGGGGCACGGCAAGGCCGAGACCCAGAGCCTGATCTCCCGCATGCTCGCGCGGTTCGGTAAATCCCACTGGATCGATGCACCCGTCTCGACGCTCTCGCAGGGCCAGAAACAGCTGGTCTGCCTGATGGCGATCCTGCTGATGCAGCCGCAGCTGATCGTGCTTGATGAACCCTTCTCCGGCCTCGATCTGGCGATCCGTGGCCAGCTGACACGGCTCTTCGAGAGCCTGCCGCAGGCCCTTATCCATATCACCCATGATCCGGACTGCCTGCGGGGATATGACCACGCGCTCTGGATCCACGAGGGCGAAATCCGGCAGTCAGGCACACCCGAGACCGTCCTGCCCGACTATCTCGACTATATGAACCAAGCGGGGCTGGGCGATGATCTCTCTGACCTCACCGATTGAGACCCGCGCCCATCGCTGGCCCGCGGGGCCGAAACTGGCGGGACTGTGTCTGGCAACCGCCTTGCTGTTCGCCCTGCCCTCGCTGCCGCTGCAACTTGCGGCCTTCGCCATCATCGCGCTTCTCTACCTGCTCCCCGGCCTGCGCTTTGCCAAAGCCGGAGCAAAAGCGCTGCGTCCACTCTGGCCTATCGCGCTCGTGCTCGCCCTCTGGCACGGGCTGACCGCCGATTGGGCGGAAGGCGCGCGTATTGTGCTGCGCTTCACCACCGCCGTGGCTCTGGCCAATCTGGTGACGATGACCACCCGACTTGCCGATATGCTCGACACACTCCACTGGCTGACACGGCCCTTGGCGGCACTCGGGGTCAATACCCGCGCGGGCGAGCTGGCCATCGCGCTCACCATTCGCTTCACACCGATCCTTGCCCAGAAAGGCCAGATGCTGGCCCAAAGCTGGCGCGCACGTTCGGCCAAGCGCGCCAACTGGCATCTTGTGCTCCCCTTGGGGATTCTGGCATTAGACGATGCAGAACATGTGGCCGAAGCGCTGCGCGCGAGGGGGGGAGTAAACCCCGCGCCGCCCTCGGCTTCCAAGGGAGGAGACCCGACAAATGGAACGTAATCTAACGATGGTGGCGCTCTTTGCCGCGCTGATCGCCGCCCTTGGTCTCGTGCCGAGCCTTACGCTGGGCTTCGGCGTGCCGATCACCGCGCAGACGCTGGGCGTCATGCTGGCGGGCACCGTGCTGGGCGCCAAACGCGGGGCGCTGGCCGCCCTGCTGATCGTGGTGCTCGTGGCGCTCGGCCTGCCGCTTCTGGCCGGTGGCCGTGGCGGCCTCGGCATTTTCACCAGCCCCACCGCAGGCTTCCTGCTGGGCTGGCCTCTGGGGGCCTTTGTCACCGGCCTGATCACCGACAAAACCCGCCAGCTGCCACTGTCGGTCTCCGCCATTATCGGCGCGGTCATCGGTGGTATCGGGATCGTGTATCTGTGCGGCGTCATCGGTATGTCGATTGTGCTGGACAAAACCCTGATCGAGGCCACATGGCTGGTCACTGCTTTCATTCCGGGCGATGTTGTGAAGGCAGTGCTGGCGGGCTTCATCACACAGGGGCTCGCCAAAGCCCGCCCGCAAAGCGTTCTCACCAGACACTGACCGACGACTAGACAAGGACGACCCCACCGCATGTCGACAAGCGTGGAAAACCTGCTGAAGGCGCGCCAATCCACCCGCGCCTTCCTGCCCGACCCCGTCTCGCGCGAGACGGTCGAACATCTGCTATGGGCCGCGCGCCGCGCGCCCTCGGGGGCCAATCTGCAACCGGGCAGCTTCCATGCGCTGACCGGCGACGCCTTGGCCACGCTTGTCACCAATATGACCCGCGCCATCGACGACCATCGCCCGCAAGTGGCGGAGTACGAATGGTTTCCCCGCCCGATCCCCGCGCATCTGAAAGCGCGGCAACGGGCGGCGGGCTATGCGCTTTACCAGAGCCTCGGCATCGAACGCCGCGATATCGACGGACGCCGCAGCCAGTTCAAGGCCAATTACCGCTTCTTCGACGCGCCTCTCGGGATCGTGGTCGCCATCGACCGGCGTATGGGCGAAGGTGGCTATATGGATCTGGGCATGTCGATCATGGCGCTGATGCTGGCCGCGCAGGACAAGGGTCTGGGCACGGTAGGGATCGGGGCATTGGCCAATTATGCCGATGTCGTCCATGAGACGCTGGGCCTGCCCGAGGACGAGATGGTGCTTTGCGGCATCGCCATCGGCACCCCTGACGAGAGCGCTGTGATCAACAGCTTCCGCACCGAGCGCGAACCGCTGGAGAGCTACGCCACCCTTCGCGGCTTCGACTAATCCCGATGGAACAGCAAGGCGGTGCCGATACCGCCTGCTGCCGCAATGGCGGCCAGTCCGGTCTCGCCCCTGGCGAGGTCATGGAAAAGCCGCACCGCCAGTATCGCCCCCGAAGCGCCGATCGGATGGCCCCGCGCCAAGGCACCGCCTTTCAGGTTGACACGATCCGGATCGATCCCCGCCTTGCGAAGGCAGGCCAGCGCCTGCACCGCATAGGCTTCCATGATCTCCACGCGATCCGCCCCTGCCCCGTCAATCGCCTCGATAGCGGCGACTGGCGCGAGACCCGGCAGATCGGGTGTGGCGCCCAGCGTGCGGCCCCGCCCAATGCGCACACCGCGCCCTTGCGCCTGCGCCCCGGCCATCAGCACGCAAAACGCCGCGCCGTCGGCGGCCACCGCCGCATTGCCCGCCGTCACATCGCCCGCAATCACCGGACTGTGCGCCATCAGCTTGGCACTGGCCTTGCGCGCAAAAGGATCACGGCGGATTTCATTAATTTCCGCAATTTCAGGAAACTCAGAACAAACTGTTCTCAAATGGCTTTCAACAGCCCACGCATCGGCTTCCTGGCGTGATATCCCGCAGAGACGGCCAAGCTGGTCCGCCGCATCAGCCATATCGGGATCGCGCTCCGGCCAAGGGGTAAACGGTGCTTGAGTATAGAACTCCGGCCCCTCCGCCCGTTGAAACGCCCGCAGCGGGCGGCGCGAATAGCTCTCTACCCCACCGGCAATCACGACCCGTGCCTGACCGCTGGCAATCAGCGCCTGCCCGAGCATGATCGCATCAAGCCCGCCCGCGCATTGCCGGTCAAGGCTCAGCCCCGCCACGCGCTCGGGCAGCCCCGCGCCCAAGGCCACGACCCGCGCGACATTTCCCCCCGGACCGATCGCATTGGAACAGATCACCTCGTCCACATCCTCCGGTCCGATCCCCGCATCCGCCAGACAGGCGGCAATCACCGGCGCGGCGATCTCGTGCGGGTCGAGCCCGGCAAAGCCCCCCCCGCGCGGCACAACGGCCGAACGACGTGCGGAGATGATGCGCACCGTCATATCATCGCCTCGAGCCGTTGCAGATCGGGCTTGCCGCTGGGCAGCAACGGCAACGGATCGACCCGTTGCCAGCCATGCGGGGCCGCAGTCGGACCGACCCTGTGACGGAAGGCCGCCAGCGCCTCCTCGACCTGCGCACCCTGTGGCCCCTGCCCGACCATCGCCCAGAGACGCGCCCCGCGCAGAGCGTCACGCCGCGCCACCACCGCAACCGGACAGCCCAGCCTTTCCGACAAAAAGGCCTCCGCCGGTTCGGGGCTCACAAGATGGTCCAGCACCTGCACCACCCGCCCCTTGCGCCCTTGCACATAGACATAACCGTCGGCATCGATCTGGCCGATCTCCCCCACGGACAGAAACCCATCATCGGACCAGCGTGTCTCTGGGCTCCCGCCGAGCCCGTAACCCTCGAAAAGATAAGGGCTCCTCACCCATAACTCCCCTGCCCCGTCGGTCCGGATCTCGACCTCCGGATAAGCGCGTCCGACCGAACCTTCAGGCGCATCCCCCGGATCCAGTGTAATGAAACTCGTCTCGGAGGCGCCGTAGAATTGCGCCACCCGCGCCTGTGGAAACCGATGTGCCAGACGCTGCCGCAGATCGGCCGACAAGCGACCGCCGCCGATAATCCATTGCCGCAGAGAGGGCGCGTTGCCCTCGCCCATCAGGATCATCTCGGCCTGCGCGGGCGTGGCATAGACATGACTGACCCCGTGCGCGACCAGCTGGCCAAGCTGCCGGTCCGCCCGCAACCCCGACAGATCGACAAGCCCTGCCCCCGCCCATGCCGCCTCGAGCGCAGCATAGAGCGTCAGCGATTGCGCCATCGTTCCGGGGAGTCCGATCACCGCATCCTGCAAGCCGAAGAGCGCCCCGTTGCGGACAAAGCTGCGCGTCCAGCTCTCGAGACTCCGGCGGATGCGTTTGGGCGCCCCGCTACTCCCGGAGGTGGTGCATTCGATATGGCCCGCATCGATAGCGGTGATCCCGTCCGACCCGACGCGCACGCCCTGTCCGGCGGCGACCATCCCGCGCAAATGGCCGAATGTGCCCCGAGGGTCGAAAAGGATCGGCCCCTGCCAATCGATACAGGCCACCATCACTCAGCCCAGAAGGCTCAGGATACGGCGGACGGCAAATTCGTAGCCCTCGATCCCGCAGCCGCAGATCACGCCATCCGCACGTCCCGAAACATAGGAGTGATGGCGGAAGGCCTCGCGTTTGTGGATGTTGGAGATATGCACCTCGAGGACCGGCCCTTCATAGGCGTTGAGCGCGTCAAGGATGGCGACCGAGGTATGACTATAGGCGCCCGGATTGATCACGATTGCGCAGGCTTTCTCACGCGCCTCGTGGATCGTATCGATGATCACGCCCTCATGGTTGGACTGGAACAGTGCGACCTCGGCACCGCCCGCCTCGGCGACGGCACGGCAGTTTTTCTCGATATCATCCAGAGTATCGCGGCCGTAAATCTCCGGTTGGCGCTTGCCGAGAAGATTCAGGTTTGGTCCGTTCAGGATATAGATTAACTTAGACATTGGTGCATCCTTTGACTCCATGCCACCGATCTATCGTGACGCGGCATCTGCGTCAAAGGACAGGACCTGAATGCGCCGCTTTTCTCATGGGTTTGAGGCATATAATCGATGTTATCATACTTCGTCGATTTTTATAGCCATGTATACTATTTACAGCGTATAGATCGGCTTAAGTTAATATGAGTCCCATCTTCAGGTTATCATGCGCAAAGCAACCCTCGTCTCTACGCTCTACGATGCGTTATTGGACCGTCTTCTGAGCAATCAGTTGAAGCCGGGCGAAAAGATCAATCTCGACCGGCTCCGCGCCGAACTCGGGGTTTCGATCAGCCCCTTGCGCGAAGCTGTATCCCGCCTGACCGGCACGCGCCTCATTCAATTCGAGGACCAGCGCGGTTATACCGTGTCGGAGGTCTCGCTCGTTGATTTCCACGAGGTGATGGAGATCTGCCGCAATAGCGAATGCTTCGCGCTGACCCGCGCCATCGAACAGGGTGACCTGCAATGGGAAAGCGACATCACCGCGGCCCTTTACCGTCTGCGCAACACCGAGGCCAATCTGCGCTCCCCTGAATGGGAGATCGCTCATCGGGACTTCCATCGGACCCTCGTTTCGGCCTGCAAGATGCCGCGTATCCATGCCATCATCGAACAGATCGCCATTGCCCAGAGGCGCTACCGCGGGCTGATTGACGCCCATGCGCTGAGCGACCGATCTGCAGATCACATCCAGCTCGCCGAGGCGGCTCTTGCGCGGGATGCCGAGCGCGGCTGCGAGATCATGCGCCAGCACATCTCCAGCGTCGAGCAGGAGATGACACTGCTGCTCCATGGTTATTTCGAGCGTGAGAGCGCGGGAGATATCGCCGCGCAATAGAGCCTGCCTCTGACAATACTCCATAAAAAAGCGGCGGGGAAACCCGCCGCTTTTTCTTCCCCACGGGGAAGGTTTTCATGAAAGCCCGTCTAGAAGATCTTTCAGGGCACGTTCCAGACTGGTGCGATCCACAGTCGAGAAATCGCGATCAAGCCGGATCTCCAGCCGGCCATTCGAGGCCGTACATTTGGCGGCTCCGGTACGGGTCTGGACCTGGAACACGGTGCGCGCCTTACCGCTCCGCGGCTTGGCGGCGGGTTTCGGCACGAGAGCCGGACGAGCGGTGTCCTCGCCGATCGCCTGCCGCAACACATCCAGCTCGTCACTGGCGGAATGGTTATCCCAGTCTTTCAGAGCCTCACGCACCTGCGCCACGATCTCGGGCCGGTCCTCCATTTCAGAGACGAACTTCAGTCCCAGCGAACGGGGCACATGCTGGATGAACTTCAGATCCTCGCCCAGACGGTCCACCAGCTTGATGAAGCTGCGGATATAGCTGCGTTTCTGGTAGCCCGCGCTTGCGAAGAGCTCGGCCACCGCCTTGTCGGGATCCATCTGCGCGGTGCCGGGATCCTTGGCATAGTTCAACGCGAGCCCGGCCATCTCTCCGAAGGAGATGTCCTTACGCACGAGGTTCTCGTCGACCATGCGGCGGTAAAGACCCTCAAGACCTTCCCCGCGGGGAAGAATGCCAGCGGGGATTACCCCCCAACGCTCGGCATCACCGGTCTCCTCGAGCAGGGACTTATAGGCCGAAAGCCTCCTAAACCCTTGAATTAGCTCGAATTTCCCATCATCGCGCGCTTCGACACGGATCGGATTGGACAGCCCCAACTCGCGGATGGACTTGATCAGCTCGGTCAGCTCGAAATCATCGTCCTTGGCACGGTCGCGGATCAGCTTCCACGTCTCGATCTGGTCGAGCGGGATCATATCGACCATCAGGCCGAGCTTTTTCATCCGCACATGCTCTGCGGCCAGCGCGTCATTCTCGGCGCGGATCTTTGCCTCGAGAGCTGTCCGGTCGCGCAGGCTGGCCGCGTTCTCGCTGATGGCGGCGGCCATGGGCGAGCGCCGGTTCTGCGGGGCAGGGGCCTCGGGTTCGACCTTCCCCGCAGGGAAGGTGCCTGTTTCATCGTCCTCGGGAAGGTCGATGGCGAAGGTCCGACGCTTCTTCATTCAATCTCCTCCAGTTTCTCCCATGCGTTCAGGAAGGTCGCACGGAACTCATCATAGGCGCGGTCAAAGGAGGCGCGCGCCCTGCGCCAGGTCTCTCGGGTCATCGTGCGGTAGTCTATCTCGTAAACAGATGACAGGAAACGCCCCGACTGCTCGACCGCCCGCGTCATCTCGATCGGGTTATCGGCTAAGCGTTCACCAAACACATTACGGAAGGCTTCGAACATCGCACGGTGCAGATCGTTGCCCGGCTCGAACCGCGTCATCAGGAAACGGATGTCGAGGAATTCCTTCGGCAAGGTCATATTCCCCGCGGGGAAGGTCCCCTCGAACCCGTGGGAGAGATCGCCCAGGGCTTCCGAAAGCTGTCCGATGAAGGAGGTGGTCGAGTCGTATTCCCAATAACCGGGCCCCGAGGGAATATAGAGGACATCGGCCGCGAAGACCGCGTTCATCGACTGGTATCCGATGGCCGGCGGGCAGTCGAACACGATGACATCATAGCTGTCATGGGGCACCGCATCGAGATAGCGGGCGACCGCGGCGAAGAATGACCAGTCAGGATTGAGATGGCGGTATTGCGCGGAGGCGAACTCGACGAAGGCCGCGTTGGCGCAGGAGGGGATCATGTCGATCGTAGGCCACGCGGTGGTGCGGATGAAATCGGTGATGCGAAGGCTGTCGAGCCCCAGATCAAGGATCGAGCCGGGAAGCCTGCGATGGGGCAGGGCCGTGCCGGATTCGGCTGCGCGGGGCGCATTGTTCATCCGCTCGGTCTCGCGGATGAGGTCGCGCGCGATGATCCCCCAGACGGTCAACTCCTCGGAGACATCGGTGAGGCCCATCGAATGGGTCAGCGTGGCCTGCGGGTCGAAATCGACGAGCAGGACGCGATAGCCATCGAGGGCCGCCGCATGCGCCATATGGAGTGCCACGGTCGATTTACCGGCTCCGCCCTTGAAGTTGGAGATGGCCACGCGGATCGCGCGCTTCTTATGCGGTCGCGGCGGCTGCAGGGAGCGGCGGTTAACCTTCATCTTGCGCCGCATCTCGTTGATCTCCGGAAGGGTGAACCAGCGCTGGCGGCCCTCCTCCTCGACTTCCCCGCCGGGAAGGTCAAGATCGGCGGCCAAGCGGCCACGGAAGGTCGATTGGTTGATCTTCAGGATCAGCTCGGAGACCTCCCAGCTGGAGAAGCGGCGCAATGTCTTCTCGTGCTCGGGCGAGAAGGTCTGCTTGCGGATGGCTGCCTGCATCTTGAGCGAGCGGGAATGCAGCTCCTCCAGACTTTCGTGAGTGAACATATCTGCCTCTTTCGGACGTTGATTATCTCTGAACCCAGAAATACGCCGGATTTGCCTTTGACGCAAAAAGAAAGTTATAAATATAGCGGAAAGTTCGAACAGCGTCCGGCGCCAATGAATTAAACGGTCTCGAGACCGAATCGACCTGCCAGTGATTCTCCCGTGTAGACCGAGTCGCGGGCGATTCCTTGAGGGGACAATATCGGGCCATTCCGGGCAATTAGGGTGACATTTCCACCCAATTAGGGTGACAGCCTATATGTCCCCCTTAACCTATGATTACCATTTTTTCTGATCAAAAGAGGATTGGAAGAAGGGTGAAAAACCCATCTGCTTGACAGAATCGAATTTCCGGACGCAAATGGCCAACATCGAGAGGAAAGCGTTGGCTTGATGTGGCTAACCGTGATACTCTCGGCAAATGAGGCGCGAAATGACGCCCGAACAATGAAGCGCTCAAATGCGCCGGAGCAGTGGCATGATGAAAAAGGCAGTGGGTCGCGGTGCGGCCGCGCGTAAATACGATTTGCTGTCCGTCCTTGGAAGCTATGCACTTTCACAGGACAAGTATATCCAGAAGCAGGCGCTCCGGCTGATCTGCCTGATAACAGCGCGATATAATTGGCAAAATGACGAGCTATCGATGGGGCAGGCCGAGATATCGAAGCTGTGGTCTGTCGATGTGCGCACGGTCAAGCGCGAGATGGCGGCGCTACGCCAACGTCGCTGGCTGATCGAAAAGCGTCCTGCGGCGCGGGGCAGGGTGGCCCTTTATGGTCTGAACGTCGCACAGATCCTCGAGGATACACGGGAGGGTTGGGCAAAGATCGGACCCGATCTGGTCGAGCGGCTCGCTCCGAGCGAACCTGCAGCGCCGGAAACGAATGTGGTGCCACTCAGGGCCGCCGATCTGCCGAGCAACGGGATCTGGCCGGACGTGGCGCGCCGTTTGCAGAGCCATCACCCGACCTTCTGGGGGGCGTGGTTCGCACAGCTGACAGTGGTCTCAGAAACCCGCGAGAGCCTCGTTCTGCGGGCAGGATCGGAATTTCAGGCCAGCTATATCGAGACGCATCTGCGCAGCACGCTCGAGGCGGTGATCCGCAATGTGGCGCCCGAGATTACGCGGGTGCAGATTGTCGCGCATTGAAAAACGCCCCGCCGGAAGACCGGCAGGGCGTGTATCTGATCAGTGCTGTGGCGCGCGGCGCTTTGCGGGCCCGGCATCGGCGGGACCCCGTTTGCCCGAGCCTTGCGGTTTGCGGCGGCGGTTCTGGCCATTCGGTTTGCCCTCACCCGCAGGTTTGAACGCCCGCACGGCGCCCGATTTCGGCGGGCCACCCCGACGACGGCCACGCGGGGCAGGAGAGACACCGGCAGGGCGCGAGCCCGCGGCCACGGGGATCTCGATCTTCATCAGCTTCTCGATCTGGTCGAGAAGCTCGACCTCTTCCTCGCAGCAGAAGGCGATGGCCTGACCTTCGCGGCCCGCACGCGCGGTCCGGCCGATGCGGTGTACATAGCTATCAGGCACTTCGGGGAGGTCGAAGTTGATCACATAGGCCACGCCCGGAATGTCGATACCGCGGGCGGCCACGTCGGTGGCGACCAGAATGGTGGTCGTGCCGGCACGGAAGCCCTCGATGGCGCGGTCGCGCTGGTTCTGGCTTTTGTTGCCGTGGATCGAGGCGGCGGGGAAGCCGTCTTTCTCGAGCGAGCGCATCAGTTTCTCGGCACCGTGCTTGGTGCGGCAGAAGACCAGAGTCAGCGCGCCCTCGTCCTGCGAGAGGATCTTGCGCAGTCGGTTGGGCTTTTCGGCCTTGTCCATGAACTGCACCGACTGGCTGACCTTATCGGCCGCTTTGCCGGGCGGGCTCACCTGAACGCGCTGGGGATTGTTGAGATAGGCCTTGGACAGCTCTTCCATCTGCTTGGGCATGGTCGCCGAGAACAGCATGGTCTGGCGCGGCGTGCCCAGACGCGGTGCGATCTTGCGCAGCGCGTGGATGAAGCCGAGATCGAGCATCTGGTCGGCCTCGTCGAGCACGAGATGCTTGGTCTGCGACAGATCGACCGAGCCGCGGTCCATCAGGTCGATGAGACGGCCAGGGGTGGCGACGAGGATATCGCAGCCCCGATGCAGCGCGCCGATCTGGCGGTTGATCGACTGGCCGCCGACGACGGTGATGATGTGGATCTTGGTGCCTTTGGTCAGCGTGCGCAGCCCGTCGGCGATCTGGTTCACCAGCTCACGGGTGGGTGCGAGGATGAGCGATTTGGCGGTTTTGGGCGCGGGTTTGGACGGCGCCTGCAGCAGTTGGTCGATCAGCGGCAGGCCGAAGGCCAGCGTCTTGCCGGTGCCGGTCTGGGCGAGGCCCAGGATGTCATGGCCCTGCATGGCCAGCGGAATGGCCTTGTTCTGGATGGGGGTCGGTTCTTTGAACCCTTGCGCGCTCAGCGCGTCTTTAAGTGCGGGGGAGAGCCCCAGCATATCGAAATCGAACATGAATATCCTTTGTGCCCGTAACCATCATGGCTGGGCGCGACCGCGGGGAGGCGGCCTGAGGGGTGTGACGCCGCAACCTCGAAAGCCACGGGCGCATCCCGCAGGCCTTGGCCGGACGATACGAACCCTGCGTGATGGGGAACGGGTGGGTGTCATACTGCTGCGTCAAACGGGACGCGGCTTGCTCACGCGGCAGCGCAGTACTACTCTATATATGAGCCATATTTCTGCATTTGTCAATTCGGTCTATTCGCGTCTTCCCCGCAGGGAAGGTTCTGCGGAGAAGCGCCGGATTTGGGTCATGCTCATGATAACCAGACAGAGAAACCTCGGATTAACCTGTGCAGGCTAGGGTCGGGAAAGTGATATGATTCCGCCGGCTATGGAGCATCTATGTTCAATTCAAAAAAACTTCGCCAAGAGCTAGAAGACCTGCGTCGCGAAGTGAATGCATTCGAGAACTCCCATGCGGTCGCGCGGGTTAGTATTGACCGTAAATTCTTGTATATTAATGAAATATTCGCCACTATGTTCGGATTCAAGACGACAGATGTCCTAGGGCAGCCCTATGACAAACTGGTGCGTGATAAGGATCTGCATCAGGAGGATTTCAACGATATCTGGCGCATCCTGAAACTCGGGACACCCGTCAACCGGATCGTGCCGCGCCTGAATGCAAGGGGCGAGGAAATCTGGCTCGATACGACCTATTCGCCGATCAGCAGCAAGGACGGGGTCACCGAGCATGTGCTGATTGCCGCGCGCGAGATCACGACGATGCATCTGCGGCGCAGGGATAACCGCAGTCAAGTCGATGCGCTCAAACGTTCGATGGCGGTGATCGAATTCGACCTGAAGGGCAATATTCTTGATGCGAATGAACGGTTCCTGACCGCGACGGATTACAAGATCGACGAGATCCGAGGTAAGCCGCACCGGATCTTCATGCCGAAAGGTGAGGCCGATAGCCAGGAATATCGTGACTTCTGGCATAGGTTGGAACTGGGTTCCTCGGAAGCGGGCCGCGTGCGGCGGGTGAACAAACACGGAGAGATCCTCTGGCTCGAGGCGGCATACGAGACGCTGATCGATCCGGAGGGACGGCCGTTCAAGGTTGTGAAATATGCGTTCGATATCACGGATGCGCGCAATATGGCTGCGGATGCCGAGGGCCAGATTGCAGCGATCCAGAAGGTGCAGGCGGTGATCGAATTCGATCCGCAAGGCACGATCACGTCGGCCAATGACCTGTTCTGCAAAGCTATGGGTTACGAGCGTTCCGAGATCCTCAATAAACCCCATAGCATGTTCATGCCGGCCGATCAGGTGAATGGTGCGGAGTATAGCACCCACTGGAAGCGTCTGCGCGCGGGCGAGACGATCGAGGGCGATTTCATCCGCATTGGAAAGGGCGGGAAGGAAGTCCATATCCGCGCAAGCTACAACCCGATTCGCAATGCGGCGGGCAAGGTCGTGAAGGTCGTGAAATTCGCCGTTGATACGACCCCTTACATGCGTATGAACAATGCGATGGAGAGCTGTCTCGAGCGGCTGTCCGAGGGCGATCTGGGAACGCGGATCGATACCGATCTGGGCGAGTTCGACAATCTGCGCGTGCAGTTCAACGAGGCGGTCGGCCGGATCGAACAGGTGGTGGTCAGCGTCCTCGAACAGACCGCACAGATCGCGCAGGAAGCGGCCTCGATCACCGCGGGCACCACCGAATTGTCGCGCCGTTCCGAGCGGCAGGCGGCAACACTCGAGCAGAGTGCCGCAGCGCTTGAAGAGCTGACGACCTCGGTGCGGGGCGCCGCCGAGATGACGCTGACCGCGCGTTCCAAGGCTGAGAAGGCGAAGGAGCAATCCGACCGCTCAAGCGTCGTGGTGAATGATGCGGTGACCGCGATGAACGAGATCGCGGCCAGTTCGCAGTCGATTTCGCGGATCACCTCGGTGATTGACGATATCGCTTTCCAGACCAATCTTCTGGCGCTGAACGCGGGTGTCGAGGCCGCGCGGGCAGGCGATGCGGGACGCGGCTTCGCCGTCGTGGCCTCCGAGGTGCGCGGGCTGGCACAGCGCTCCTCGGATGCGGCGCGCGAGATTGCCAATCTGATCGAGGCCTCGACCCGTCAGGTCGGGCGCGGCGTCGAGCTTGTCGGTCAGGCGGGGGAGGCGCTGCAATCCATCGACGAATCGATCACCGGCATTCGCGATTCGATCCAGCAGATCGCGTCCTCGGCGCAGGAGCAGAGCAACGGCCTGAACGAAATGAACACCGCCGTCAGCGATCTTGACCGCGCGGTGCAGCAGAACGCAGCCATGGCCGAACAGAGCTCCGCAGCCGTACAGATGCTGCAGAAAGGGATCGACACGATGAGCGAGAATGTGGGGTATTTCCGTTGTGGCGAGGCTGTACCCACGGCATCCGAGGACCGGATGGCAAGCTGACAAGGCTTGCCCCCGCGCCGGCTTAGGGGCAATAACGAGCCCGTAAAAGCGGAGGTTGATCATGCCCACCATTCTCGTCACCGGCGCTGCCGGCTTTATCGGGTCCTTTGTCTGCCAGCGGTTCCTGTCGGAAGGCTGGCGGGTTGTCGGCCTTGACGGCATGACCGACTATTACGATGTGACGCTGAAAGAGGCGCGGCTCGACCAGCTCCGCCCTGACGGGAATTTCCGTGAAGTGACGGGTATGGTCGAGACGCCCGGTCTGCTGATGAGGCTCTTCGAGGAAGAGACGCCCGATGTGGTGATCCACCTCGCCGCTCAGGCCGGTGTGCGCTATTCGATCGACAACCCGCGCGCCTATCTCGAAGGCAATATCATCGGAACCTTCGAGTTGCTGGAGGCCGCGCGCGCCCATCCGCCGAAACATATGCTGCTGGCCTCCACCTCTTCGGCCTATGGTGCCAATACGCAGATGCCCTATCGCGAGACCGATCGGGCCGATCACCAGATGAGCTTCTATGCCGCCACCAAGAAATCGACCGAGTCTATGGCGCATTCCTATGCCCATCTCTTCGGTCTGCCGGTGACGATGTTCCGCTTCTTCACGGTCTATGGTCCGTGGGGCCGCCCCGATATGGCGCTGTTCAAATTCACCCGCGCCATTTTCGAGAACAAGCCGATCGACGTGTATAATCATGGCGATATGAAACGCGACTTCACCTTTATCGAGGATCTCGTCGAGGGCATCCGGCTACTGGTGGATGCGGTTCCCGCGCGGCTGGACGCGGTCCCCGAGGGCGACAGCCTCTCGCCGGTTGCGCCGTTCCGCGTGGTGAATATCGGCAATAATGACGCCGTCCAGCTGACCGATTTTATTTCGGCAATCGAAGAAGCGACGGGGCGGATAGCGCAAAAAAACCTGATGCCGATGCAGGCGGGGGATGTGCCTGCGACATGGGCGGATGCGGGTTTGTTGAAATCCCTGACCGGTTATGCACCGAAAACCTCGGTGCGAGAGGGCGTAAAGGCCTTTGTGGACTGGTATCGCGGTTATTACAGGCTCTGAAATCCGCTAGAGCGTCTGCGATGCCTGCACGGAAAAGCGGCAGCGGCGCAAATTCGCACCATTGGCCCGCGCAACCATCTGGCGATCTCGTAGTCAAGCCGCTAGCCTTCCAGAAAACCGATTTCCAAGGAGGAGCAGGCCATGGCCCAGAAGACAGTCATCATCATCGGAGCAGGGATTGGTGGGCTGTGCGCGGGAATTGCGCTGCGCCGTCAGGGGTTTGACGTAAAGATATTCGAGAAGGTGCGCGAGGTGCGCCCGGTCGGGGCGGGGCTTTCGCTTTGGCCCAACGGGATCCAGTGCCTCAACCATTTGGGGCTGGGCGAACAGATCGCCAAGCTTGGCGGGATGATGGAGGATATGGCCTATATCGACGGGCTGACCGGCGAGACGATGTGTGCCTTTCCGCTGACGCCGCTGTGGGAGAAATCCGGCCAGCGCGGCTATCCGGTGGCGCGGGCTGCCACGCAGGAGATGCTGATGGACGAATTCGGGCGCGAGGAGATCGCGCTCGGGATGCGGCTGGTGGGCGTCGAGGATCTGGGCGAGACGGTTGTCGCGCGGTTCGAAGATGGCACCGAGGTGGTGGGCGATTTTCTGATCGGGGCGGATGGGGCGCATAGCCTTGTGCGTGAGCATCTTCTGGGTCCGAAGGCGCGCCGCTATGCGGGCTATGTGAACTGGAACGGCATTGTCGAGGTCGATACGGCGATTGCGCCTGCCGACCGCTGGACGACCTTCGTGGCCGAGGGCAAACGCGCCTCTGTCATGCCGATCGGAGCGGGAGATGACGGCGAGGGGCGGTTCTATTTCTTCTTCGACCAGCCGATGCCGTCGGGCGTGGCCCCCGAGCGGGCCGAATACAGGGCGCTGTTGCAGGAGAGTTTTGCCGGTTGGGCCGAGCCTGTGCAAAAACTGATTGCGGCGGCCGATGGCGGGGCAATCAACCGCGTCGAGATCCATGATATCGATCCGTTCATGACATGGGCCAAGGGGCGGATCTGTATTCTAGGCGACAGCGCGCATAACACCACGCCCGATCTGGGGCAGGGGGCCTGCATGGCGATCGAGGATGCGGTTGTGCTGGAGGATATGCTGGCGGCGCATGCGGATATTCCCGCTGCGCTGCAGGCCTATCAGGCGGCACGGGCCGAGCGCTGCGCCGATCTGGTGCTGCGGGCGCGGGCGCGGTGTGATGTGACCCATGGTGTGGATATGGCGGTGACCGAGGCGTGGTATGCAGAGCTGCGGCAGGAAACCGGCGAGGCGATTTTGTCGGGAATTTCCAAGACAGTCGAAGGTTCGCCGGTTTATGCGGAATTCGCCTGACTAAGGTCAGGCATCACGCTGACACGGGGTCAGGCCGGTTTATAAGGATTTCTTTGGAACCAGCCAGCGCCCGACTCGTTGGGGGAGTTAGAGACCGCGGACCGGCAGCGCCGGTCGGCTTATCCAACCCCCACGGGAGTCACCATGCATACCGAATTGAAGGTCAACGGAACGACCCACAGGCTGGATCACGATCCTCGCCTGACACTACTCGACGCGCTGCGCGACCATCTGGAGCTGACCGGCTCCAAAAAGGGCTGCGATCATGGACAATGCGGAGCCTGCACGGTTCTGGTAAACGGGCGTCGGGTGAATGCCTGCCTGTCGCTGGTCGCGATGCATGATGGCGATCAGGTGACCACGATCGAGGGGCTGGGCAATCCCGAGAACCTGTCCGATCTGCAGGCTGCCTTTGTAAAGAAGGACGGCTATCAGTGCGGGTATTGCACGCCCGGTCAGATTATGTCGGCCACCGGGATGATGGAAGAGGCCAAGGCGGGGGCGCCGTCACATGTGTCGCCGGATCTGGCGGGCGAGGTCAGCCTCGACGACGCCGAGATCGCCGAGCGGATGAGCGGCAACCTGTGCCGGTGCTCGGCCTATCCCTTTATTCGTGAAGCAATCGCAATGGCGGCGGAGGTGAAGAAATGAGGGAGTTCACCTATAGCCGTGCCGAAGATCAGGCCGCCGCGATCGGGGCGATGAGCAATGGCGCGCGCGCCATTGCGGGTGGGACCAACCTGCTGGATCTGATGAAAATTCAGGTCGAAGTGCCTCAGGCGCTCGTGGATATTTCCCGCGTGGCAGGTCTGGACAAGGTCGAGCCGCAGGACGGGGGCGTGCGGATTGGCGCGCTGGTGACCAATGCCGATCTGGCCGCCGATCCGAAGATCCGCGCGCTCTATCCGGTCCTGTCTCGCGCCATTCTGGCAGGGGCCTCGGGCCAGATCCGCAATAAGGCCACCACGGGCGGCAATCTGCTGCAGCGCACGCGTTGCCCGTATTTCTATGATACCTCGATGGCCTGCAACAAGCGCGAGGCGGGCACCGGCTGTTCGGCGCAGGGCGGTGTCGGGCGTATGTTGGCGATTTTCGGCACCTCCGAGGACTGCATGGCGGCGCATCCGTCGGATATGGCCGTGGCGATGCGGGTGCTCGAGGCGCAGATCGAGGTCACGGGCGAAGATGGCGCGCGTCTGGTTGCGATGGATGAGTTCTACACCCTTCCGGGGGATCGCCCGGATGTGGAGACGGTGCTCAAGCCGGGCGAGATGATTACGGCGGTGGTATTGCCCGCGCCGGTCAAAGGCTCGGTTCAGGCCTATCGCAAGGTGCGCGACCGCGCATCCTATGCTTTCGCTCTGGTGTCGGTGGCGGCAGTGATCACGCTGGAGAACGGCAAGATTGCGCAGGCCTCGCTGGCCTTTGGCGGTGTGGGCGTGCGCCCGTGGAAGAACGCCACCGTGGACGGGATGCTGGTGGGGCAGGAGCCAAGTGACGCGCTCTTCGCAAAGGTGGCCGAGGCGCTCTGCCGCGATGCCAATCCGCATCCCGAGACCGAGTTCAAACTTCCCCTTCTCAAACGCAGCCTGATGGCCGTGCTGCGGGAGGCCGCGGGCCTCGCACCGGCCTCGGCTGGCACCGATAAAACGAGGACTGCCGCATGAATGATGTCTTCCGTATGGACAAAGCCCAACCCCGCCTTCTCGACGAGATGCAGCAGGGGGTTTTGGGAAAACCGCTCGACCGGAGCGAGGGCGCGCTGAAGGTTTCGGGTCTTGCCACCTATGCCGCCGAGGTCAAACTGCCCGGTCGGGTCGATGGGGTCTTGGTGCGCGCCACGATCACCAAGGGGAAGGTGACAGGCATCGACGAGAGTTCGATTGCGCATCTTCCGGGGATTCTGGGCGTGTTCCACGGCCCGAAATTCCTGCGCAACCCCGCGCAGGGCATGGCGGACGAGGCTCCCTCGCAGCCCGATACGCGGGTCGATTACTACGGTCAGCCGGTAGCGCTGGTCGTGGCCGAGAGCTTCGAGCAGGCCCGTGACGGCGCGTTGAACCTGAAGATCAGCTATGAGGCCGAGGAGGTCTCGGTCGATCCGCTCGATGAGGCCTGCCATGCGCCCGACAATGACGGCGCGGTCATCAAGGGCGAGATCGACAAGGTGATGGCGGCGGCGGATGCTGCGGTCGATCTGACCTTCACCACGGCGGGCCATGTGGCGGCCGCGATGGAGCCCCATGCCGCCGTGGCCGAGTGGAAGGGCGAGCATGTGATCCTGCATGGTTCGCTGCAGATGCTGCGCTTCAACCGCAACGAGTTGGCGGATTCGCTTGGGATCGACCCGAAATATGTGCGGGTGCTCTCGCCCTATGTGGGCGGCGGGTTCGGGTCCAAGCTCGGCGTGGGCGCGGAGGCCGTGGCAGCCTGTCTGGCCGCCAAGGAGCTCGGGCGCCCCGTGCGGGTGGTGATGACGCGCCAGAACGTGTTTGACGCGGTGCTGCACCGGACCCAGACCGTCCAGCGGCTGCGCTTTGCCGCCGATAAATCGGGCAAGCTGTTGGCGATCGGTCATGACGATCTGGTGACGAACCTGTCGGATGAGGGCTTTGCCGAGCCGTGCTCGCAGGCGTCGCAATTCCTCTATGGTGCTGAAACACTGCATTTCCTGCAGACGGTGGCGCAGGTGCATCGCACGCCCACGGGCTCGGTGCGCGCACCGGGCGAGGCTGTGGGGATGGTGCCTTTTGAGGCCGCCTTTGACGAGCTGGCCGAGAAGCTGGACATGGATCCGGTGGAGTTGCGGCTGAAGAACATCCCCGATGCCGATCCGGTGGACGGGCTTGCCTACTCGGCGCGGTCGCTGGCCGAGAGCCTGCGTGAGGGGGCCAAGCAGTTCGGCTGGGACCAGCGTCAGGCACCGCGTTCGCGGATGGAGGGCGATTGGTATATCGGGATGGGCGTGGCCTCTGCCGCGCGCAAGAACCTGTTGGTGCCCTCGGCAGCGCGTGTCATCCTGCGCGGGGATGGTGCCGTGGTCGAGACCGATATGACCGATATCGGCACCGGTAGCTACACGATCCTGGGACAGATCGCGGCGGAGATGCTGGGTCTGCCGATGGAAAAGGTCGAGGTGCGTCTGGGTGATACCGATCTGCCGGGGGCCTCGGGCTCGGGCGGCTCTTTCGGGGCCAATTCGGCGGGTTCGGCGGTATTCCTCGCGGCCAAGAAACTGCGAGAGGAGGTTGCGGGCAAGCTTGGCTGCGATGTGGCGGATCTCACGCTGAAAGACGGGATCGCGCGGGGCGGCAATCTGGAAAAACCGCTTTCCGAGTTGATCGAGAGCGAGATCTCGGCGGAGGGGGCCATCGAGGGCGGCAAGACCTCGGAAGAGTTCCTGTCCTCGGGCTTTGGCGCGCATTTTGTCGAAGTCGCGGTGCATCGCTGGACCGGCGAGACCCGTGTGCGGCGGATGCTGGGGGTCTTCGGTATGGGGCGGATCCTCAACGAAAAGACCGCGCGCTCGCAGGCTGTGGGTGGCATGATCTGGGGCGTGGGCACGGCGCTCAACGAAGAGCTTTCCCATGATCCGCGCACCGGTCATCTGGTCTCGCGCGATCTTGCCAATTACCACGTCCCCTCCCATGCCGATATTCCGGGGAAGATGGATGTGGTCTTTTTGGAGGAGCGCGATGATCAGGCCAACCCGATCCAGACCAAGGGCATTGGCGAATTGGGGATTTCGGGTGCGGGGGCCGCAATCCTGAACGCCATTCACAACGCTTGCGGCGTGCGGGTCTATGATGTGCCAGCCACGCCCGACAAGATTGTGGCGGGGCTCGAAGCTCTCGAGGGCTAAAGACAGCAAAAAACGAGAATAGGGGCGGCCTCAGGGCCGCCCCTATTCCATCAGATCTGCCAGAAAATCGATATCGCGCAGATGCGCGGCAGGCAGAATGACTCGCCTGAGATCGGGGCGGTGGCGCAGCAGGCGTCCTGCGCCCTGATCGCCTGTCACCTCCCTCAATGCGGCAATATCCTGCGGTGCGATCAGCACTGGCGGCATGATCGGGTCGTCCGAACCCGCGCAGGCACAGGCGGGGGCTGTGCCCTCTGCCACCCGCGCCAGATCCTTGCGGGTGAGGGCGGGCATATCGCCGAGCGTGATGAGGATATTGCGGGTAGGCGTCCCGAGCGCGGCCAGCCCTGCTTTCAGGCTCTCCGATTGAGGCTGGCCTGCGGCAATGCGGATGATCCGGTAGCCCGACGGGGCCAGAAGGTCCGCGACCCTCTCGTTGGAGGTTACGGCGATCGTGTCGCGGGTCAACTGGCGCAAGGCCCGCGCCATATGCAGCACCAGAGGCATACCGCGATACTCGGCCAGAAGCTTGTCCTCGGGCCCGAAGCGGCGCGAGGCGCCTGCGGCCAGAAGAAGTCCGGTGATCATGTGATCCGCGCCTCGGCCAGCACATCGGCCAGAACCGAGACCGCCAATGTGCGGGCGTCGCGCGCCGAAGGGATCAGCCCGAAAGGACGGTCCATCCGCGCGATCTGTTCGGGGGGCACACCGGCATCGGCCAGCGTGGCGCATCGGGCCTCATGGGTGCGCAGGCTGCCCTGCGCCCCGATATAGAAGGCGTCGCTGGCCAGCGCGTGCGTAAGGATCGGGGGTTCCCAGTCGTGATCGTGGAAAAAGAGCGTGACGGCGGTATAGGGGTCGGTCTGCAGGCCTTCGGGCCAGCGCGCCGAAACGAGGTGGCGCGCGGGATGGCCCTCGGCCTTGCCAATGGTTTCTTCGCTGGGTGAGAAGAGTTCGGTCGGATAGCCTGCCAGATGGGTCAGCCCCGCAAAAATCCGTGCTTCGGGCCCCTTGCCGAAGACCAGAAACCGCAGATCTGGCGTGAGGGTCAGCGCGACCTCGCCCGAGGCATCAGGGAGGGGCAGCCGCAGTGCGGCGGGGCGGCGTGCGGCCAGCTGCGCTTGCGCGGCGATGAAGGGCGCGCGGGCTTCGGGCGTGGAGACCGGCATCAGGAGGATATCGAGCCCGCCGCCGCAGGGCAGGGCCAGATCGGGATAGGGCGAGCCGCGGCCATAACGGATCACGCGGGGCGTGCCGCTGGCGCGGATCGAGGCGGCATGGAGCACCACATCCTCCTCGATGCAGCCCGAGGAGAGCGACCCCGTCCGGCGACCTTCGGGCGTGATCGCCATGCCGGCGCCTTTGGGCCGGTAGGATGGGCCTTCGGTGTCAACGATGAGCGCCAGGACATCGGCCTGCCCGCTGGCGAGGGGCGCGAGCGGGAAGTCCGACTGGGCGAGGGAGAAGGTCCGGCTCTGGGAGGCGGTGCGTTCGGTGGTGGTCATGGTCAGGTCCGGTTTTGTGTTGCTTCCCATGTAAATCGCGCGGCTGCGAATCCTAGCCCTGACCATTGCGCAATGTCTATTGCGGCCCGATAACGGTGTCGGGCCGCAGAGAAGGCGCAATCTTTGGGCGCTCAGCCCTCGCGATAGTAATAGCTGTAGCCGTTGAGCGCGGGCGCACCGCCCAGATGCGCATAGAGAACCTTCGAGCCTTCGGGGAAGAAGCCCTTTTTCGTCAGGTCGATCAGGCCTTGCATGGATTTGCCCTCATAGACCGGATCGGTGATCATGGCCTCGGTGCGGGCGGCAAGGCGGATCGCCTCGTTGGTTTCTTCCGAGGGGACGCCATAGGCGGGATAGGCGTAATCCTCGTTGATGACGATCTCGTCCTCGCGGATCCCGCGCCCGAGTTCCACGAGCTTTGCGGCATTATCCGCGATCTCGCGCACCTGCGCGCGGGTCTGCTCGGGTGTGCCCGAGGCATCAATGCCGATCACCCGGTCGGCGCGGTCCTGCGCGGCAAAGCCCACGATCATCCCCGCCTGTGTCGAGCCGGTCACCACGCAAACAACGATATAGTCAAAGGTGAAGCCCAGCTCCTTCTCCTGCTCGGCCACTTCCTCGGCAAAGCCGATATAGCCGAGCGCGCCATATTTATGGACCGAGGCTCCGGCGGGGATGGCATAGGGTTTCCCGCCACGATCCTTGACCGACTGGATCGCATCCTCCCAGCTCTTGCGGATGCCGATATCGAAGCCGTCCTCCACCAGCCGCGAGTCGGCGCCCATCAGGCGGGTCATCATGATATTGCCGACGCGGTCATAGACGGCGTCATAATGGGGCACCCATTTCTCCTGCACCACGACACAGCCCATGCCGAGTTTGGCGGCCGTGGCCGCGACCATGCGGGTGTGGTTCGATTGCACGCCGCCGATGGAGACCAGCGTATCGGCACCCGAGGCGATGGCGTCGGGGACAATATATTCCAGCTTGCGCAACTTGTTGCCACCCATCGCGAGGCCGGAATTGCAATCCTCCCGCTTGGCATAGATCTCGATGCCGCCGCCAAGCGCCTCGCTCAGGCGGGGCAGATGCTCGATGGGGGTCTTGCCGAAGGTCAGCGGATAACGGGGGAATTTGTCGAGTAGGCTCATCTGGGTCTCCGTTTGGTGATGGAGACAGGCTAGCGAGAAGTCTGTGAAAGGTGCTCTCTAACTTGGCTTGCAGATTTGCGGGATCTCTCTCAAAATTCTCCTGCTGTCGTGAAACAGGAAGATAAAGGGTGATATTTTGGAAGATCCTTCCACAGTAGATCTGGACAGAATCGATCTGTCGATCCTGCGGCTGTTGCAGTCCGACGGGCGGCTGAGCAATGCGGAGCTGGCGGCGCGGTGCAATATCTCGCCCGCCACCTGCCACAGGCGGACGCAGCGGCTGTTCGAGACGGGCGTCATCTCGAATGTGCGCGCGCGGATCGCGCCCGATTGTGTGGGGCTCGGGGCCTTGGTGATGGTGGGCGCGGTGCTCGACCGTTCGACGCCCGAGAGTTTTGCCGAATTCGAGGCGGCGGTGCAGAAGATGCCTGCGGTGCTCGACTGTATCCTCGTTGCAGGGGATTTCGATTATCTGATGAAGATCCGCGTGGGCGATATGCGCGATTTCAACCGCCTGCACGGGCGCGAGCTGATCACCCTGCCGGGGGTGCGCCAGATCCGGACCTTCTTTGCCATCAAGGAAGTGAAGGATGACGCGGCCCTGAAATTCTGAAAATGGGGCGGCTTGCGCGCCGCCCCGATGGATTACTTCTGCGAGATCGCCGTGGCGATCTGGTCCGCATTATAACGCATCAGATCCAGATAGGTTGGCGCCGGGCCGTCGGAGCCCGAGAGCGATTCCGGATAGAGTTCGCCGCCCGGCTGCGCGCCAGTGGCTTCTGCTATCTGTTTGACCAGACGCGGGTCGTTCGAGTTCTCGACGAAATAGGTCTTCACACCATCCGCCTTGATCTGGTCGATCATGCGGGCGACATCTGCGGCGGAGGCTTCGGTCTCGGTGGATACGCCCTGCGGCGCAAGGAAGGTCACGCCATAGGCCTCGCCGAAATAGCCGAAGGCGTCATGGCTCGTCAGGATCTGGCGTTTACCGGTGGACGTCTCGCCGATCTCTTCGCGGATCTTGCCATCCAGCGCACGCAGCTGGTCCTTGTATCTCGCGGCATTGGCCTTGAAATCAGTGGCATCGGCAGGATCGGCCGATGCCAGAGCCATCTCGATATTATCGACCCAGATCATGACATTGGGGATCGAGTTCCAGACATGGGGGTCGGTGACCTGCTTGCCGTCCTCATCAAACATATGGGTTTTGATGCCCTCGGAGACGATGACCGGCTCCTTGTCGGTGCCCGAGGCCTTGGCCAGACGTTTGAACCATGTCTCGAGGCCCTCGCCGCTGAGGAAGGTCACGGGTGCCGCTTTGAGCGCCTTCGCATCCTCGGGGGTGGGGGAGTAGTCATGGGGGTCGCCATTGGCGGGCACGAGGTTGCGCACAGTCACATGCGCGCCGCCCACGTTTTTTACGACATCGCCCAGAACCGAGAAACTGGCGACGACATTGATCGTATCGGCATGGGCGGCCCCGATGGTGGCGACGGTGATGGCCAGCGCCGAAAGCGTGGGGCGGAAGAGATGTGTCATTGCGGTTATCCTTTGATTAGCCCGCGAGATGGGGGCGGTGAAGGGCTCGGGCCAGAAAGCCTTGCGGCGCGACCAGAAGGGAGATGGCGTAGAAACAGCTGGCGGTGAGGATGATCGTGGGGCCGGAGGCAAAGCCCAGATGGTAGGAGACCAGAAGCCCCAGAAAGCCCGAGACCATGGCGATGGCCGCCGAGACCGCGACCATTGCGGGCAGGGTGCGTGCCCAGAGCTGGGCACAGGCGGCGGGCAGCATCATCAGCCCCACGGCCATCAGCGTGCCGAGTGCCTGAAAGCCCGCCACGAGGTTGATGACCAGCAGAAAGAGGAAGATCAGATGATAGAGGCTGCCACGCCCGCCGACCGAGCGCAGGAAGTTCGGGTCGAAACATTCCATCACCAGCGGGCGATAGACCAGCGTCAGCACGATCAGCGTGAAGCTGGTGATCCCGCCCACCATGTAGAGCGCCTTGGCATCGACCGACAGGATCGTTCCGAAAAGCACATGGAGAAGGTCGATATTGGAGCCTTTAAGCGAGACGATCAGCACGCCAAGCGCCAGCGAGGTGAGATAGAAGGTGGCAAAGCTCGCATCTTCCTTGATCTGGGTGCCGCGGGTGACCAGCCCTGCCAGCACGGCGACGCTCAGCCCCGCGACCGCGCCGCCGACCCCCATCGCGAGCTGCGATAGCCCGCCCGCCAGCAGGAAGCCGATCGCGGCGCCGGGCAGGACCGCATGGCTCATCGCATCGCCCACAAGGCTCATCCGGCGCAGCATCAGCAACACGCCTACCGGCCCCGAACCCAGCCCGAGGGCGATGGAGGCCACAAGGGCGCGGCGCATGAAGCCATAATCGACAAAGGGCTGGAGGACCGCGGAATAGAGGCTCATCTTGTGGCATCTTTCGGTTCGCAGGGGCCGGCATCGGGCATCCATGCGGTGGTGGTATTACGGGCGATGCGCAGATTGTCCTCGGTCAGCACCTGTGGCGTTGAGCCCCAGCCGATCATCCTGCGCGCGATCAGAAGCGTCTCGGGGAAGGCCGCGCGCACCTGTTGGATGTCATGCAGGACGGCAATCACCGTCCGGCCCTCGCCATGCCAGCGGGCGATGATGTCGAGCAGGTCGCGGGTTGTCGCCTCGTCGATGGCGGTGAAAGGCTCGTCGAGCAGGATCACCTGCGCATCCTGCACGATCAGCCGCGCAAAAAGCGTGCGCTGCATCTGCCCGCCCGAAAGCGACGAGATCATGCGGCTCTCGAACCCGCTCATTCCGACCGCCTCGAGCGCCGCGGCCACCTTCTGCGCAAAGCCCTTGCCGATGCTGCGGAAAGCCCCGATCCGGCGCCATGCGCCCATGACCACCACATCCGAGACCGTCATCGGGAAGCCGCGCTCGATCTCGGCCAGCTGAGGCAGATAGCCGAAATCATTGGGCCTGAGGCCGCCGAAATCGATCCGGCCCTCGACGCCCAGACGCTGACGCATCAGCGCCTTCATCAGGGTGGATTTGCCCGCGCCATTGGGGCCGACGATGGCGGTCTTGCTGCCGTGCGCGAAACAGCCAGACAGGTGGTGGACCGCCGGACGCCGGTCATAGCTGAGCGTGACATTGTCGAATGTGATGGGCGTGGTCATGGCAGGATGACGGCCCAGGCGACCAGACCCCAGAGGAGGGCGATCACGATCACGGCGTAGACCATACGTCTGGCCGCGCTGATCGACAGGGTCGAGGCGCGCAATTCTATCGGGGCATTTCGGGGCATCGGAACTCGGGCTTGCGTTGATATGTTATACTGTAACTTATTTATAAGACGCCTATGATGCAAAATCTCTCGGGAAGAAAATCACGTCCGCTTGAGGTGGGATCTTTCTGGTGGGACTATCCGGTGGAAGAGGTCCGCGATGTTCGGTCGGGTCGCGATGCTAGCCAGAGGTTGCGCTTGCAAAAACGGTCGCGACCAACCGCGTGACGACTTGCTGGTCGAGCGGATCGCCATTGAGCACCCGATACCAGAACGCGCCATGGATCATGTCCGACAGGATCTGCAGGTCGCATCCCCCCCCGATTTCCCCGCGGGTCCGCGCGTGGCGCAGGATCTCGAGCATCAGCTCTTCGCGGGGCTTCACGAAGCTCTGCACGAAATGGGCGCGGAACTGCAGATCCGTCTGGGCGGCGGCAATCAGCGCGGTCAGGGCGCTGCCCATATCTGCGAGATTGTGGAAGATCTGGGTCAGGAACAGCTCCAGCGTCTTGCGCCCCGGGCAATGCGGATCGAGCGGGGGCAGGGGGGCCGACATCGCATGGAAACTGTCAAGGACGAGATCGGCCTTGGTCGGCCAGCGCCGGTAGAGGCTCTGGCGGGAGACGCCTGCCTCTTCGATGATCTGCGAGATCGACACCGCCTCATAGCCGTGCTGGGCGACGAGATGATGGGCCGCGGCCAGAAGGGCGGGGCCGGTATCGCGGTTGCGCGGCCGTCCGGCGGGGGGAGGCGTTTGTGTCATAGCTGCCCTGCATGGGTTAAGAGACGCAAGTTTCGTATTGATACGAGACCCTAGTCTCCTAATATCGGTTGCAAGCCCGCCGATCAATTGGAATCGGTCCCTTCCCTTTGGCGCATTGCCCGTTGGTGGCGCCTTACGACTGGATAGATCATGTCAGACCGCCATCCTCCCTATTGGGTTTTTGTCACCGTGCTTGCGCTTCTTACCATCTTCCCGCCGCTTGCGACGGATATGTATCTCTCGGCGATGCACGAGCTGGAGGGGGTGTTGAACGCCTCTGCGGCCGGGGTCGAGATGTCTCTCTCGCTCTTCTTTCTGGGGCTTTGCGCGGGGCAGCTGATGATGGGACCGCTGATCGAGGGATATGGCCGCAAGGTGCCGCTGATCTGCGGGGCGGCGCTGTTCACCGTGAGCTCGCTGGCGCTTCTGTTCACGCGCGATATTACGGTATTCAACAGCCTGCGCTTCGTTCAGGCGGTGGGTGCCTGTGCGGGGATGGTGGTCGGTCGGGCGATGGTCTCCGATCTCTTCACCGGTCGGCAGATGGCCAAGACGCTGACGGTGCTGGTGATGCTGATGACGGTCGGGCCGATTGCGGCGCCGTTTCTGGGCTCGGTGCTCTATACCTATCTCGGCTGGCAGGCGATTTTCGTCGCGATGATCGTGATCGGCTGTGTTGCGGCGATACTGGCGCAGATCACATTGCCCGAGACCCTGCCAGCCGCGAAACGCCAGCCTAAGGCCTTTCGCGGGGCCTTCCGCAGCTATGGCACGCTTATCGCGCGACCGGCCTTTGTGGTGGCAACCCTCTCGGCGGCCCTGATCCAGGGGGCGATGTTTGCCTTCATCACGGGCTCGGCAGGGGTGTTCAAGACCGGCTTCGGCCTCGGTAATATGCAATACGGGCTGATCTTCGGGCTGGTGGCTGCGGCCCTGATGCTGTCATCTCATCTCAACACGAAGCTGCTCGACAGGGTCTCGCCCGAGGCGCTGATCGGGCGCGGTCTGCCTGTCATCGTGATGTTGGCTCTCGGGTTGGTTATGCTGTCGGGCACCACGAATTTATGGGTCTATGTCGTGCCCCTATGGCTGGTGATGGGCATGGTCGGGCTTCTGACGGCCAATATGATGGCGGTCGCTATGGGGGCTGCGCGGGCAATGGCGGGTGTCGGCTCGGCGCTGGTCGGCGCGATCCAGTTCGCGATTGCGTTCCTGTGTTCGTCCTCGGTCGCGCTGATCCCTGTCTCTGACGGTCTGGCCATGGCCGTGGGGATTGCGGCTCCGGCGACGCTCTCCGCGGTGATCTGGTTTGCTGGCCGTGCCTTGGGGGCCTTCGTGGGCCTTGAGCCGGACGAACAGGCGCTCGCCCAGGAGCCGCTATAGGTCGCTGGCCTGACCGCACCTCTGGAGGGCATTGTCTTAGGTGGTGATTCCGGTGTGTCGGTGTGGCGGGTGTGTCAGGATGATGGCTGTGTCATAAAACTGATCGAAATAACTATATATATTTCAGTATGTTATTTGAATTTTTGTATGAATTTATGATTTTCGTTGAAAAAGGGGTTGCGGTGTTTGGGTGTTGTCCGTAAATACCGCTTCACCGCAGCGGCAGACGACGCAGCGGGGCGCGGAGGCCGCGGCAGACGGGATCGAGAGAGACGGTTTGGGGTGGTTAAAGCGATAGACATTCGGAAGATGAGGTTTGCGGTTCGCACCTGAGGGATTGGGTGCTGCTGTTGATTTTTGTCTTCGGCTCTTTGACATTGATGGTTTTACTGAAGAGATATGCGGGCGGTTTGGTCTATGATCGACTAAATGAACGTCTGTATATCGGCTCACTAGGGTTTCGGCTCGATGATGTGAGTGTCAGCTTCAC
>NZ_CP149934.1:580000-581595 GCF_037949795.1 Thioclava sp. GXIMD2076
TACCCGGAGGAAAGGAAATCAATATGATACTCCGCTAGTAGTGGCGAGCGAACGCGGATCAGCCGAGCCTTGAGAGTGAGTAGAATGGTCTGGAATGTCCAGCAATATGGGTGATAGCCCCGTATACGAAGCTCAACGGGACGAATTAAGTAGGGCGGGACACGTGAAATCCTGTCTGAAGATCGGAGGACCACCTTCGAAGGCTAAGTACTCCTTACTGACCGATAGCGAACCAGTACCGTGAGGGAAAGGTGAAAAGCACCCCGACGAGGGGAGTGAAACAGTTTCTGAAACCGGACGCCTACAAGCAGTCGGAGGAGCCTCGAGCTCTGACGGCGTACCTTTTGTATAATGGGTCAACGACTTGGTCTTACGAGCAAGCTTAAGCCGATAGGTGTAGGCGCAGCGAAAGCGAGTCTTAACAGGGCGTCGAGTTCGTGGGATCAGACCCGAAACCGAGTGATCTAGCCATGTGCAGGATGAAGGTTGGGTAACACCAACTGGAGGTCCGAACCGACACCCGTTGAAAAGGGTCCGGATGACGTGTGGCTAGGGGTGAAAGGCCAATCAAACTCGGAGATAGCTGGTTCTCCGCGAAAGCTATTTAGGTAGCGCGTCGATTGTATTCTCCCGGGGGTAGAGCACTGCATGGATGATGGGGGCCCACAGCCTTACTGAGTCTAAGCAAACTCCGAATACCGGGAAGAACTGATCGGCAGACACACGGCGGGTGCTAACGTCCGTCGTGGAGAGGGAAACAACCCTGACCAACAGCTAAGGCCCCCAATTCGTGGCTAAGTGGGAAAGCATGTGGGACTTCCAAAACAACCAGGAGGTTGGCTTAGAAGCAGCCATCCTTTAAAGATAGCGTAACAGCTCACTGGTCTAGTTAAGAGGTCCTGCGGCGAAGATGTAACGGGGCTCAAGCCACGAGCCGAAGCTTTGGATGCACTGTGAAGTGCGTGGTAGCGGAGCGTTCTGTGATATAGAACGCTGCCTCCTTATCTCCTTCGGGAGTATTGGAGGCAATGTTCTGACTGTGAAGCCGGGCTGTAAGGCATCCGGTGGAGTGATCAGAAGTGAGAATGTTGACATGAGTAGCGACAAACAGGGTGAGAGACCCTGTCGCCGAAAGTCCAAGGGTTCCTGCTTAAAGCTAATCTGAGCAGGGTAAGCCGGCCCCTAAGGCGAGGCCGAAAGGCGTAGTCGATGGGAACCAGGTTAATATTCCTGGGCCGTGAGATGGTGACGGATCTGAACCGTTGTTCGACCTTATCGGATTGGTCGGGCAGCCTACAGGTCCCTGGAAATAGCCTCTCTATAAGACCGTACCCGAAACCGACACAGGTGGACTGGTAGAGAATACCAAGGCGCTTGAGAGAACCACGTTTAAGGAACTCGGCAAAATGCCTCCGTAAGTTCGCGAGAAGGAGGCCCCATCTGTAGGCAACTATAGGTGGGGGGCACAAACTAGGGGGTGGCGACTGTTTACTTAAAACACAGGGCTGTGCGAAGCCGTAAGGCGACGTATACAGTCTGACGCCTGCCCGGTGCCGGAAGGTTAAAAGGAGGGGTGCAAGCTCTGAATTGAAGCC
>NZ_CP149935.1 GCF_037949795.1 Thioclava sp. GXIMD2076
GATCGTCAGGGGCTTGTTCGGGCGGGAATAGATCGCGGGGCGGTTCATAGGATTGCCTCGATGTAGTTTTCACGGCGCGCGGTGCGCAACCAAGCTGCGACTTGATCGCGGGGCATGTTCATCGCCCCGCCTCCCCATGTCGGCCAGATCGCCGCCGTCCTCCCATAATCGGAGCGACAAGAGATAAGGCGCACCCCGGATTTCAAGCGATAGACTTTGCGGCTCATTGAGCCGCCTCCGTCTCGCTGGCGCTCTCGGGCGCGGTGTGGGCTTTGCTGTCGGTCAGAAAAACCGCAACACGCCCGCGCAAGTAGTAGGCGCGCTTATCGCGCGGGTCTGTGCAAGTGCGGGCGCGGTATTCACCGCAGGCCGAAAGTTGAACCCATGACCCATCACCCTGCGCCTTGTATTCTGCCTTGGTCATTTCGATTTGCGGCAGGGTCTCGACGGTCGGTGCACCACGATAGCAGCCCCGGCCTCTAAGCGCGATTTCATCCGCCTTGAAATTCAGGATCGGGGGTTTCGCGGGCTTCTTGGCCGGGGGGACATAGCCGCACGATTGCATGAGGTCGCGCCACTCGTCCCCGGACAGCTCCAACGCCTTACCGTCTCCAATGTGCAGGGGCAGGGGCGCGGCGCATTCGACGGTGAACAGGTCTTCATCGATCTTGCTCCCTTTCGGCTTGTCGGCCCCGTGTGCCCGCACGAAAACCTGCAACAGTGTCGGGGTGATTTCACCCGAATAGCGCGGAACCTCGCCCAGCATTTCGCGCTCGAACGACAGCCGGTTAAGCGTGTGGCTGATCCAGCGGCGCAGGTTCTCGCCCTCGATGACATTGCGCGCGCCCTTCATGGCTGCGGCGCGGGCATCTTCCGGCGTCATGTCGCCACGATCCACCGCCGACCACAGGTTGTAAGAGTGCATATCGCTGCGACCCAGAAAAAGCGTGATCTGTTCGGGGGTGGTGATCTTGTCCCAAAGCTCAAGCGCCTTGTGGGCGGTATTCAGGCGGCGTTGCAGGTCGCGCAGTTCGGCCAGCAGCTTTTCGATCCGGCGGGCACGGACTCGGGGGTCGTTCTTCATGTTGGCGAAACTCTCGACGCCCTCGGCGCGAAAGTTCCAATAGCCAATTGCTTTGTGGGCCTTACTCGCCTTGTCCATTGCGCTGTGCATCTGCTCTTGCGTCTTCCGCGCTTTCCGCTCGGAATGGTGGCCGACAAGGATAGGCTGGCCCATGTAGAACGCTTGAGACAGTTCGTCGGCGCGACGGGAATAGGCGCTTGCCTGCGCCGCGCGCTTGTCTGCGATGGCGTCCAGGCGGTCGGCTTTCATCTGCGCCCGCTCGGCAAGTGTCATTTCCTCCGGCTCAATCTCGCCCGCCAATTCAAGCGCCAAATCCTCGCGGGCGCAGTTCCAAGCTGGGGCAACGAAAAGCTCCTGTTTCGGTGCCCATTTGAAACCGGCTTCCTTCACGCGCTGGAAGGTCTCGGCATCAAGGCGGCTCGACGCATACAGACGCAGCTTGTTGTCTTCGGGCGAGTAGGTCGCGGAAATCGTGGTCATCTGGTCAATCCTTTGTGGTGTGCCCCTTCCGGTCTGTTGCCGAAAATCGGGGCGGGGTTTCTGGCGAGGAAGCGCGAAGCGCGCCCCTCTCCTGAAAGCCTGCCTCCCGGCGAGGGCAGGAGGGGGACCCGTGCAAGGTTGTCCGTAGGGGCGAAGGGGAGGGGGATCACCCGGCCACGCAGCTCGGCCCCCGGCCGAGACCGTGGTTGGGGAAACCCCTTCGCCCCGTTAAGCGGACGGCCTTGCGTGGGGGAACCGGCGGTTCCCTAGACGGACAGGGCGCGCTCGCGCGACCTGGCCCAAGGATGCGGGCGGCGTTCGGCTTGACCGAACCCCCCGCCAGTGTGATCGCCGCGCTCGCGCGGGGATCTCGAAACCTTCTCAGGCCAGAGCTTTCCAGCCCGCCCCGGCCAAGGGGACGGGGCAGGGCCTTGCAGGCGACGAGCTGGACGCGCCATCCCACAGCGAAGGATAGCGAGGCGACTTGTGGTAAGGTCTGGCCTCGCAAAAGGCCGAGGGAACCGAGGGAAGATCGTCACCCGAAGGGCCGAGATTTGCGCGTCGAACGGACCATGCCCCCGCGTCGATCCGCTGGCTCGGGACGAGACGGCGGGCGGCGCACCTGGGGGGCAGGGACGGGCGGCGCGGAAAGCTCGGGGAGTGGGCCGGTGCAGCCGGCGCACGAGTAGAGCCCGGTCCTGGGCGGGCGTGTCCTCGAGCCACTGCACGAGGTCACGAACGATCAGGGTTTGCGCACAAAAGACGACAAACGGAGCCTTAACGCTCGCAACGCATGGCAAAATGGCTAGGCTAACAGCCGGAACCATCGCACCTTTCACAAGGCAGGATAGACATGACAGAAGAACAAAAACGGATTGGAGAGCTGTTCGGAACGGTCGCAGTTCTCGAAACTGTAATTCAGAACCTAATCGCACAAGCCTCTGGCCCAGGTTCATCCAACGATATTTTAGAAAAACAGCTTTCTGCAATCATCGAGCAAAACCAAGCGCAACCCGATGATGAATGGGCTGATCACCACGCAAGCGGAATGCGCGCTACAGCGACGCGGCTCTCGGCATTCGTGCGGCTCGCGGCTGACCTGAATAACAGGCCAGTTTCACGATGATCTCACAAGACACGTCATCACCAGAGACCTTCAAGAATGCCTGCATCGTATAAAAAAACACCCGTGGGCAATCGCATAGACCAATCTTTGGCAAAGGGTCTGGCCCGAGCAGCTATAAAAATGGCCGACGCAGAGCCCATGCAAATAAGGTGGAGAAAGGTAAATGTTGCGAATACCAAAGGACGGAAACGATACATTGAGGCTTGGGTTAAGGATTCCAAACGGTGTGGGCGTTATCTCGGCGCAACAGCACGAGATGAATATCGTGAAGCTCTTATCGCACATTATGGCGTCATCGACCTAAGCCCGAACCGAACGCTTCTCGCTATATTCCAACATCATTTGCTCATGTCTGGCAAAAGAGGGACTTTTGATCTCGAAGAATACCCCGATCAGTTGATCTGTGCGATTGAAGAACACGCCTTGCAACGGATTGCTCAGAGGGCAGGGAGAAAAGAACTACCAGATTTCCTAGAAGTCCTAAGACCAGTATGGGGATGGTGTGATGCCGCTTCCAAGGTTCGACTACACGGGAGATTTTACGTTCCGCTCCTGGGGGGCTTAGCGATATGTTCCCGCGAAGTTGCTCCACTTCGTTGGACCGATCCAAAAGACTATGAGATATTTGGGGCACCTGATCCTAGCAAATTTCCAGAGCCGAACGAGAATGACTATTTCATCCGGATTCGGACCTATATTTCTTGGGATACTATGCGACCGAATTATCAGGCGCTTTGGGAAAAGTTGGTTGAGGTCGAGGCAATCGAGATTGCGCCGGGTTGTCCCTCATTACGCAATCCAACGACAGAGCAGAATAATGCTCTCAAGCTGATGGCGAGCGTGCGTCCCTAATAAGAAGCCTAGGCGTTTCGGAGGCGGATGATGGTTGCTCTTGAAACATTAAATAGCCTGGCGACGGATGATACACTTTCGCCTCGTTTGAGGCGGCGTATAGCATCGGTTTCCTGCGTCTTAGACAGCGCCGGAGGTCGGCCTAATTTTTTCCCCTTAGCCTTCGCCGCTGCGAGACCCGCGCTCGTCCGCTCACGCAGAAGATCGCGCTCGAACTGTGCCACAGCGTTGAGGACATTCATGGTTAGCTGCCCCGACGAACTGGTCAGGTCTGTACCTCCAAGGGCAAGGCAGTGAACTCGAACAGGAATTTTTGAGAGTCTCGAAACTGTCTCAGTCACGTCGATAGCGTCTCGGCCGAGACGATCCAGCTTGGACACCACGAGAATATCGCCGGGTTCGAGACGATCGACCAAGCGCGCGAACTCTGGCCGCTGCATGGCTGGAATGCTCCCCGAAATTGTTTCGGACACAACACGGTATTCCGGCGGCTGAAAGCCTGCCGCCGCGATCTCCTGGAGCTGCCCCGCCACCGTCTGCCCAAGGGTAGAAACGCGGGCATATGCAAATACACGGCCTTGAGCTGTCATGGTCTGCCTCGGAGTGTGCAAAAAGCCTGTTCAAAAGTAAGGAAGCGTTCAAAATCCGCAAGGGCTAATTTACGCACACCTAACAGGTAGGTGTTCAAAAACGACCGTTTTTGCACACAGAGATTAAGGCGCGATGCTGCCGATCTGACCGGTCGAGGATTCAACTTTGAGCTGTGGTCCGGTATCCTGTTGGAAAAGGACGAGGCGAGGTAACGATGGGATACTACAAGACTTTCATGGCAGGTTGCGCCGCCCTGGCGCTGGCAGGCTGCAAGACTGACATTTCTGAAATCACCGATGACCAGCTCCTATCCCTCTTGGGCAACGGCAGCAGCCCCGCCCAGATCACAGAAAGGACGCGCGAATGCGTCGAAGTTCTGGGAGGGGTAAACGAGGCTGTCTATCGCGACGTGCCCGGCGATGTGATGGGAATGATGAAAACCGAATGTAGAAAACAGCTTCAAGGCTGGCTCGATGACCCGCGCAGGAACAGCACTGAGCTTCAGGTGAGCGACTTCGACCGTGAGGACCTGGCTCAACGGATCATCGCGCTCGATGACGCTCAAGCGGCAGAGCGCGAGGCGCAGCGCGAGGCGGAAGAGGCTGAGCGGGCAGCGCAACGCGAAACTGAGGCCGCGGCTCGGATAGAAGAAATGGGGGCAGAGCTGGCCGAGGTCACAGCACAAGGGCAAGAACTGCGAAGCGCTTTCGAGGCTCGACGGGAAGTGCTGGCACCAGCCTGTGAAACGCTGCGTGGACTTCGAGAAGAACTCCAAGCAAAGAACCGGGTTCATAGCCTGTTCAACCGTGGTTTGCCCTCCGCTTGCACCGGCGAAACTCTTCGCGTTGAAGAGGGCCAACTGGCCGCTTTTGAGGAAAGAGTCGCGAGCTTCGAGATCCCCGACGCCAGCCAGCTCATGTTCGCTTCTGTCCCGTCGCTCCCGCGCATTGACCTGGAAAAAATCGACCAGCAGATCGAAAGGGTGGAAGCTGTCACCGCCGACTACAGGACCGCGCTTTCGGAAGAGTAATTCGAGAAGGCAGGGGGGCCGTCTGCCCCCCGGTCCTCCGGCCCTCCCCCCGAGGATATTTTCAGGAAGATGAATGGCGAAGAATGCGCAACCTTATTGTTTTGCGCTCAACATTATGATATTGCCGATAGTGCGATACAGGCAGGGATGCCGATGGTCGTGGAAGGTGAAAGCGTCATGCGCTGTTCTCCATGAAGGCCGGGACCGACAGGTGCCGGCCTTCTTTCGTAGAAAGGAACCCATCATGAAAAGCATCCTGATCCTGGTGCTGTTCAACTTGCAGTCTGGCTCGGAAGTCGTCACGGCAGAATTTGACGACGACAGGGCTTGTGAGCTTGCGGCGCTTCGGACCTTCCAAGGTGTGACGGCTGAACCCGACCTGCGCCCGCTCGAACCGGCGGGCGGCGCAACACCGATCGACGGCACGGTCATTGCGCGTGACAGCGATGGCGCGGAAATCGGCATGTATAGCTGCAATCCTTCCCGGTCGGACGGTCAGAACGGCTAAGCGGGCAGAAAATCTTGGCACGGCGGGTTTCCTAGCCCCGCCGCCGCTGCAACCCGATAAGGCTGCCTGTAAGGTTGAGATTTCCGCGCTTCTGGGCACGGATCATACCGCGTAGGAAACCGCCGGGATTGCGCACGGGCGTCTGAGGATGATCGCGGTTCGCATCAAGGACCAGGATGCAAAGCGCGGCCGCGTGGCGGCCCATAGCTCCACACGCTGCTCGCCATGCGGAATAGTTGATCCCGAGAGGGGTCAGCATGTCATGCGCGGCGTCGATAATCGCCTCGGTGGTGATCCGGTTGGTGCGGAGTGCTAGAGCTGTCTGGAAGTCATCGGAAGCGAGCTTGAAAAGCTGCTCCGGTTGCATCAGCGCCTCAAGTGTGGGGTTGATAACACCGCTCTCCACCCCACACTCATTTTCTCTGCAATCATCGGAACCGCTAGGTTCCGATCTAAGCAAATCTGAGTGCGCGGGCTTGCCCGCGCTCTTTTCATCGACGCTGGCGTTACAGATTACAGAAGGATTCTTCTGGTTGTCCTCTTGTAATAGAGACCGGAAGGAAATCGCCGGTTCACAGGAAGATTCGGGTAGGTTTTCAAGCCGTTCTTCAAGCTCTTCGCAAAGGTCTGTGGCGTCCTGAATGTGGCGTTCGAGCTGGTCGATCCCAAGGGAGTGCAAACGATCAGAACGAGGCCACGCATTGTAACGGGCGAGGATTGAGGCAATCACCTCGTCGTCCAGTGCTTCGGGGGAAATACGGGCGATCCCCTCCTTCATGCGGCGAAGGCGAACACTGCGAAGGCTCTTCAGCTCCTTGATCCTGTTCGTCGTCTCGCGCTTCTGGTCACGCAGAGCGAGTAGGTCAGCGAAGCGTGCTTTGAGAGGGGTAAAGACAAGGCCCCGGCCCGTCCCAGCCTCACGCGCGCCGTTCGCCTTCGTGTCACGGATGAGCAAGCCACACCGCTCGAAGGTGCGCTCGTGCGAGCGCATCTGCCGAGCCGTCAAGTGACAGCGTTCTGCCATCGTCTCCTGGGTGCCGTAGAAAACGGGCTCGGCACCCGGTTCGGCCCAATCCTTGGCGCTGGTGCTGCCTATGAGCTTGGTCAGAATGTAGACGGCTGCTGCGCTAAGTTTCAGGTCGCGCCCGACCTCACTGATGACTGCGATAACGTCGCGGCGGGTCATTCCCTGCGGCAACGTGACTTGTGGTGAGTGGTTCATTTCCCTGTCCTTTTTCTGCTCGATGGACAAGGCGGCAGCGCAAAATCGTCCTGTTCGCACAGATGCGGTTTTTGCTTGTTCGGATGTTGGGAGGGTGATAGAACCAGTCCTGAAAACAGATTGTGTTGGACCGTTCGGAACGCCAATTCCTAGGTTCTAAAGCCCCCCCTCGCTAGGTAGCCGCCTTGCGGGGGGTTTCTCTTTGGTAGGGGTTCTGCTCCTGTGCCTGTTCGATTCTGATGATCGTTCACGACAGGCATACTCCCTTTAGGTGCCTGTCGCAATTATAGTATCGCGCGCTTCGGGGTGGCACTACGCTTAGTAGTTGACCTGCTCGAAGCCATAATTGCCTTGGTAGTCGCGCCACTCAACGAACACCGAGCGATGACGGAAGATAGACGGACAGTCCTCCCCGTATCGCTCCATCCCTGTATGTGCTTCGGGCAAGTCGGACACGGATGCCCGCGACCAGTGGAAATCGCCTTGAGTGCCGTAGGAGCCGAGGCGGACGCTGGCGCTACGGCGGCATTCGTTGTTGTCGCCGCCCGAGTATCGTTGATAGGCGCTCGTCACGTTGAAGACGCGGATCGAGCGCACGAAATCGAACTCGTTGCCGCTGATGTCAATGTCGGCGGTTCCGTTCTCGTCGCTGTATTCACCGTCAACAAACTGCAAGGCGAAGCCCTCGGGAAGAGCCCCCGCCAGCCCGCCTGTCCTGCGGACAACGGCGGGCTGGGGCTCAAGCGCATAATCCGTGAGTGGTGCGCTCGGGAAAGACTGACGCGGGGTCGATCCGTTGCCTTCCATGAGAATGTCATAGATGCGCGTCCGGTTAAGCTCGGACGGATCGACGTTGAAAGATGCGCCCATTGGGCAGCGCCAAATCTGAAGAGGCGGCTCGACAGGCCAAGGAGTGATGCGACGGATGAACTCGGCCCGCGCTCGGGTGCAGGGGACGGATGCAGGCCAGCCGCCTGAGAGGCAAAGGAGGATGGCACAGTCTATCTGATAGCTCTGCGCCTGCGCCCGCTCCGGGGCCGCGACAAAGCTGGACGCCGCGACGGCTGCGGCAAAGGCTGTGGTGCGGAGCAACTTTATCATGGTATCTCCATCGGGTTGGCAACGCTATAAGGAGGTGCGCAGCGTTATAATATTGTCTTAAGGGGTCCATGCCACGTTTTGCAACAGGATAGGAGCGGAAAAGTCGGGGCAAAGTGTAAGATCAGGTGCAAGGATGCACGAGGCAGCACCTCCCCGGCGGATAATGTTGACTATTTTTATAAGCGAAAATCCGCTCAACCAGAGCGGGTTCAGTCCGTTTTCACAACCTGATCGAAGAACCGCCGGTATTCCTCGCTGACTTCCTGCCCTTCCTGGAAGGCTCGCGCCCGCTCTTCATCCAAGCACTGAAGGTAGGCGCTGAAGTCCTCGAAGTATCGCTGGTAGTCCTCATAGATGAGGTCGCGATACTCGCGCGCTGCATCAATCTCGGCAGGAAGAAACGGCCTTTCAGGCGGAAAACAGGTATCTGCTTGCGCTTCTGAAGCCAAAAAAATAGACGATATTATAAGCATGTAGCCCGCTCTAGCCCGTTGGGTCATCCTGCGCTATCCCTTTAGATCACTTGGGAATTGATGGTCGGTTGTGTATGCAAGGGTTAGAGCAAATCTCTTTGGGCAACGCAATATTACAATGTTGCGCCCCATCTTATAATGTCGTAGGACTGTAGTGCCCGAGAAGGGTTCGCGGTCCGTTAGCCAAAAGGAAAGCGCCGACCGTGAGGACAGACCTAGACAAAGAAGCGCCTAATGTGGTTACAGAGACGCAGTTCAAGGCCCTCTTGCAACAGGGGTATCAAGCTGAGGTTGTTTGTAAAACCCCAGCGTTCCGCAAAAATGCCGTCTGGTATGGTGAGTGGTTCATCCGTGCTGTCACCGAGGACAGATCGGTCGAGAAACTCCTTGTGCCGGGTCGGCGGTGGAACAAGCAGCCTGAGGAAATCCCTCTGCGCATCTTCAAGACCGCAAACGGCCTCATCTCGTTCCTCGAAGGGTTCGGGTTCGACCAGATACACATTCCCATGCAAAAGGGCGGTCGAGCCGTCCACTGTCTACCGAACGGCGGCAAGCTATCTAGCAGCGAGTAGCGCGTTCCTCGCGCTCTCCTGCACCGTAGCTCTGGCTCAGGGCATGGTGCTGGTGATGGAAGGTGACGGCTCGCTCCGCGCTTCCTCCCCTCAAACGAACTTCTCAAGAAACTACAACGATGGTGTAGGTCAAGGTTCAGCCTCCGACGAGCTGATGCTGTTCGGGGGCCGGGAAGAAGAGGCCGAAGAAGATGGATCGTTCCGCGTGGCTGCGATAGCGCCCCGCGCCGTGACGCCCCGTCCTGCGATCTTGAACGCCATCGACCAGACCGCCCTTCGCTATGCGAGCCATCCGGCTCTGCGCCGCGCGGATATGACCGTGACGGAATGGCGGCTGCTCTTCCAATCGAACATCGAAATTGAAAGCGCCTACAACCCGAACGCCCGTAGTCATGTGGGTGCAATCGGGCTGGGGCAGCTTATGCCAGCGACAGCGTCTGACCTCGGGGTCGATCCGCACGACTGGCAACAGAACCTCGACGGGTCAGCCCGGTATCTCCTCATGATGCTGGCCCGTTTCGGGGACGCTCGACTTGCATTGGCAGCCTACAACGCTGGCCCCGATGCGGTGGAGCGCCATCGCGGCATCCCACCCTTCCGGGAAACGCAAAACCATGTCAGCCGCGTGCTGGCCGTTTTCAACAGGCTCGAAGGAGAACATTCATGAAGCCTAACATTAACGCCCTTGTCGCGATCTGCGGGATTCTGCTTTTCGCGGCGCAACCGGCACTGGCGCAGAGTATCGACCTGTCGCCGGTCCAAGCGATGCTGCAAGGCCTCGTTGACGCCATCACCGGCCCGCTCGGCATCGTTATCGGCACCCTCGCCGTAATCGCCGTGTTCCTGTCTTGGCTCTTCAACATCATCGACCTCCGCCAAGCCATGTGGGTCTTGGTCGGGATCGCCGGCATCGCGGCAGCGCCCACGATCGTTGCGGCAATCTGGTCCTCGTAAGGAGCTCGAACGATGGCAGAACAGTCTCGTCTCTTCCTCGGCTTAGTGCGGCCCCCCAAGCTCTTTGGGCTGCCGATCATGTATGCAATGGTCTGGCTTTTCGGGTCTGTTCTGATCTTCGTCTGGGTTCAGCATTGGTTGGTCGTCGCTCTCGCGGCGGCGGCCTACCCCTTGCTCTGGAAAGCAGCGGATTGGGACGAAAATTTCCTGAATGTGGTCGTCACCACGCTGCAAGTCACCCGCCCGACAGTTAACCGGAAAATCCACGGTGGAGACAGCTATGCCCCGTGATACGAATTATGACGCCCGCAGTTTGCTCCCGACTTGGTTTGGCCGGGAAGCGAAGCTCGGCAAGATGCTCCCCTACATCAGTCTCGTTGACGAACAGACGGTGCGGACACGCGGCAACGAGCTGTTCCAGTGCATCCGCTTGGATGGGGTAAACAGCGACACCACGGATGACGCATACCTGGATCGCACCCGCGCCCTTTTCGCGTCCGTCATCGCCCGGATCGGCCCGGAATGCTCCTTCTACGTCCACAAGGTTTCCAAGGCTATCAACGTCGATCTCGATCCAGTGGAAGGTGATACTTTCGCTGCTGCGGTTGATCGGCGTTGGCGCCAGTCACTCAATGACAGCCAACTGCGCGACAAGACGCTGACCCTGACGGTTCTGAACCGCCCGCCAGTTGGCTCGAAACTTCCCTTCCGGGCTGCAAAGTCCGTGGAGCTGATGCGCTCGCAGACGGAAAAGCGTCTCGCGCGGCTTCAAGAGGTCGTCCGTTTTCTCATGTCTTCCTTCGGGGACATGAACCCGCGCCTGCTCGATGAACCGTCCGGGGAGCTGCTCGGCTTCCTCGGCTCTCTGAACACGGGACAAGAACTGCCTCTCTATCGAGGTCCTGCAACTAGCATTGTGTCAGAGAACGTCGCGAATACTCGCGTCACCTTCAAAGGCGATAGGTTCTATCTGTCTGAGGGCACGACCGGCCCGCGTGTTGGCTCGATCTTCGCGGTGAAGGATTACCCCGAGAAGACCCATTGCACGATGTTCGATGAACTGAACCTGCCGGTCGATATGATCGTCACCCACAGCTTCACCCCGATCAATAGCAACTGGATGGCGGGGCGCATCAAGCGGATGATGAAGATGCGGGCCTCGGCCAACGATGGCGCTTTCTCTCTGACCGACGAACTGCCGACCGCCCTTGATGATCTTGAGTCCAAGCGTCTCAGCTTTGGCGATCATCATATGACAGTGGCCGTCTTCGCAGACAGTGAAGAACAGCTTTCCAGCATCGGCGGCGAAATCAAGAACACAGCTTCGACCGAAGGTGTGAACTTGGTTTCGGAAGGGTTCGCCAGCGCGACCCACTACTTTGCGCAGCACCCCGGAAACGCTCACGCGCGTAGTCGCAAAGGGGCGGTGACGAACCGCAACTTCGCGGACTTCGCAGCCTTCCACCGCACCCCGCTTGGAAAGAACGCGAAACAGGTGCCGTGGGGCAAAGTGATCTCGATGTTCCCGACGCCGGAGTCCTCGGCGTTCCGATTCAATTACCACGAGCTGGGATCGCCAGACAAAGAGCCGACCGGCGGTCACACGCTGATCCTAGGCCGTCCCGGTTCGGGTAAGTCCGTCCTCTCGGCCTTCCTGATGACGCAAGCCCGCCGCGCGGGCGCTCGGCTCTTCGTCTTCGACTACCGGCTCGGCATGGAGATGGCTGTGCGCGCGAACGGCGGGCGCTATTCCTCGATCAAGGCGGGCGATGCCACTGGCCTTAATCCGCTCTGGACCGAAGTGGACGAGCGCGGGCAGGCGTGGCTTTCTGACTGGCTGGCCTCTTTGATCCACCGTAATGACAAGCCTCTGACCCCCGCACAGACAAACCTCATTCAGCAGGTGGTGCGCCAAAACGCGACGGCCAGCGATGCGAACCTGCGGAACTGGCATGACCTGGCCTCGCTGTTCGTCTCGGCCGATGACGGCGGGGATCTTCACGAACGGCTCCAAGAATGGACTGCCGAAGGCCGTTATGGTTGGATTTTCGGACAGACCCGCGAAGACACCTTCTCTCTGAAAGGCGAAGTCGTTGGCTTCGACCTGACCGGCATTCTCGACAGCGAAAGCGAAAAAGAGCGGATGGCGGTTTTGTCCTACCTGTTCCGCAGGGTGGAGCGTGTCATTGAAGATCGCAAGCCGACGATCATCGTCATTGATGAAGCGTGGAAAGCTCTCGACAACGGCTATTTTGCTGAACGGCTTTCCAACTGGCTCGTGACGGCGCGGAAGCAGAATGCGGTCGTTGTGATGATGACGCAATACGCCAGTCAGCTCGAACAGACGCGGACGGGCAAGACCATCGTTGAGGCGGTCCCGACGCAAATCCTACTCCCGAACATCCGAGCCAAAGCATCAGACTACGAAATGCTGAACCTGCACGAGAAAGAACTTTCCGTGCTTTTGGAATCCAGCCCTGCGTCTCGGGTTGGGCTGGTGCGTGATGACCAAGGGTCGGTCTGCATTAACGCAAATCTGAGCGCCCTCGGGCCGCTCCTAACCATCCTCGGCGGGATGGAAAAAGGTGAACAGTTGGTGGGTGCCGATTACCGCCAGCGCGAAGATTTTTGGAGGGTCGAATGAAAACCACCGCAATCCTTTTCTTGATTACAGGTCTCGGGCTGGCGGGCTGTGCAGAGTATCGCCCCTCCGAAGCGAATTGCTTTGACCGGGTAACGCGCAGCTCAAACAGCATGGCGTTCTTGGCATCGCCTGAGCCCTCGCCTGCCGCTCATATTTCCACGAAATCGGCCCCTTGCGTATTCACACCCCTCGGAGGGCCGGAGGGCCTTGGCGATGGCTAAAAGCGCGGCCCTGACCCTCACGGCTATGCTGTGGGCCAGCTCGGCGCTCGCGCAGGGTGTGCCCACTGTTGATGGCACCCTGATTATTCGCAACGAGGCGTCGAATGCCCACCGGGAAAGCGATCTCGCGACCCAGCGAGAAACCCTGTCGGTGCAAGAGGCGATCGACGAAATCGAGCGGCAGCAGCTTGCCGTTCTGGAACAGATTCTGGATGCCCAGACCAGCATCGGCGGGCAGGGCATTCCTGAAATGGTGGCCGACCTCGAAGATGGGGAAGAGCCTGAGCAATCGGCTGATGTGGTCTTCGATCCCGAAGACAGCAACCCGGCAGGTGCGCAGATGTTCGGGGATGCAGCGCAGAACGTCGAAGAGCTGATTATTCAAGTCGCGTCCGAGACACATGGCTTGTCGGGCGTGTCCCAAGCAGGCTTCTCCGTTCGGGAATGGCGCTACATGCTCCAAGCCCTGATTTGGCAGGAAAGCCGCTTCTCGATTGGCGCTCGCTCTCCGGTTGGGGCTTTCGGTCTGACGCAGATTATGCCCGCAACCGCTGGCGATCTCGGCATCTACCCAGATTACTACGATAGCCCCTATTTGCAGGTTAAGGGCGGCGCTCGCTACCTCGCCCAGATGCTCGCCATTTTCGACGGCAACATCATCAACGGTCTTGCCGCATACAACGCGGGACCGGGTAACGTGCAGAACTACGGCGGGGTGCCCCCGTTTGAGGAAACCCAGCATTACGTCCAGGTGATCCCCGCGAAATACAATGAGTATCTCGCCCTTGGTGGCGGCGGCGATGCGGTCGGCACAATCGACCCGGCTCTGATGGCGAACTCGAACCTCTCCTTCGCCGGGGCCAACGCGACTTTCTACGGCAATAGCTCGATGACGACTGTTCAAGCCTCGGCTGCCCGTCTTCGCAGCATCGTCCAGCGGATCGGTGAAACGCAGGACGTTCAAGAGGCTATGGCGCTCAACAGCTATGCCCGAGCGGAAGTTGCACGGCTAGTCGCCAATCTGACGCGTCTTCGGGCTGCGCGGAACCGCACGGCCAGCGCCCACACCGTTGCTCTCGCCGCCGACCGCCAGCGTGAACAGCAATACATGAATTTCGATATGGAGGATTTGGAATGATGAAACTGTCGATGAAGATCAACGCGCTTGTCCGCAAAATCGCAACCGCCTGTTTCCTCGGCCTCGGCTTGACCGCTGCCCCCGTGTCGCTTCTCGGGACCACGGCCCCCGCCGCCTACGCGCAAGGGGTGCCCACAGTAGACACCCAGAATATTGCGCAGGAAATTCGTCAGCTTCAGCAGATGATCGAAGATGAAATTCTTCAGAACGATCAGCTCGTTCAACTGCAAAACCAGTTCCAGACGCTCCAAGATCAATATACCCAGCTTCAAGAAACCTACGCTGCGCTCACCGGCCTGATGGACCTTCCCGAAGTCATCCAGACGGAAATGGAAGAGTGGCTTAACGGCGTGCTCGATCAAGAGTTTGGCGACATTACCGACACGATTGCCGCGATCCAGAACGGCGATTGGTCGGGACTGACTGGATCGGGATCAGGTGAAATCCGCACTCAGATGGAACGCGTCCTGGCCGAAGCTGGCTTCGATGAAGACACCCTCTCCGAAATGGCTCGCAGCGGCAACGGTGGAGCGGAGCGTGTTGCAACGGCAGCCACCACCGGAGCGATGGTCTCGGCCGCAGGTCAAAACAGCTACAACGAGGCGGGCGAGTCCCTTGAGCGGGTTGATCGCCTTGTCGGAATGATCGGTGACATGGAAACGCTGAAAGACAGCATCGACCTGAACACCCGCGTCACCGCAGAAAACGCAATCGCTCTGGTCGCTCTTACCCAGCTCATGGCCGTTGGTGCCGTTGGTGAAGGGCAAGCTGGCGTCATCGAGGCGGCAGACCGGGCAGAAGAAGATCGCTTCATGGACTTCACCATGCCCGATCTTTCGGCAGAATAAGCGAGGCAGACAAGTGGCTAAGGATCAAGAAATCATTGAGGAAGAGCTGATTTTCGGCGCGCGGCGTCGGGAACAGCTTTGGCAGAAGCTGGCCTTTGTCGGGTTGGGTTTCGGTGTTCTCGGGTGCCTCGGGGCCGCGACTGTCGCGATCCTCGACGTGGACCCGCCGCCCGTTGTTGTCCCTTATGACCCCAACACCGGCATGGCCTTGCCGAATGCAGCGGTTGAAGCGGTGCGGGTGACGGAAAATCAGGCAGTAATCGAGGCCGAAGTTTTCCGCTATGTCACTCAGCGCGAGACTTACAATCAGCTCGACAACGATGTGCGGGTGCGTGGCATCCTTGCCATGTCAGACGGCAATGCTGAAGCAAGTCTGCGGTCCCTCTGGAACAGCGCGAACTCGAACTATCCGCCGACCGTCTACGGCGCGGATGCGCGGCTCGATGTGGAAATTCTCAGCATCAACCGGATCGGCAATAACCGTGCGACCGTCCGCCTTCGTAAGCGTCTTGCGTCCCAGCAGGGGACGCAAACCGGCCTTTTCACCGTGACGATGATGTATGACTTCCGGCCCGAAGAGCGCCGCCAGATTGATGAGGTCTGGACGAACCCCTTCGGCTTCACCGTCACCGAATACGCGATCCGCTCGGACAGATTGGAGAACTAACATGAAATTTCTCAAAACCAGCCTCCTGTCTGTCGCGCTCGCACTGGCAACCGCACCAGCCTTTGCGGAAAGCAACCCGCGGGCGGGCAGCCACGATAGCCGCGTCCGCATAGCAACCTATACCGATGGGCAGGTCTATCGCCTTCGCGTGAGCCTGACGCATGTTACTTCTGTCGAATTTGGACAGGGCGAAACCATCCGCTCGATCATCGCAGGGGACACCGAGGGCTTTCAGCTCGACGGCGTTCCTGGGGGCCGCGCCTTCGCTGTGAAACCTTTGGCGCGCGGCGTCAGCACAAACATCACCGTCTACACCAACCAGCGCAGCTACTACTTCAACGTCACGGAGTCGTCGTCGCCAACCTACTACGTTGTGCAATTCCAATATCCTCAGTCCCGTGCCCGCCCGAAGAACGCCGTCGCGCAGCGAGCGCCCAACTATAATTATGCAGCGAGCGGCAGAACGGAAATCACGCCGGTCACGGTCTGGGATGATGGCACCTTCACCTATTTCCGGTTTGCGCCGAACGCGCCGGTCCCTGCTGTCTTCCAATATTCGTCAGGTCGAGAGCGCACGGTGAACAGCCAACAGATCGAAGATGGCGTTATTCGCGTGTCTGGGGTGAACCGTCGATGGGTGCTGCGCCTTGGCGACACCATCGTTTGCATTGAGGAAAACACCGCAGGAGGCACGGGCTCATGAGCGAAGACAAGGATCTTGAAAAGCGGCTTGCCGCGCTCGAAGCTGACAACGGGGGCACCGCTAAGAAACGCGAGAAGCCCTCGCCCAAGGTGGCAATCGCTGGTGCCGCAGGGATCGCGGCAATCGGTCTTATTGCTTACCTGGCTCTGCCTTCCGACGATCAAGAGCCAGCGATGCAGACGGCGCAACCAGCTGAGTTTCAGGCCGAAGGGGATGGGTTCGGTGAGATTGAGCCCTTCGCGCGTCCTGCCCCGCAGGAACCGCAGATTGTCGAAGTGGAAAACTCCGAGAATGAGGCCCTTCAGGAGCAGCTTTCCGCGCTGCAAGCCCAGCTCGAAGAAATACGGAATGCACCTGCGCCCGACAACAGCGAGGCCACAGCCGCAATGGAAGCTCTGACCGCGCGGATGGAGGCTCTGCAAGCAGCCTCCGAGGAAGCCCAAAATCAATATCAGGCGGACATGGCGGAACGTGACCGTGAGCTACAACGCCTTCGCTCCGAGCTGGAAATCGCACGGCTCGATCAGGAGAACCCGATGGGGCCGGGGCGCTCGGATGAAGATGCCCAACTGGCCGAGTTGGAGCGTCGTCGCGCTGAAGCGGCGGCGTTCCAAGACGCGCGCATCAACTCTCCAATGGTGGCCTTCGGGAACAGCGGATCGGGCGGCGATGTCAGCGAAATGGCGCAACGAACCCTCGGTGCGGTGACTGACTTCGTGATGAATGGCGCAACCCCTTCGCAAGTCACTCAGGCCGAAGTCATCGCGAACCCCGGCAACACTGTGGTTCAAGGCACGATGATCCAAGCCGTCACGGAAACCGCCTTGGACAGCTCTCTGCCGGGGCAAATGCGGGCTATCATTTCCGAGGATGTGCATTCCTATGACGGGTCGCGAGTGCTGATCCCGCGCGGCTCCCGTCTTATCGGGCGGTATCGCTCGGGCCTCGATGTGGGCCAACAGCGCGTCACCGTCGCGTGGGATAGGATCATCCTGCCGAACAACCAGACCGTAACGATTAGCTCATTTGGTGGCGATGAACTCGGGCGCTCCGGCGTGACGGGCTTTGTCGACACTCGTTTCGGTGAACGGTTCGGCTCGGCGGCTCTTATCTCGTTGCTCGGCGCGGTGCCGACTGTCGCCGCATCGCAAATTGACGATGACACCACCTCGGACGTGGCTGAAGACGTTGGCGACGATCTCCAAGACGCTACCGATAGCGTGATGAGCGATTACCTCTCGCTCGGCCCGGTGATCTATGTCGATCAAGGTTCGCGCATCACGGTCATGGTGGATCGGGACGTGGAGATTTTCTGAATGACAACTTCGAGCTATCTTCAAGCATCGCTCGACAAGCTGCCGGACGCAGCACGGGACGATGTGATTGAAATTTGCATCAACCCGGATGGCCGAGTGTGGGGCGAATTTCAGGGCGATCACTTCATGCGCCCTCTCGATGTAACCCTGACCAAGACGGAAATTCGTGACCTCGGCAACCAGATTGCCGGGGGCGCGAACTCGCGCATCGGGAAGGAAAAGCCGATTGTCTCGGTTAGCATCATCTACCGGAACCGTCCTATCCGGGCGCAGGTCATCCAGCCGCCAGCGGTGCAGGACGGCACGTCGATTTCTCTTCGCTTCTTCTCAACCCTGCCTTTGGACAGCATCGAGTTGCAATATCTCTACGGTGCGGAGCGGAGCTTGGAAGGGGTGCGGCAAGAGCGGAACAAAGAGCTGCGCAAGGTGGTCAAGAGCGGCGATATTTACGCCGCCATCAAATTCTGCGTCGAGAACAAGCTGAACATGATCGTTTCGGGCGGCACTTCGACCGGCAAGACCGTCGCGGCCCGGAAACTCCTGTCCTATGTCGGAGAGGAAGAGAGGATCGTCACCATCGAAGAGGCGGCGGAACTGCTACCGACGCAACCGAATGTGGTGACACTGATCGCCAACCGCGACGTTGAAATGCAATCGGCCGACACGCTGTTGACCTCCACGCTTCGGATGCGCCCGGATCGCATCGTTCTGGGTGAGGTGCGGGGTCGGGAAGCCATGACCTTCCTTGAAGCGATCAACACCGGCCACGGCGGCTCGATGACGACGCTTCATGCCGAGACGCCGCAATTGGCGGTGCAAAGGCTTGCTATCGCGGCGCTGAAAACGGACGTGCCGATGACCTACGCTGACATGATCCAGTATATTGAAAGCTCGATCGACGTCATCATTCAAGCCGGTCGCCATAACGGCGAGCGGGGCATCACGGAGTTTTACCTACCCGGCAGAGAACAGGAGGAAGCGAGCAATGAAGCGGTTTGAAAATGAGGTGAAGACCTTCAAGAACGGGTCCACGCGCGACGAGGCAAAAATGCAGGCCACTCTTCGCGATCTGGGCCTTGCTGGCTGGGAAGTCGTCTCGGTTGTTCCGTGCGACCTAGGAGGCCGCGAACTTATGGTCTTCTTCAAGCGTGAACTCGATGAAGGTGCAGCTCCACGGGAGGACGCGGCATGATGAAAGCTATCCTCTTCTCGCTGGTGGTTCTGACCCCCTCGATTGCCTCAGCCGACTTCGTGCCAACGCTGAATAACACGCCACGCATCTGCCCCGACCGTCCCGCGAAACCGGACTGGATGACAAACTTCAATGTGAAGGACGCGCACAAGGTCAATCTGGTGGAAGAAATGTATCGGGCGCAGAGCCTCCGCGCGGTCGTGGAAAGCGGCGACTGCACTTGCGCGACCCGGTTCCCGTCCTGGGCCGCTGCTTCAGACTACTATTTCGCCAACTATGCGGGCCTCAGCCGTCACGAAATTCTGGACCGGACCTCTGACTATCGCAGGACCGCGAACGTGCATCGTCGGGCGGCACAGCCCATCTGCGAAGCCCAAGGCAACTGGTGACGACACATGAGCATCGTCACCTTCTTCGTCACGACCGCTCAGGACTATCTGGATTCGGCGGCAGAAACTCAATTCGGCGCGGTCGCGGCAACGGTAGGGACTTTGCTCACCGTGTCGGCCACGCTGGTCATCATCATGATCCTTCTGAACATGATCTTTCAGGTTCGGACTATCGACGGCAGGACTGCATTCTGGCTCGTGGTGAAACTCACGCTGATAGCTCTCTTCGCTCAAAACTGGACGCAATTTAATCGGCTGGCTGACGGCATCCTGAGCGGGATCGACAGCATCGCGGGGTCTCTCGTCGCATCTGTCGGAGGTGGTGAACCTGGCCCCTCCGGCACATTTGCGGAAGAGTTTGACCAGCTTATCGAAGAGCTGGGCGAATACCTCAACGCGGCAGGCTCGAACCTCAACTGGATGGCCGGTGCATTGCTGGACACCCTCGGCGTCCTTCTTCTCTCGATCCTCGGCGGGCTGGCGGCATTTCTTATGGTTGCTTCGCGCCTGATGATCTCGCTGCTGATCGGCATGGCCCCGGTCATGATCTTCCTGACGATGTTCGAGGTGACGAAAGATTACTTCGCCCGGTGGCTCTCTGCCATGATCTCTTTCGCGATCTACCCGGTGGTCGTCGCGGGCATCTTCGCAACAATCGTCGGTGTTGCCCAAGCTCTGATTGCCCGCCTCGGTGATCCCGCCAACGCATCGAGCATCGGGGCGCTGATCCCTTTCTTCATGATGGTTCTCATGGCGAAGGGCTTCATCGTCGCCACGCCATTCGTCGTCAGGGAAATTTCCGGCAATATTGTCATGCCAGCGATGACCGCCGGTATGGGCGGAGGCTACGAGTTTGCCCGCGCCGCAATGGGTAGCGCCCAAACGAAAAATCGCTCTTTGGTGGGCACCGCAACCGGCGCGGAGTTGGCCGGGATGCGAACTCGAACGGTCGCGGCCTCAACAGGGGCGAAAATCCAGAGGATGATTGCTCGCTCCGAACGTCTCAAGAAATGAAAAAGGCCCGCGCAAGCGGGCCTTTCTCCTTTCGGGCAAGTCTAATATCAGCCGACTGCTGCGGTTCGTTCCCCGCCCTGTCCTTCGGAAAGGATGGCCTCGAACTCGGCCAGCTCGGCGTCTGCTTTCGTTAATGCCTCAACATCGGCCTCGGTCACTTGCGACGGGTCAGACAGATTGAGGCGCTGCTGTTCGAGAAGATCGAACTCACGTTGCCGCTCGTCCATGTCCCGCGTGGCCTGCGTTACTGCCTTCGACTTCTTCCGCCGCGAAGTCTTCAGCTTTTCGCGGTGCGGTTTGTCGCTGGCCTGCTTCACCGTAAGGCTCTCGGACGCTTCCTGAGCGGTGGCCGGGGCCGACGCTTCCTCGGGCGCTGGTGTGGCTGCTTCTGCTGCCTGTGGCGCAGGAGCGGGCGGCGTGGGGTCTTGCGGTGCCGGGGCGTCGGCCTCGGGTGCTGGTGGCTCGCTCGGCTTCAGGCTCCGCTCTGGGAAGGGCAGCTCGCCCGACTGCGCCTTGTGGATCGCCTTGAAAAAGGGGTCATCGTAATACTTGATGCGCTTCGCCCGGATCGGCATCTGAGCATCCACGACCATCACAATGTCATCGAGCGGCATCCGGCGGGCTTCGTCCTCCGGCAACAGCGAGGTTTCCTCGGTGCGTTCCGACATGCTGCGCCCCTCGAACGGGTTGCGGCCAATCGAGCGCGAGCGCGTCACAACCCGTTTCGTGGTTTTACCCACGGCCTTGCTCAACTCTTCCACGGTCTTTTCGTCCGATGGGGTCAGATAGAGCTTCACACCTGCGTTCCCTTGCAGAGCGCGCCGGGTGTTCTCCCCGTAAATCTCGTCCAGCGCCGGAATGGTCTGGGTGACGATAGCAAGGTGCCCCTTGTAGGAACGCAGCGTCTCGATGCTCTCAACGACAATCGGCATCTTTCCGAGGCGGTTGAACTCGTCGAGCATAATCATGACCGGCCAAGGTTCGTCTTTCCCCGGCTCCTTGTCTTGCAGCGAGGAAATCAGGTCGGAGAAGAACAGCCGGATCAGCGGCGCCATCGGCTTCACCATGTTCGGCGCAACGACCAGGTAGACTGTGAAAGGCTTCTTACGGATCGCACGGAAATCGAAATCCGATTCAATGGTCGCGGCATCAATTGCCGGGTTGCTCCATTGATCGAGGCCCGAAGTCATCAACAGCGAGATATAAGAGGTCAGCGTGTCGTTGTTGGTCGAAGCCAGCCGCTCGAAAATGAGCTTGGCGGCGCGGTTCTGCACCTCGTCGCGGCGCTTCATGAACTCTTTCTGCTTGTTCCCGCCCGACGCCGCGATGCGGTAAATCTCGCCCAAGGTTGGCCGCTTCCGCTCGAACGCCAAAAGACCGGCGGCCACGAACAGGTCGATACCGCCTTTCAAGAGGCCCTGAACTCGGTCGCTGTCTGCTTGGAGAAAGAGCGAAGCGAGTAGCTGAAGCTCCATCTGCTTGCGATCAGGATCATCCAGCTCGAAAATCCTCAACAGCGGATTGTAGCGGTGACTCCGGCGATCATGCCAATCAGTCGGCGCGAAGCGATATACCTTGTCGCCGGTCGATGCCCGGTGGCGAGCGGTGTTCTCGAAATTCTCCCCTTTCACGTCCAGCACCACGGCAGACCCTTTGAAGGTCAAGAGGTTCGGGATGACAAAGCCCGTTGTCTTCCCTCGGCCGGTCGGCGCGACGATCAGGGCGTGAGGGAAAACCTGCGACGTGATGAGCTTCCGCCGGGACTTTGGTTTTCCCATCTTCCCAAGGATAAACCCGGTGCCAGGTTTCCCAAAGAACCCGTTCTTGCCCATTTCCCCAGTCTTCTGCCAATGCGTTTTGCCGAAGCGGGTAAGCGCGGTCCCAGACAGGACAGCACTCAGAAGGAGGCCCGTGAGGGTAAACCCTCCGATGATGAGGTTGACCTTCTCGAAGTCGTCAGGCCGATACACCCGCATGTCGAGGTAGTTCTGTGCGAGCCAGAAAAAGTTGATCTCGGATGACAGGCCCGAAAGACCACTGGCGCTGTAGGTCAGCCACGCCGTCGCCGCCACATAGCCGATGATGGCGAAAACCAGCGTGACCAGAAAGAGCCCGAGGGCCAGCTTTCCCTTATCCATGTGTCTGCCCCTTCTCGCTGTGGTTCTGGACGTGCTTCAGGCGGTGCGCGTCATATTCCTCGTCTGCGATCTCGGAAATGACCTCCCGAGTGGCCTCGCTGTTTGCGGTGGCCTCATCGGACTGAAGGTAGGCTTTGGCGGCGTAGAGCCGTTCCAGCCGGTCATCAATGACCTTCTCCAAAGCATCTGCATCGCCTTCCTTCAGCGCGGCGATCTGGTCGTCATCCAGCTCCCGCTCGATCTCTTCACGATAAGCGCGCCCGCTTGCCTCGTCCTCGAAGGTCGGGTTGATCTTGTCGTCCCGCTCATGCGCGATGACGCGCTCGATCTCTGGGCTGTGCGTGGTGCTGGTCAGCTCGCGTTGATCCGCGAACTCACGAATTCGCTCACTGTCGCGAATGTCGATGGCCGTGGCGTAGGTCTCGCCCAGACCACGCGCGAGGTGGTCGGGCATATCGGGATACCGGGCTTTGAAGTCATCCGCGATAGCAACTTTCACGTCTGCTACATCGTCGGCTCCTGTGGCGATTACCTCCGCCTCAATACGGTCGTAGAGGTCGCGATCAACAATCGCCTGCTGATAGGGCAAGTCCCTGTAGATCAGGTCGGGCGAAGTCAGGATTTCAGGCTTATCGCGCAGATAATCGGCCTGCTCGGCTGCGATCCGTTCCCGCGCCATGTCTTCGATCTGACCAAGCTCAGACATGGCTTGAACTCGATCATAGCGCGTATCGAAGTCCTCCGATTGGTCGGCGGACATAAGCTCGTCACGGATACGGCTGCTCATGCGATCAAGGCTGGCCTGTTCGATATGGGCCTGATGCGAAACCCCGCCCTCTCTATCGCCTTCAACTGCGTAAGGCCGAATTGCGTCGTTGAACTCGCGCAGACGCTCCTGCTCGAACCGTTCGACCTGGGCACTGTAGCCGTCGAAGTCCTCGTGTTCGTGCGCTTGGAACTCGCGCGTGTCTTCTCTGGTCAACCCGTCGCGCATCTGCCCGCCGTAACGATTGGCCGTATCGCGCAACATCGCGTCGGCCCGCTGCTGATCTTCAACCGACAGAGACCCGTCGCTGCGCTCCTTCGCCAATGCGGTGAAGGCGGTTGCCAACTCGGCATTGGCGCTGACCGTGTTCTCGCCTTGTGCAATACGATCTCGGCCAATGACCAGCGGCTCAAACTTGGCGTAGTCATAGCCCGATCCGTCGAACTCGGCCCGAACCCCCTGCTCCACTTCGGCAACAGCATCAGCCTCCCGCGCCGCGATACCTTCTGTCTCGGCGCGAAGAACACCGGCTTCGGCGTTCAATTGTTCTGCGGCAAACTCGCGGTAATCCGTAGCTTCCGACTGTTCGCGCATCGCATCGGCATAGGCGGTTTCGTCGGTGTCGATAAGGTCATTACCACGCAACACCTCCCCACGCTCCAACGCCTGACTAAGCTGGACATGGATTTGGTCGAGCCGGTCGGATGCTTGCTCAAGGTCTTCGCGGCGTTCGAGATTGAGCCCGTTGGTCTGTGCAATCTTCTGCAAATCATCGGACAGCCATTGGCGTTCGAGCGCGGCATTGCTCGCGGTCGTCTCGATCCGGGAAACCACGGTTTCGGACGAAATGCCCGTGCCCCTCAAGGCGGTCTCGATCTGCGCGCGCATCTGAGGCTCGCGCAGCCGATCCAGCGCGTCCCTGTTCACGTTGTCCTCGGTGTAGATGCCCCCCTCGGTGGGCGGTTCGCTGAGAGTGTGTGAACGGGTGCCAAGCGGCTGCATATGCTCAACGCCACGGTAGATTTGGTTGAGGCGAGCCTGTGCCTGGGGGCGCTGTGCTTCGGGGGTGCTGGCGACCATCGCCTCGACGCGCTCCATGCGCTCGGCAAAACTGCTCTTCAGGTCGTCAAAGGACTGTTGGTCGGCCATGTAAACTTCTCCTGTCTGTTCAAGTTGCCCACCCCGCGCCAGAATTTCGCCAGCACGGAACAAGGCGTTTGAAATATCCTCCCGGTTCTCGGCCGACGCCTCGGCGGCCAGCGAACGGTAAACCTTCGTGTTGCTTGCGATCTCGGCCAGCGCCCGGTCCAGGTCGCGCCCGATCCGAACGCGCCCAACCGGCTCCCTGCCCTGCTCCTTTGCGGCGTAGATTTCGCTGGTCCTCGGCGTATACGTCACGACGCCCCGATCAAGACGGCGGGTAGCCTCCAAGCTCACGCCATACTTTTCAGCTTCTTCGACCATCGCCGTGCGGAAATCGTCATAATTGAAGTGATGATCCCGACCGAGATAGAAGAACTCACCTTCTTGAGAACGGCGGTTCAGAACCACATGGGCGTGAGGATGCGCCCGGTCCTCGTGAACTGCGATCAGATAGTCGAAATTCCGGTCTTCGGTTGCGAAAAATCGCTGGGCTACGTCAGTGGCAATATCCCGAACATCGGTGCCCCGAGTGCCAACAGGAAAGGACATGAGAAGATGGGTCGTGTTGCCCATCTTCGGATTGAAGCCCCTTTCCCACGACTCAGAATAACGCTCGACCACGCTCTTGATCTCGTCAGCCGAAAGCCGGTCCTTACCATCAAGAATGCCACGGCTATCAACGATGTGGGAGCTTTTCGTCGTCAGGTATTCGAGCTGGTTTATGAGCTGACCCTTGGTATGGGTGCCGCCCGACCGGATCGCCTTGAAAACCGCCGACCGACCACCACGCGCGGCCCGAACCATCTGGGTCCGCTTCGCTCCGAGACCCTGCATTGAGCCTCTGACCTTGCTCCAACCATCCTCAAAAAGCTCGCCCGTGACCTGGGCGACAGCGTTACTTCTCACCATCAGCCAACTCCTTCAGGGCAGCATTCACTGTCAAAGTCAAATGGCTGCGGCGGCGTTCAGTCAGCGAACGAACCTGGTCTGCGAAGTCCAAGACGAACCCAGCGAGGCTCCGCATCTGCGCCAAACTGCCCTCTCCGAAGCTGGGGCGCATGCCCTTTCTGTTAGCTTCGTTCATCCGTTTGGCGATTTGAGTGACGTTATTGCCCACACGATTGAGCGCCGCGCGGAAAGCGTTCAGCTCTGAAGCCATGTGCTCATCGGCTACAAAAATGCCGTTCGCGCTCTGGATCAACTGCCGCAAACCATCTGAGCGACGATTGATCCCCTGCCGGGAAAGCACCGCATCAAAGGTCGCAAGCTCTTCCTCGGTGAGAGTAACGCTGATTTGCCGGGTGCGAACGCCGCTGTCATGCCGCCGCGTTTTTTCACGCTTGATCGTGTGATGGATCGTCCGAACCGTCACGCCGAACCGCGCCGCAAGCTCATGCGGCATCACGCCTTTTTCGCGCTCACGGACGATTTTCAATCGCTCAAGGTCTGTCAAACGGCGGTGCGGCATGGTGTGAAAATACAGTCCCTATTTCCTGCCACCTTCATACAGACGAATAGGCTTCGACGCAATCAAGGATTGTGTCGAGTGTCGAAGCCGTTAAGTTCGGCTGTATTCCGCTTCAGGCACGGCTTGCCCGTGCCGTGATCGAACCCACGGTTCGATCCGGGCCGCTCCGGCCCGTCCCCCCAAAAATCGCCCGTGAGACGCCTCAAGCGTCTCTCCGCAGCAACCCCCCTCGAAATTCAGAGATGACCCCTCAGTGGCTCGCTCTGGCGCTCCCAGGCACCACCGCCCCCCCTTGTCGTCGGCAGGGCAATCGACGCGACGCCTCCCACGCCAGCAGACTGGCGGGGTCTGGATGGCGTCAGCGTTGTCCCGATCCGCGACTTTGACCCACACCGACCGCCAGAGACACGCAACACGCAACAACGGACACGCAACACATAACAAACGACACCCGACACGCACCACAGGACAGGCGACAAGCAACAACCGACAAGCGACACCTGACAGGCAACACACGACAGGCAACACACGACAGGCAACACATGACAGGCAACACACGACAGGCAACACGCGACAGGCAACACGCGACAGGCGACAGGCGACAGGCGACAGGCGACAGACAACACCAGACAAAGGACAATCGACAGGTGACACCGGACAAAGGACAGGTGACACGCGACACCGGACACTCAACACTTGACCGGAAACCCGCGACAAGCAACAAAGGACACGGAACACGGGACACGCAACCCCGGACAAGCAACAAGCGATGAGAGGGCGAGCAATGCCAAACGAGAACATGAAGGTCATCACGGTCATGACACGGAAAGGTGGCGCAGGGAAAACGATGTTGACCCGCGCCCTAACAAGCGCAGCGATGAGCCAAGGCAAAAAATGCCTCGTTCTGGATGCTGACCCTCAGCAAGCCCTATTCCGCTGGGCAAAGAAACTCGAAATCAGCGATCCCAATTTCTCGATTGAACAGCTCACTACGCCGGAAGCGTTCGAGGCCCGGACTGAAGAGGCATGGGAAGAGGGCTCGATTGATTACGTCTTCGTTGACACCCTTGGCGCTGCCGGTGCTTGGGCCGATGACCTCGCCGCTTTCAGTGACGTTCTGGTGGTCCCGATGATGCTCTCGAACGATGACCTGGAAATCACGCAAGACACCTACGGGTGGTATCGCGATCTGCGTCAACGAACCGAAGACCCCGAAAACCTTCCGGCCTTCCATGTCGTTCTGTCGAGCGTTCCCGCCCGGATGAACAAGACCGAGAAAGAGCTGGAAGTGCAAGCGGTCCAATCCTTCCCCGTAATCGAAAATTACTTCATGGAACGCAAGCAGCACAAGGATACGGCCAGCCACGGGTTCCTGCACTACCTGGCCGAAGATCGGCGCAACAATGAAGTCGCTCTGCTGCGGACCCACGCGAAGCTCTACGATGAAGCTCTCGAAGAGGCGAAAGCGATCCTCAAAGACATTCTCGGGGGTGAGTAATGGCACGAAAGAAGCGCCCCAACATTCAGGGCCATAATCCAAACTACTCCACCAACTTCACCAGCCCCCGCGAAGGAACCAGCGCATTCGCGGCGGGGGCTTCATCGCCTGCACCGACACTGACACCGACACCCGAAACCAACGCCGCCGAGATAGAAGCGCAAGAGCCGGAAGAGATCAGCCCGGCACCAGCTCCCGAAACAGAAGCGGCAACACCGGCCCGCGCAGAGCAAGCGATCAGCGAGCCCCAGCCGCAAAAGACGCCAAAAGCGACAGAGAAAGCCGCGCCGAAAGTGAAGGCTGAGGGCAAGCGGGAAACCCGCCTCGATGCTGCGGTGAAGGTTGAGCAGGGCGCGAAACTCGATGCTTTGGAAGGGCAGGGGGTCGCAGCTCGCGACGCAATCACTTTGGCCGGTCGCCGCGCTACAGCGCGGTTCGAGCTGAAGGCGAAATTCGTTGAAAAGCCCGAGGCCGACCGGCTCCCGATGCGCGAAGGCTATCACACCACGAAAAGGCTTTCGGCAAACGTCCTAGACGATCTGCGAGAAAAGCATGATCCGCTTAGACTGCAATCGGATAGCGCGATGGTCCGAGGCCAGTTTGAACCCTTGTTCTGGACTTGCCTTGATGAAGTGATCGAAGAGCTTCGACTGAAGAAAAGCTAGAAGACGCGGCAAGCCGCGTCCCATTATTCCTAGAAGGGGGAAGGAGTTTAGGCTTCCTTCCCCCTGAAGCAAAATAGACAGGGCCGTGTCCTCGCCTTCGGCTGCGGGCCGCACCAACCCTGTCGATTTGGCTTCACCCCCATCCTCTCACGCTCGCCGCTCGGCAGGGGTAAGCGGGCGCTTACCCTCCCTTCAATTTTGAAGGACACGCGGGAACGGGGCGCTCCGTGATGCAGAAAAAGCGGAGTGAAGATCATGCCGAGACAGAAAAGACTGGAAGCCAAAGCAATAAAACGCATCCTCGATGCAACGACGCGCGAGGTCGTCGGCTGGCTCTATGAATGGAACACCGGCGAGCAACTTCCGCGCTGGAAAGACGGGCGCAGGGAGAACGTGATCTATGAGTAAGGCAGCCATGTTCTCGATCTCGGCCGAGGATCAGGGGCGCGACCTAGGAACAGTCTACTCTACCAGCTCCGATACCCTGCGAGATTTCGGCGCGGCCTACATGCGCGATCCGAAGACACGCGGCGAGGTCACGCTGAAAGACCCGGAGGGGCGAGCCATTGCCTCCTTCGATGTTTGGCAGGACAAGTGGGCGGAAACCGCCGAAACCATTGAATAATCTTCCGTTTACCTGCTGAAAATGATAGGCTGTCTCCCGAATGGAGGCAGCCTATGCAATTTCATAAGACACTGATTTTCAGCGCAATTGCCCTGTCCGCATCGTCCGCGATGGCGGGTGCCTGGGAGCATGAGAACGAGCGCGGCGTCGATCTCTACCGCGCCGCCGATGGCGACATGGTTGTCTCGCTGGTTTGTGATCCCAACACCGTCTACGGCACGACCGAAAGTGCGGTGCTGCTCGAAGCGGGCGGCGATCCTGACTTGTCGGCCGAGGTGGGCTTCAGTTTTCCCGATGGAAACCGTGTCAATGCGGCGCTGGTTCATGGCCGGTTCGGGAAAGCCACGGCGAACCCTGTGGATTGGGAAACCCTTGTTGACGGATTCCGCGTCCACCAGACAGTGACGGTATCGCGCGGCGAGGCCGCTGTCGAAGTGGAGCTGGGCGAACCGAAGCCTTTCACCTGCCTCTGATCCGATCTGCCTGCGATAGCAGGCTCGGCGCGAAGCGCCGGGCGGGGCCGGGGCCGCGCGCAAGCGTGGTCCCGGCCCCGTCAAATCTGGAACCTGGACAAGAGAAAGCCCCCGCCGAAGTGGCGGGGGCTGGAAAAGATCAAAGCTCGATGCCGGGGCGCAAATTGCCGTCTGGGTCGAGCCATTGCCGCGCCTCGGCGCAAGCGTAGCAGATGCAAGAGCCCTCGCCCTCGATCGTCACCGGCGCGAAATAGACCGGCGGGTTAGTCCTGCCGCATTTGCGGCAGGACAGGCGGGGCAGGGTGAGGGGGCCGCTCACGCTGCGGCCCTTTCCTCTTCGCGGTTCTCGCCCTTAACCAAAAGGTCGCTGGCCTTCTGGGCTTCGCTCGCGGCCTTGAAAATCAGGCGCTTGTCATCCTTCAACGCGCGCAGCCAGCCCTTGATATAGGCGCCAGACTGTCCAAAGTCGGGAGTCAGGCCAAGGCGAGCGCAAACCATGCAATTGCCGATCTCGGCAATTAGTTCCTCGAACGCATAAGCCTTGCGGTCGGTGAAGCGGGAAAAGCGGTCAAGGCGGGACTTGTGGCCGGTCCAATGGGTCCCTTCGTGGGCAAGCGTGGCGTAGTAGCCTGCCGCGTCGTGGAAGGTCGCAATCGGCGGCATGTGAATGAAATCCTCCTCGATATTGTAGAACGCCCGGGGATCTTCGCTTGTGCGGATTTCCGCGCCGGTCGCTGCAAAGAAGGCGTCAAGCTCGGGGTTGGCTTCGGTGCCAAGGTCGCGGGCTTCTTCGGCGGGGGTTCCGTAATACTCGGCGGGCAAGCCGTCGATCTGCTCGGCATTGAAAACCCGATATGCCTTCAGATAGGGCAGGCGGCGCTCTTCGCCGGTCGCCTCGTCCTCGCGCTCGAAAGTGCCATACTTGACCACGGTGGAAGACTTCTCGCCCTTGCGGACCTGCCCGCCAGCTTCCTGCGCTTGGCGGTAGGTGAACCAGCGGGGGGCGCGGTAGCCTTTGGCGTCGGCGGCAAGCCACAACATCAGCACGTTGATGCCCGAATAGGGTTCGCCATTGCTGCGCAGCGGGAACGGTGCGCCACCCTTTTCGCCGGTCCACGGCTTGCGCCATGCGGGGGTGCCTGCCTCGATGCTGGCAATAATGCTGTCGGTGACGTGGGCGTGAAGATCGAATTTAGCAGCCATTTGTGGCCTCCTTGTGGTGTGCCCCTTCCGGTCTTGGTGCCGAAAATTGGGGCGGGGTTTCTGGCGAGGTCCGCTGCAAGCGGCCCTCTCCTGAAAGCCTGCCTCCCGGCGAGGGCAGGAGGGGGACCCGCGCAAGTTCCATGACAAGGAAGGGGGGGAGGGGGATCACCCGACCACGCAGCTCGGCCCCCGGCCGAGACCGTGGTTGGGGACACCCCCCCTGACGCCGCTCATGGTGCTTGCGTGGGGGAACCGGCGGTTCCCTAGACGGACAGGGCGCGCTTGCGCGTCATGGCCCAAGGATGCGGGCGGCGTTCGGCTTGACCGAACCCCCCGCCAGTGTGATCGCCGCGCTCGCGCGGGGATCTCGATATTCTCTTGTCGACCAAGTGGCCGCGGGCGCGACCTGGGGGCTGTCCGCCCCCGCGCCTATCGGCGCTCCCCCGAGGATATTTTCAGGAAGATGAATGGAAAAACGCACGGCGGTCTGGCCCCGCAAAAGGCCGAGGGAACCGAGGGAAGATCGTCACCCGAAGGGCCGAGATTTGCGCGTTGAACGGACCATGCCCCCGCGTCGATCCGCTGGCTCGGGACGAGACGGCGGGCGGCGCACCTGGGGGGCAGGGACGGGCGGCGCGGAAAGCTCGGGGAGTGGGCCGGTGCAGCCGGCGCACGAGTAGAGCCCGGTCCTGATCGCGCGTGTCCTCGCGCTACTGCACGAGGTCACGCGCGATCAGGATTTGCCCGAATGCGGCATCACTTCTATCGCGGGTAAAAACTAAATCGACCCAAGGCGGAACACCTCGGGCCAAGTTTTTGAACATCTATCGCGCTACTCATCCGACCAATCGGGAGAATTGAAGTCGCGATGTGCATCAAACCATTCATCCGAACCTTCTAGCTGAAAGCACAAATCGAGTTCGTCTTCACGGCCCAAGCATGCACCCGCACCCAGAGCAATAGCTTCGAGATCGGCAAGCTGGCCAAGGGTAGCGCCCTTAACCGAAATCCAGCCGTAATGCGCGCATCCAGCATCGCTCGGCGCTTCATGTGCATCGGCGTTCCAAACGGCGAGTGCAGTCACGATTTTCCCTTTGTAAGTTGCCATATCTGACCTCCTTGTGGTGGTGCCCTGTTCGGTCTGTTGCCGAAAATCGGGGCGGGGTTTCTGGCGAGGAAGCGCGAAGCGCGCCCCTCTCCTGAAAGCCTGCCTCCCGGCGAGGGCAGGAGGGGGACCCATGCAAGGTTGTCTGTAGGGGCGAAGGGGAGGGGGATCACCCGGCCACGCAGCTCGGCCCCCGGCCGAGACCGTGGTTGGGGAAACCCCTTCGCCCCGTTAAGCGGACGGCCTTGCGTGGGGGAACCGGCGGTTCCCTAGATGGACGGGGCGCGCTTGCGCGACCTGGCCCAAGGATGCGGGCGGCGTTCGGCTTGACCGAACCCCCCGCCAGTATGATCGCCGCGCTCGTGCGGGGATCTCGAAACATTCTCGGGCCAGAGCTTTCCAGCCCGGTCTTGGGCGGGCGTGTCCTAACGTTACTGCACGAGGCCACGAACTACCGCCGCTTTGCTCCGAGGGCGACGATGCACAGCACCAACAAGGAAATTGCGAGGACCATCGTATCGGCTCCTTCGGAACGGGGCCGGGTTCTCCATGCCGCTACAGAAAAACGGCCCCGCAGAACGCGGAGCCGTCTCAATGTGTCAAAGGGCGGTAAAGAGCAGGTTAGCGAGGGGCTTCCGCCAATGGCTTTAGGTCGGGATGCCACGACACCGGGGGCCAGAGCCGTCCGTTGTAGCTGACATGCGCGAGGTGCTGGCCCATTTCATCGAAAAGCTCCCCCGAACCGAACTGAGAAGCGCCAAGCCCGGATTGTTCTCGGGCCTCGATGTAGGCCCGCTGACAATCCTCCAGACTCATCATGTTGGTGAGCCAGTAGGTGCCGGGCGCGGCGAAGTCGCGCCCGGCGTTGATTTCATAGCGCACCCGAAAACGGGTGCGCTCGGTGATCTCGTATCCCTCGATGACGCACGGCATTACTGCACCTCGACCGGCAAGCGCGGATCGCGGCAGGTGCCCGCGCCGTTGTAGTCCGAATAGTCGCAGAAGGCATCCCGAACGGCGCTCAGCGGGTGAGCCTCGAAGGCTTCGCCACGCAGCTCAAGGTTCGCGTGATCCGCCTCGTCCAGCTCGTCATAGACAAAATCATGCAGAGCTGCGGCCATGTCCTCGGATATATCCGCGAAGTCCTCGACCGGGCGGGTGGTCAGACACTCGGCGTCATGCCAGCGCACGGCGTAGCCGAACGCACGATGCGCGAGTAACGCAACGCGCACGACTTCCTCGATTTGAAGCGCCTCGTAGGCGGTGAACTCGTCGCCGCCCTTGGTCATGCCGAACAGCGCAAAGCCGTCTTCATGGCCGATCTCGCAGACTTCAGGAAGCCCCCCGTCACCGGCTACGGTGACGGGGCTGACTTGCAGAAAATCGGCGGGGCGCTGGTGAAGGGTCTCGATCTCGTGTTGCATGATGGCCCCTCAAATCTCGACGTTGAAAATGACCGTCTCGCCCTCGACGGTGTAAGGCACGGCCTTGGAAAGAAGCTGCACAATGGCCTCGTCTGGCAAATGGGGCCATGCGGTCTTGATGATATGGATGAAAACCGGACGGTCTGCCTCGAAGGCATAACCATTGACCGCCCAAGCGATGATACCGGGAGTGTGTATTGCAGGGGACGAACCCAAACGAAATTCTGCCATGTCTGGCCTCCTTGTGGTGTTGCCCTGTCCGGTCTGTTGCCGAAAATCGGGGCGGGGTTTCTGGCGAGGAAGCGCGAAGCGCGCCCCTCTCCTGAAAGCCTGCCTCCCGGCGAGGGCAGGAGGGGGACCCGTGCAAGGTTGTCCGTAGGGGCGAAGGGGAGGGGGATCACCCGGCCACGCAGCTCGGCCCCCGGCCGAGACCGTGGTTGGGGAAACCCCTTCGCCCCGTTAAGCGGACGGCCTTGCGTGGGGGAACCGGCGGTTCCCTAGATGGACGGGGCGCGCTTGCGCGACCTGGCCCAAGGATGCGGGCGGCGTTCGGCTTGACCGAACCCCCCGCAAGTGTGATCGCCGCGCCCGCGCGGGGATCTCGAAACCTTCTCAGGCCAGAGCTTTCCAGCCCGCCCCGGCCAAGGGGACGGGGCAGGGCCTTGCAGGCGACGAGCTGGACGCGCCATCCCACAGCGAAGGATAGCGAGGCGACTTGTGGTAAGGTCTGGCCTCGCAAAAGGCCGAGGGAACCGAGGGAAGATCGTCACCCGAAGGGCCGAGATTTGCGCGTCGAACGGACCATGCCCCCGCGTCGATCCGCTGGCTCGGGACGAGACGGCGGGCGGCGCACCTGGGGGGCAGGGACGGGCGGCGCGGAAAGCTCGGGGAGTGGGCCGGTGCAGCCGGCGCACGAGTAGAGCCTGGTCCTGGGCGGGCGTGTCCTCGCGCTACTGCACGAGGTCACGAACGATCAGGATTTGCCATGCCCGGAAAACAAAGCATCAAGCCTCTTCTGGGCAAAGGACACCAACGCCTCCGCGTCGTTCAGAGCATCGACCGGATCACGCTGCATCAGCGCCGTTTTTGCATCACGCAGCCAAGTCGATTGCGTCAGCTCGATCTCTCTCGGATGGGGCATCTTTTCCTCGCATGGTTGACTAAACCGGCCTGTATATCCATAATGACATATACAGATATACGTAACAGGATATACACCATGCCCGGACTATTCATCAGGGATGAGGCGGTGAACGCGCTGGCTGTGGAAGCGATGAAGCTGACCGGCGCAGAGAACAAAACCGAGGCCGTGCGAGCTGCCTTGAATGCTGCCATTGCTGCCGCCAAGGATCAAGTGCCGCTTCTCGAACGTCTTGAAGCTGCACGGATTCTTGCCGACAAGATTGGTCCCGTCGATGCCGAATATGACGCGAAAGCGGATGCGGATGCGATGTGGGGTGACGCTTGATGTTCATCGACGCCTCCGCTGTCATCGCGATCCTGAACCGCGAACCGGGTTCCGACGAACTGGTCAAGCGGCTCGCGGCCAGCGACAAACGCCCGCTTTTCTCGCCGCTGTCTCGGTTCGAGGCCATTGTCGGATTGGCTCGATCCCGGTCGGGCAAGCACAAGACACCCGATGCGGAACAGATCGACGCCGCGCAAGCGGCAGTTGATCTGTTCTTCACCGAGGCCCGCGCCAAGAGCGTAATGATCTCGGACACCCTTGGAAGCGGAGCATTGGAAGCGGCCCGAACCTATGGAAAGGCCGTAGGGCACGAGGCAGACCTGAATTTTGGGGACTGCTTCGCGTATGCCTGCGCCAAGGGATACCGGGCGGCTCTGCTCTACAAGGGCAACGATTTCGCGAAGACCGACCTAGCCTGAAAGGAACCACATGAAGACCACGGCCAAGATGACCGGGCAGCTCGCGGCTGCGGCGGTGGCCCTTTGGGCGACTGCCGCCAGCGCCGAGGATACCCCGAACGATTGCGACCTGGTGCAAGCGGCGATGGCGCAGATGATCCAAGCCAATATCGGGAATATCCGCGCAACGGGAAACGCCCTGCAAAGTCAGGCGGCAGTCCTCGCCCGTCTCGCGAAGACAGGCGACGATGAAGCCTTGGCGGCGGCTGAGGCTGTTACGGAAAATCTGGGCGCGCTTCGTGTCCCGGCAGGTGCCGAGATAGCCGAAGGAATGCAGGCGCTTCGCAGGCTGTGCCCGGAGACGGGCACGACGACAGAGTAAGGGGGCTGTCTGCCCCCGCGCCTGGCGGCGCTCCCCCGAGGATACTGAGGGGAAGATGAAAGGCGGGAAGGCCAAGCCCGAAGGGCCTGGCCGTCGCTGCCGCCCTACTCGGGGCGGCGCTTGATGGTGACACCTACCTTCAGGATGCCGAGGTTGATCGAAATCGTGAGGCTGAGGTCGATTGCGCGCAGCAGCTTGCGGATGGCACGGAGCCGACGAGCGGCGATGCGACGGAGCTGGATAGAACGCTTGCGAATGAATTTCATGGTCTGTCTCCTGATTGAAAAAACGAGGCTCGGTGACACGGCGGGAAAGGCGGGCCGTCAACACGCGCGCAGCGCCCCGGAGGGCTTGGTGTTGACGGCTCGCCGCGCCGTGTAGAGTGGCCGCTGTTTTTCAAGGAGACAGACCTTGCACCTTCGCTGGTGGGTCCAGTGTCGCATCGCCGCTTGTCGGCGGTTCGGAGCCGCAGGTTGCGAAGCGCAATCGGCCGCCCTCTCGATGAGGGCGGCCGATTGGAAAAAGTGGACGCAGCGCCGCGCCCGTAGGGCGGCGAGCCGTCAGGCCCGCCCGGGCGGTCAGCCCGCCTGCCGTGCCATCTGACGGCGGATCGCGTTCGAGTAGTTGTCAAAGCTCTCGGAGCTGAGGGACACGCCGTAGCGGGTTTCGCCGGTGGTCGGGTCTTCCCACTGTTCCTGGCGGATGGTTCCTTCGGAGCGGACCAGATCACCGGGAACGACGTTCTCCTTCGCCCATTTGGCGACGTTCTCGTTCCAGATATTCACCTCGTTCCAGAAAGGTTTCGACTGGAAGTCGCCGTTATTGTCCTTGCGGCCATATTCAGCGGCAATGGTGACGCGCAGCACGCCGTTGCCTTCCTTGAGCTGCCCGACCCGCCCGACGATCTCGTATTTGGCGAAGGTTTTCATGATGTGTCTCCTTGGGAATGAGTGTTTCGATGAAGAACGGTCATGCTGGTCCTCGATGCGATCAAACCAAAAATCGGAGGGTCCGCAAAGCGGAAACCGATTTTTTGATTGAAGTGCGGGGCTTTAGCGCCGCGCGGTCGCAAAGAGAGGAACAAGCAATGTTCCGTCTGAGAAACACGGCCCAAGGCGACACAAGCGAACCTGATCTGCGCGAATTTCGGTGGCGGTCATAGCTCAAGGAAGGCATCGGGTTGAAAAACCCGGTGCTACAGGATTCAATCGCAAGGACAATAACGGGGAAGCTCGAAACCTGGGGTGGAGTGTCTGGCGAGGCATAATCTCAATATGGGCGAAGGTGACGGCGGGCCTCGATCTGGTCAGCACCGGGGAACCAAAGGGCAGAGGGAAGCCACAGAACATGCGAAAGAGACGGCGGGGAAAGCTGAAGCTCAAGAGCTGGCGACGGACAAGGAACCGGCGGATGATCGTGGTTCTTGCAGCGGCTCTGATTGCCGGGGGCTGGTTGTCGATCGACACAAAGTCAGCCGCGGAAACTGTGAACCCTCGGTCGGTCTACGTCATCGACGGCGATACCATAGACCTCAACGGCCAGCGGTTCCGCTTGATCGGATTTGACACCCCCGAAGTCTATTCGCCTCGGTGCGACTACGAAAAGGCGCTCGGTGATGAAGCCACCAGACGGCTGCGCGAGCTGGTCGCCTCGGGCGAGCTGATCGAGCTGGCCATCCAGCCGGGGAAAGACAGATACGACCGGGGTTTGGCCCGGCTCTATGTCGGCCGCGAAGACGTGGCCGAAACCATGATCTCGGAAGGGCTGGCACGGCCCTATCGGGGAGGAAAGCGAAAGGGATGGTGTGAATGAGCTTTGATTGGGACAGGTTTTTGACTGACGCGGTGACGACACCCACGGGCAAGCGGTGGCTCGAAACTGCGGGCGATTGGGCGGACGAGAAGATCCAGCCTTTCAGCTTAGGCGAAGCTAGAGACTTCGTGGTGAAGGAAGAACGGAAGGATGATTGCGCGATTGATCCGCGAAAAATCGTCGGCACGTCTCATGGCAAGTATAATCAGGGCATGACCTGGCGCCAGTTCTTGGGGGCCGGGAAGAAAATCTCGACCAAGCTCGACGTTCTCGAATTGCGACCCGAGTATTACGATGATCCGCTGGCCTTCGATAACGACCCCAACAACAAGTATGGCAACCCTGACGGCTGGCATCTTGCAGAGATTGGCAACGATCTCTTCATCACAGAAGGCAACCACCGAAGCGTTATCGCGAAGTTCCGGGCGCATGAGGATGGTGTGACTTCGCAGCGGGTCTACTCCGTCCTTTCCCTAACGATTTCAGAAGATGCGATGCGGGCTTACGATAGGCTGCAAGCGGCCTATCTCCCCGGCGAGCGCGATTGCGGCCCAGAACGGCGGCTGATTTCTGACGCGAACGGGGTCAAGGTCTACCAAATCCGTGTGCGGTGCGGTCTGCATGTGTTCGGGGGCGCACCTCTGAAAGATATGGAAGTCCATGAAGCGGCGGAGTTCGTCTCGAACAGAAACCGCCTGCGCAAAAAGGTCTTCGACTTCATCCCGAACCTCTATCAAAAAGTCTTCTCCTGACCCTCTCGCTGCCGCGAATGCGGCTCCCGCGCGGATAGCGCCAGTCCTGCCAGGGCGGGGCCTTGTGCCCCGACCTGGGGGGACACCATGAGGCTGAGAAGACAGAAAAAAGGCCCCGCCGAAGCGGGGCCGAGTGTCATCCTCACCACAAGGATAATCGGGATGCTCGCGGCTCAACGCGCTGGCTTGCGGAGCGGCGGCGGAAATCTCGGGGCCTGATAGTTCTGGTTTAGTTCCATCCTAGCACGGGCCATCAGGCGTTGCCAGCGCAGCGGATGATATGACTTCAGAATAGGGCCAGTTGCTCGGGCTGCGGACGGATACCGACACGCCCGCGCGGGTCGATGATCCAGCCTTCGCCATCACGCTCGACACTGGCGTCCGGCCCGTGCTGGTCGATGAAGGCATGATCCGCTTCGACCTTGCGGCTCATGTGAAAATCGTTCGCCATGTGGCCGCTCGGGCGGCGGCACCATACGCCGGGGGCGCGGCCACAGTCAGGGCAACGGACGGCAAGGACAGGGTGACGGTGGGCGGTGAAGTCAGGCATGGGAACCTCCATCGAAATTTGGCAAGGGTGTGATCGGCCATCCGGGCGGCGCGGGGTGCGGTCGGGGCGTAAACGCCCCGACCTCGATTTCATTCCATACCTTCGGGCAGCCATGCCGCGATCTTGTCGGCCTGCTCGTCGGTAATACCGAGGGCGCTACGCAGTTCGTGATCGCCACGGAACAGGGCTTCGAGCTTCGCGGCCTTCTCGCCCTTTTTCAGCTTATCGAAGCCGGTGGCGGTCGGGTGGTCGGCGGACAGGTCCAGAAGGTCGCGCCACAGGTCCGCCATGTAGGGGCCTCCCACGCGGCCAAAGAAATTGGCGGCGGTCGGGGTCCAGACTTCACGGGTGTTGGGCTGCGTTTCCTTCTCGATCAACGCGACCAACTTCTCGTCACCGCCCCGAAGCTGCGCGGCAAGGAAGCGCACCAGTTCGCCGCGAATGTGATCCGGCCCTTTCTGACGGAACGCGCGGAAGCTCTTGCCGAGGTCCTTGCCATACATATCGCGCGGCGGGTTCTCGGTCAGGCGCTCGTCCAGCGCGTAGCCATCGGCCTCGGTCGTCGGCCAGTTGGGCACGTCCTCGACGGACAAGCCGAACGGCTTGGACCAATAGAGGTTGTGGCTGAGTTGATAGGCCAGCAGGTCGATCAGCAGATCAGGGTCACGCAAGGCGGCATGTTGACGGGCACCGCGCGACACCCGGCCCAGATCATCGCGGAGTTTCTGGGAAATTGGGCTCTTGGGCGCATCGTCGGCGCTGTGCTGCGACTTCGTAAGAACACCTGCGGCAATCGCCTCGGCCTTGTCTCCTTTGCGGATCAAACCTTCATAGCTCTGGACCTCGCCCTCACGGTCAACATAGATGATAAGACCGGAATGCGCGCGCTGCGTGTCGGTGAAGTCGCCTTCGGTGATGGCATTGAGGGTGGCAAGCTCTGCCTGCCCGTCCTCGTCCAGCGCCTCGGCCTCGGCCAGCGCGGCCAGTTCATCGAACCGCTCGGCCTGCTCCGGCGAAAGCTCGCCTTCTTCCTTGTAGATGCGTTCAAAGCCGTTCTCTTGAACGAACCACCAGCCGAGATAATCGGCGTGGTTCACCTCGACCCACTTCCACCCGTCGCGCTTGTGGCTCTCTGCCATTTCCGCCAGCCGATCCGCGAAAACCGTATCGAGAATGTCGGTATCATCGAGCAAGGTTTCCTCTGCGAAAAGGTCGCCGCCGACCCGGCCCCCTGCGGCCTGATAAGCCTCGATGCCGACGAATTTCGCGCGGCGGTCGGTTTCCTTCACAGCGTCGGGCTTCAACGCCTTCTTGATCTGGTAATCAGACCAGTTGTCGCCCCGGCACTTTTCCAGCACTTCCAGAGTGCGGGCCTCGTCGGCGCTGATGGTGAAACAGGCGGCGGCGCTCAGGTTGATCTCATTCGCGGCCAGCGCGTCGATCACGGGTTCGGGCAGGCCCGCCAGCGCAAGGCGGCGATAGACGCTCTTTTCCGTGACCGCGAAGGCGCGGGCGATGACGGCAGGGGTTGCCCCGCTGCGCTCCATTTTGCCATAGGCCCGGATTTCATCGGCGGGGTGCAGGTCGCGGCGGGCTGCGTTTTCAGCTACGGCCCACGCCTGCGCCGTGGTTTGATCCGGCGCGATCAGAACGCGGGGGCTTGCCAGTTCGGGGCGCTCCTGGGCCAGTTCAGGGTGACGCTCGGCCAACAGTTGCAGGGCGCGAAGGCGACGGCCACCCGCGACGATTTCCGCACCGCCGTTCTCGTCCATGATCCCGGCAAGGTTCTGGATCAGGCCAGCCGTCCAGATGCTTTCGGCCAGTTCCTCAACCTCGGCGGCGGGCACGTTCTGGCGCGGGTTCATCGGGGACAGGACCAGCTTGGAAAGCGGGAACCGGGCTTCGTCTGCGGTGATGGTGGTTTGCTTGGTCATTGGGACATTCCTTGTGGTGATGTTCGGTTTTGTGTTATGGGTGCCCCAGCCCTTACGGGCTGAGGCGAGGGGGCTTAGATGGCCCCGTGCTGGATCAGGAAGCGGCGTCCGATGCCAAAGTGATCGCCCTTCCTGAGAAGCGCCCAAGCCTCGGCAATGCGGCGCTTCAAAGTGTCATCGCTAATTGTTCTCACCTCCTTTCGGCTTTCTGAGGGTTGGTTGGGGGGGCGTTGTCCGCCCCTCCCTTGTGGCCTGCTCGACAGGCCAGCCTCGGCGCGGGGCAGGGAGAAACCCCGCTGCCGATCTCAGACGGACAGGTCCGCGTAGGTTTCCTTGTCCTCGTAGCGAATGATGGGTTCGCCCTGCTCGGTGGTGCCGCCCCATGCGGGTCCGATGAAGCCCGCGATCTTCGGATGCCCCTGAAGCTCGGAACGGGTGCGCGGGTTGGACGAAATGCCGGTGATGCTGGTGCCCATGTCCTCGACCCATTGCTCGATGCAATCGGGATACACGGTGGTCATGCCTTCCTCGGTCGTGACGACAATCTGATAAGCCATGTCTGGCCTCCTTGTGGTGTGCCCCTTCCGGTCTTGGTGCCGAAAATCGGGGCGGGGTTTCTGGCGAGGTCCGCTGCAAGCGGCCCTCTCCTGAAAGCCTGCCTCCCGGCGAGGGCAGGAGGGGGACCCGCGCAAGTTCCATGACAAGGAAGGGGGGGAGGGGGATCACCCGGCCACGCAGCTCGGCCCCCGGCCGAGACCGTGGTTGGGGACACCCCCCCTGACGCCGCTCATGGTGCTTGCGTGGGGGAACCGGCGGTTCCCTAGACGGACAGGGCGCGCTTGCGCGTCATGGCCCAAGGATGCGGGCGGCGTTCGGCTTGACCGAACCCCCCGCCAGTGTGATCGCCGCGCTCGCGCGGGGATCTCGATATTCTCTTGTCGACCAAGTGGCCGCGAGCGCGACCTGGAGACTGTCTGGCCCCGCAAAAGGCCGAGGGAACCGAGGGAAGATCGTCACCCGAAGGGCCGAGATTTGCGTGTCGAACGGACCATGCCCCCGCGTCGATCCGCTGGCTCGGGACGAGACGGCGGGCGGCGCACCTGGGGGGCAGGGACGGGCGGCGCGGAAAGCTCGGGGAGTGGGCCGGTGCAGCCGGCGCACGAGTAGAGCCCGGTCCTGGGCGGGCGTGTCCTCGAGCGACTGCACGAGGTCACGAACGATCAGGATTTGCCCGAAGGCGGTATCACTTCCGACACCTTGACTGTTCCGCTATTGTTCTTCGATGATTCGTGAAACTTTCCTTGCCCCGCTTTATACTCTCCGTGTCAACAGCCTTGGGGCTGAACATGCTCTCCGCTTGAGTTGCATGTGCGGCGCGGGGCCGTGGTATCTAAACGGTTTCTGGTTGCGCCAGCGGTATCCAGAAACCGAGTTCCTGCGCTGGATCGCGAACAACCTACCGTGTCCCGCCTGTCGAACGCGGGACTGCATGGCCTGGGGCATTGTCGAGGCTGTTCATGAGGTTGGAAAATTGGCGAGGTAGGTTGGGGGGCCGTCTGCCCCCCGGTCCTCCGGCCCTCCCCCCGAGGATATTTTCGGGAAGATGAATGGCGGTCATTCGAGATCGAGCTTCACCGGATCGCCCCGCTCGGAAGGTCGCCAGCCTGAATCGAACAAGGAAATCCGGCCATAGCTCGGCCAAGCAATCTTGAGACGGGCTATCAGCCTAAGACGGGTCGCCTGCTCGGAAATCAGGGTCGCCACGTCGCTGACCGAAGCGCCATCGCGCAAGAGATACCATTCTCGGGTGCGGCTTCTGTCACGGTAGGCCAGTCGGCGGACTTCGGCATGACACCGAGCTTCGAGCGCGAAGGCGTGAGGCATTCTCACCGTCTGGATGATGACCATGCGACCTTGGACGCTGCGGGAAAGCTCTTTCCGGCGATCAACGGTCTTCCGTTGTGTGAAACCGATCTTAATCCGGCGCGGGTCGGCCTCGTCGCAGGTCAGATAGACGGTGCCCCAAGCTACGTTCCGGCGAAGCCAGCGGATACGGGTGAAGCCCCGCGACCGGCGGGCCATTAGGCCCGCTCCGGCCCGGTGATCCCGTAAGGGTTCGCCGGGCCGAATTTGATACCGTCCTGTTCAAAAAAACCCATGCTCCCGAGTAGCCATGCACGGTGAAACTCGGTTCCGGCGATAAGGCGGCGCACCTGGCGCGGCATCACCCGGCCAGAGTAGCCCGAGAGGTAAAGAAACATGAAAAGACGGTTCATGCTTCTTCTTTCACGGACTGCCACATCAGGACTGCCAGAAAGATCGACAGGCCAAAGGTGACACCAAAAATCCAGCCGTTGTATTCCACGACCCGCGCCAGAAGCCACGGCATATCTGTTCCGGTCAATCCAGCAATGACCGGCGGCGCAGTCGTGATAAAGGCCGCCATGATCGGGAGCATGGCGCAAAGCCGATAGCGTTGCGGGACAAAAATCAGAACCAGTAAAAGAACGAGTGCAAATGCAGTTACCATGATAAAACTCCATATTTTATTGGGATATTACGGGATTGCGCGAGGCGGGCCAACACGAGATTGACCCGCCCGCCGATGCGCTAGGTCATGCCTCGATCTCCCACGGCTTCGGCGCGAAAAGGTCTTTGGTCTGATAATCAGGGTGCGGTAGCGGCTCGACGTTCTCGGCCATGAAAACCACGGTGGATTGCCGGATTTTCGGCTCGCCCCGGTCGTTTCGTTCACGGGTCTTGATGACGGCGGAATACCGCCCCGGCTTCTCCGGGTCTGGCAACACAGCGTAGCTCTTTGGAGACTTGGGTAGGCCAAGCCAGCGCGTCCCCCACACCTCGGGGGGGGACGCGCGTTCAAACTCGATGACGGCCAGAAGATTGCGCTTGTCCGTCGCTGTCAGGTGCAAGCCGTCGATCAGGCGGATTTGGGGTTTCATGCCGTCCCTCCTTCCTCGTTGATCCGCGCGAAAAGCGCGTCGATTTGTTCCAGCGAAAGCGGCTCAACCTCGCCGCAATCGGTCTGAATGTCGGTGATGCCTGCCGGGACTTCTTGAGCGGCTTGCAGGAGCCGAAGGCCCGCAAGAACAGTGGCAAGCTCGGCGCGGTCCAGGATCACGCCTTTGGAGGGTTGGGGGGCACTCATGCCCCCGCCTCCGTCCAGTCGGTCGCCCAAATGTCCATCGTGGCGATGGTGTTTCCTGCGGGGTCGATAAGGCGCAACTCGGGCTTGATCGTAGCGGCGGCGTGGTGGTCGCGGCCCATCATGCGCAGCATGGTTTCGCTGGTCGAATAGATCGCCTGCGGCTCGGACTGGCCTTCATATTCGGCCAAGAGAGAAAAAAGACGTGTGGACATAGATTGCCCTCCTTGTGGTGGTGCCCTGTCCGGTCTGTTGCCGAAAATCGGGGCGGGGTTTCTGGCGAGGAAGCGCGAAGCGCGCCCCTCTCCTGAAAGCCTGCCTCCCGGCGAGGGCAGGAGGGGGACCCATGCAAGGTTGTCCGTAGGGGCGAAGGGGAGGGGGATCACCCGGCCACGCAGCTCGGCCCTCGGCCGAGACCGTGGTTGGGGAAACCCCTTCGCCCCGTTAAGCGGATGGCCTTGCGTGGGGGAACCGGCGGTTCCCTCGATGGACGGGGCGCGCTTGCGCGACCTGGCCCAAGGATGCGGGCGGCGTTCGGCTTGACCGAACCCCCCGCCAGTGTGATCGACTTGCTCGATCCCAATATTCAACAGACAGATTCCAAGTATTAGTGTATTATTATCTCGATAAAACAGATAGATGAGGCCGAGGAATGTTAGTCAGCTTCTACAAATATGGCAGGGTCGATCACGGCAACCCGATCCGTGAATTTCTAAACAATGATGATGACTCTAACCCTGAATTGATCGACCCATTGTGTGACGGCCTTTCGCGCTTGTTGTTCAATGCTTCGCAAGATGACCTTAAAGAAGCCGAGAAATTGGAGTTGCCGACTACACAAAGTGAAATCCTCAATCTGCGGAATGAGCGTCTAGCAGGAACATTGAGCCTATTGGATGATCTATATAAGTCTCTCCCGCTGGAATGGGTTTACAGGTCGGGTTGTCTATCATTTGCAAGCAACGAGAAGCCAAGCATCGAAGAACAGACCGAAATCATAAACAGCTTCGAGAATTTCGCAGCCGCAGGGGCATTTTCTAACGTGCGATTTGACTGGGTTAGAGCCAAGAAAAAGGGGCGGCTTGTCCTTAGTTTTGCTACAGCCAGGGCACATCTTGAGAAGGGAAAAAGTCTCAACATCGCCCCGCCCGGCTACAAGAAAGACTATGACGTTTGGAGAGATTTCATAAACGCCAAATTCTTCCATCATCAAACGAAAACTTCCATTGGCACGCTGCGAGCGAAGTTGGAAGAAGTGACCGCGAAGCGGCAACAATACAATGAATCTCGTTATGGACCAGATGACAGGGAGCCGTTTGATGTTGAGCTATTCTCAGGCACTTGATCGTGGCCTTGATCCTATACAATATCGAACCGATTTCTTGGATAGCCTGGAAGTAGGTAGTCACACTGTCGTTGTAGACGGTGTTGTCTGGGCAAGGCATAAGCCTGCTGCCATCGCACTTCTGCGCAATCAGAGCGGGGATCGACTAGCTGTTGTCAAAGTGAAAAAGGTTACGGCCAATGGTTTGCCCTATGGTGGTCTCACCGAGTTTACGATTGGCGAGTTGGCGACGCTGATTGTTGAAAAAGGTGCGCGCAACAACCACAAAGGCTATCTAACCAAGATAGCCACATAGAACCGGCAACTTGGCCGCGAAGCGGCCCCCGCGCGGGTAGCGCACAGTCCGGTGGCTGGGGCGCCGATGGCGCTCCGGCCACCGGACACCAATCGTCGGAACAGGAAAAGGGGGGCCTCTGCCCCCCTCTGCATGTCGCCTACTCGCGGCGAACCCGTATGATTTTGGTATGCACCCGCGCCGTGCTGAACGTGTCGGGCGGCAAGGTTTCCAAATGCTCCGCCTCGGGATGCTCGAAGGTCACGGGAACCAAGGCGACAAGCGTTGCCGGTTCGGCGTGACCGCCTCGGCCGAGAAGTGAAAGCGCGGCGGTGATATGCTTCCGCACCTCGCGGAAAGGGGGGTTCATGATGATGCGCGGAAACTGTGCCTGCCCCTTCACCTCGTCGGCGTATTCCAGAAAACAGCGGTGAATCGTCGGGCCGATCTTACGCACCATCGCCGCAAGCTGGTGGTGCCGTTCGATCATCGTCAGTTCGCACGGGCTATGCCCGGACGCCAGAAGCGCCCGCGCAAGCTGGCCGGTCCCGGCGCTAGGTTCAAGGGTGAGATAGTCGCCCTGGGGGCCGAGATATTCGACCATCCGCCCCGCTACATCGTCGGGGGTGACGTGGCATTCGGTGGCACGGTCAACCGTGATGATTTCGGGGGCCTCGATCTGTTCGAGCGGGGCGACTTCCCCGCGCTTGCGCACGGG
>NZ_CP149936.1 GCF_037949795.1 Thioclava sp. GXIMD2076
GAAACGCCCGTGCCGGTTCTTGGAAAATGTCGAATGATCCGGCACCGCGTCGGTCAGATCGAGCCGGCAAAACCAACGATATGCCAGATTAACATGAACCTCGTCGCAAAGCCGCCGCTCGGACTGAATGCCCATGCAATAGCCCAGCAGAAGCATGCGGATCATCAGCTCGGGATCGATCGAGGGGCGCCCGCCAGAACTGTAGAACGGTGCCAGCATTGGCCGTACATCCGAAAGGTCGAGGAACCGGTCGATACCCCGCACCGGGTGATCCAACGGCACGAAACTCTCAATAGAGAAATCGTAAAACAAAGCGCCCTGCGCAACTTGCCTTGGCCCCATCATTGCAATGCCCTCCACTCTCAGAACGAGTGAATCAAAGCCTCGGGCGTCAAGCAACGGACTTTTTCAACAATATCCGGACATTGCAAACACAGCCATGATCTGAAAAGCTTCGTGGCATGGAATTGCCTGACCTCCCCCCTGATATGAAATTCACGCGGCTTGGCAGCAATCCCGGCGACATTGCCTTTGCTTTCGAAGCTAAACGAGCGGCCATGGGGCCGCACATAATTAAACGCTGGCCTTGGGATGAAGCATTCCAACTGGCCCTGCACGAGCGCCATTATAGCGAAAAGCCATTTTTCGAGATAAGGCGCTCGGAGCAAAGGCTTGGAACACTATCGCTTCAGAGGCAGCCGGATCACGTGCGCTTCGGAGAGTTCTATCTGTTCCCAGAACATCAAGGCCAGGGTGTCGGCTCGACTATTCTCGCGCACTGTCTCGAAGTGGCCGACAGGCTGCAGTTACCTGTTAAGTTGGAGTACCTGTACTGGAACCCAGTAGGCTCGCTCTACCGGCGGCATGGCTTTAAAGAGATCAGTCGCTCCGAGATCCACTGCTTCATGCAGCGAGAAGCTGTCGAATCGTAGGTGCGATACGGGCTCAAAGCTGCCCTTGGCCTTCACGGGTATTATGGAACGGAAGACAAAAAGGGCGGCCCGTGAGGACCGCCCTTCTTCACTGGAGATGCACATCTCCCGACGTGCAACGGATGGACCTCGAACGGTCGGGATCAGTCCCGACCTTGGCCCAGATAGGGGACCGGCAGCGGGGCCATCTCGATGCAGCCATGGATTTCCTTATTCCGGTAGGAGAGGCCCGCCGCGCCTTTCTGGCAGCCGTGACATCGTCAGGGTTTCTCTCCGCCGGAGCATCTTAGTCCCAGGCAGCACGAAAGCTCCGCCCCCTTGCAATCGGGCATAGAACGCAATGTCTCTCGTCAGACTGTCTTCGCAAATTCAAAGGTCACATCCAGCCCACTGGCTTTGGTATCTACCTCGAGCTTTGCGTCAAGCTCTGCGGAGATCACAGCCGCGATCTGCATACCGATCCCGGCAGTGGAGAGATCTGCGTCCTCGGCCAGACCGACCCCGTTATCGCGGCAATTGACGTTTATGCGCCGTCCTTCGGATTTTTCGGTGACCACAACGTCAATTTGCCCGGGGCGGCCATTAGGAAACGCATGCTTGAAGGCATTTGCGACCAGCTCGTTGATCAGCGTCCCAACAGCCACGGCCTGTGTCGAGCTTACTTTCACCTCGACCATCTGGCAGGTCAGCGTGACATTGGCCGGTGCGATCTTCCGAAACTGCGCCATCAGCTTTTCGAGGTACTGGGAGAGATCAATGATAGGACCCGCGTCAGTCCGGTAGAGCTCCTGATGGAGCATGGCGACCGCATCAATCCTGGACCCCACAGTCGCAAGCGCCTGAGCCGTTTCTTCCGCTTTTGCCCTGCGCCCTGCGATACGCACGAGGGACGAGAGCGATTGCAGCGAGTTCTTGACGCGATGATCCACCTCTTTACGCAACATCTCCTCGTGTTTGAGTGTCCTTCGCAATTCGAGCTGCGCCATCACCTGTCCCGCCAGAACGCGGATTGTGTCGCGTTGAAGGGGTGTCAGCTGCTTCGGTTCGTAATCGAGAACGCATAACGTGCCCAGCGGCAGGCCCTCTGCCGTCTTCAGGAGCGCCCCGGCATAGAAACGCAGCCCAGGATCACCGCAGCATAGCGGGTTATCGATCATTCTCTGATCCAGCAGAGTATCAGGGATCTCGACAAAATCGTTTTCGAGAATGACATGCGAGCACAGAGAGCTCGCCAAAGGTGTCTCACGCACCCCCAGGCCGGTCTCCGCCTTGAACCACTGCCGTTCCGCGTCGATGAAATTGATTACGGAAATCGAGGCGCCACAGGTGGCTGCGGCCAGCCGCACGATCTCATCAAACTCGCGCTCCGGTTCGGTATCGAGGACCTCGTAGGCATAAAGCGCGGCTAGTCGTTCGGCTTGTTGGGGATGGGCTTGGGCGGCAGGCATATTGGGTGAGCGATCAATCTTATATTCTGGTGATTACAAATGACGCTTTACCATAGGTTCAGCCGCAAACATTAAAAAATTCCATTTTATCCACGCGAAAAACTGACCTTCAAGAATGTCCCGCTTCTCTCTGGTGCCTGATCACAAGAATGGTCACGGCATCCTCGTCGATCCGGTATCGGGCAACATAGCCGCTGTCACCGAAGTCTATGAGCCATTCCCGAAACTCTTCGGGCAGATCATCCACCATCCGGCCAAGATGGGGATGTGCGCCAAGAATCTTCACGCCCTGACGAATGGCCTCACCAGCTCGGCGGGCCGCATCAGGGTTCTTGGGGCGCAGGAAATCACGGATCCGTTGTAGATCCCGGATAGCTGCGGGGGCAAATCTTACTTGTGACATTCAGGTGCGGGCAGCTCGTTGTCAGTTCCCCAGCTTTCCAGCCAGCGGTCCACCTCTTCCGCGGTCGCGTGAAGGCCTGTCTCTTGGAACTCTTCCCAAGCTTGCGCCGTATCGCGGCGCAACGCCTCGCGCTTCTCCTCGCGTTCGACATACTGCGAGATCGCTTCCCGCATGATCCAATGCGATGTGCGCTGCCGTGCTTGGGCAAGATGCCGAACGCGGCCCTTCATGTCATCATCGAGCTTGATGGATGTTGCCGATGCCATGCGTACCTCCATAGCAAAAGGTAATACCTTTCGATACCATATGATATTTCGAGCAGATTTGTCTAGGGACAAGCTCGCCTGTTGAGCGTTGTCTCGCAGGAGATCCAAGAGGGCGCAGCACCTCTGGCCCAATGGCAATTAGCGGAGCGGCTCGCAGAGAATTGCCTAGTGGGTTGTCATTTGAAATGACAATTCTTCCCAACGGGCCTACGCTGGCTCCATGTTCAAAGCAGCCATACGCGTCAACAAGATCTCCACCTTCGCCCAGCTTCGCGGGGCGTCCCTCCATGCGCAGCGTCACGACGAGACCGGCAAGGCCCGTGTCCGCGAGGATGCCGAACCCGGCTTCGGCCTTGCTTGGTCGAAGGCCGAGGATGACCGCGACTACCTCGCGGCCTTCAAGGCGCACAAAGCCGAGCTGGGGGCCGGCGAGCGGAAAGGCTCGCCCCTCTGCTTGCAAGCCATCTGCGTCGTGTCTCCCGAATGGGTGCAGAAGGCTGGCAACCTCCACGATCCAGAGAACCCGCATAACCGCCAGCTCTTCGATCAGGCGAGAGCATGGGCCGAGAGCTGGGGCGGCAAGGGATCGGTGATCGCCACCCGCCTTGATCTCGATGAAAAGGGCGGCGCTGTGGTCGATGTGATGGTCTCGCCCGTTCGGGAGAGCCGAGGCAAGCCGGTGATCTCGACCAACAAGGCGCTGCAGGAGCTGAAACAGGATACCGGCGAGCGCAACGAATACTCCGCCCTGCAAACGTCGTGGGCCGATTGGTGCCGCGATCATCTGGACGCTGAGATCGTGCGGGGCACCCGCAAAGAGATCACGCAGCGCCAGCATCTGTCGCCGGAAACCTATGGCGCGGTCTTAGACAAGGCCCGTGAAGACCTACAGAGGCCCGTAGAGAGCGTCAGAGGGGCCTTACAGGCCGCTGAGCTATCTTGGGAGGACACGGACCTCCTGAGGGACTACCTGCTTCTCAGAGGCGAAATTAGCCGCCACAGGGACGATCCCCGTGGCTACACCCCGCCAGAGGGGGACATTGATCGAGAGGCGGTCGAAACGTCCGCACATCGTGAACCGAACACATGGAAGCTCATCGAAGCCTTCCGCAGAGGCGCTGAGCGCGTCATGGAGACGGCTCAGCGTTTCGGGATGGGGTGGAACCGCCTGAATGATGAAGATGGCCATGAGGCAGGCCGTGCGTGGTTTCCTGCGCTCTCCGACCGGCTCCACCTCGGGGCGGTGGTCGTCAAATGCGGGGCGTTCTGTGCGGAGGCGGAAGCCTTCGTCAAAAACTTGCGTCTCGATGACCCAGAGAAGCACCTCTCCCCCAGCCAGCTTTGGCCAACAGAAGCTCCGGACCTCGTGGAGCGCTACGACCGCCACCTTGGCCTTACTGCTCCCCAGCAAATCCGACCGGTGCAGCGAGAACAGACGGTTGAGGTAGCGAAACCCCGCGAGCCAGATCAACCTCAACCGCAGAGAAGCCGTGACCGAGGAGGAGATCGCGGCTTGTAAGGAAGGGACTGTAGCAGGAAATATAATTTGTATTCGTTACACTCTACAAAATCCGTTTTGGCCTGTTGGCGCAGGACCAGACGCGCCCTTCGACAAGTGTTACATCGTTTCCTTCGGATAACGCGCTGTCAGGCGGAATTTTGGGATATCCCTTCCCCTCCCTGCCTGACCCACCCCATCCCTCACGCGTCGTGCTGTCGGTAATGATTTCAAAAAATCCAGATGCGGTGAAATTGGAAATGGTGAAATGCAGGCTCCTTCGTCGCCTGCGTCGAACAAAAACTCCACCCCGTACCGGTCGTGCGCTTGCTTGCTAAGGAGCCGCTCCCGCCCGATCCAGCGTGGATTTTTTGTCCTCCCTTAGATCATTAGAAGGATTAAAAATCCGATCCTTTCTTTTCAATGCCTTATAGGGGGGGGTGTGTTCATAGCTATGAACAGGGTCCTGCTCTCCCAGATGAACAGGCTAGATGGATTTCTTGCCTTGCCTGATAAATATCTTATCGCCTATGGTGAAAATCGTTTCACACCTGAACAGGGGGCTGCTCATGCCTGATACTTCGCCGCCAGCGCTTCCTGAGACGCAGCAGACCGGACACTTCGTCCAGACAGACCGCGCCACTCATGAAGCATGGATGCAGCTCACCATTCAGGCCCCCAAAGCATCTGCTGTTCTGCATCTACTGGCAAATCGGGTCGGAGAGCATAACGCGGTCGTGGCCAGTTATCCGGTGCTGGCAGAAGTGTCAGGGCTATCTGTCAGCACCATCAGACGCGCAATAGCTACGCTCATCGAAGGCAACTGGATTGAAGTTCGCCGCCTCGGTCCAAGTTCAACTGTCAATGCGTATGTTTTGAATGATCGGGTCGCTTGGACACGCGCTCGGAATGATCTGCGATATAGCCTGTTTTCAGCTACGGTTCTGGCTTCTGAAACCGAACAAGAGGACCGCGAGCGCCTTGGAAATCTAGAACCCTTGCGCAAACTTCCTCGGACTGGCGAGACCCAAATTCCCTCAGGTGCAGGATTGCCGCCCGTTTCACAGCCATTCTTCGACGGGCTCGAACCGGATCTACCCTCTACAGGTGATAATGGTGACAAAAAATGACTGACAATGTCACTGATATGCCATTGTCAAAACTAACACCTCAGCAGGCAGCAAACAAAGCCTCAGTGTCGCGCGGAACCATCATGAATGCCATAAAAGACGGTAGCTTGATAGCTATGCGTGACAATCGAAACAGATGGCAAATCACAACTGACAACCTGTCAAAATGGCTATCAGACAGAAGTGACAATGCCAGTGGCACTATCAGAAATCCATTGTCAGAAACTGACACCAAAGAAACATCACAGCCAACCGAGCACGCGATAAGGATTGCCGTTCTCGAGGCTGAGCTCAACGCACGGGACCAGCGCATTGAGGATCTGAAAGAAGCCCATGCCGAACGCGTTTTGGCTTTGGAGCGCGACCGAGACGCTTGGAAAGATCAGGCCCAGTCCCTTGCCAAACGCCCGCGCCGCTGGTGGCCGTTCTAGGAGCCCCCATTTCCCGCCTGCGTTGCGCTGGGGATTGGAATGGATGTTATGGAATGTGGGGGAGATGGGGCTGGAGTCGCGGGTGGGTTGCGCTACGCCCGCCGTGTGAATGGCAGATACGCAGCAACTGAAAACGGGATTGTCTTCTCCCCGCGGTCTTAAGGTTGACGCCAAATGGAAAGAAAGATTCTTAGATGGTTCGTATTCAAGCACGCTATTTTTTCGCCGAAGGCACCTTGGATAAGCCAGCGGCTTGGGGCGCGATCTGTGACTGGTTGGAACATGTCCGGCCCGGGAGGGCGGTATTTGTAGATCAGAACGAGAAGTGGCTCACCCCAAGAGAGTTACGGCCGCGCGCCGCGCGCATGGCATCACGGCATCTTCGTGTTGAAACTGATAACCTTATACCTCCGAATTTCACATATCCGCCAAATGCGATCAGCGTGGGGTCTGGTAGAATCGGACGTTATAATCTGGATCGAGTGTTCATCGAGAGCCCCGATAGTGCGATACAAGACAGCCTATTAGAGGCGCTCGCGGGTTGTGGTACGCTTGTCCTGTCTGGGATCTTCAATGAGGATTATGATAGGTGGCAGAATGCCAAGGATCCACTGATCTATATTCACGCAGGACGCAGTCTTGAGGGACTACCTCTGATATCCAACGGTATGCCACCACCGCTTCTCCAAGATATCGTCGACATAAGTGACCACCCAGGTCGGTATCACTATGATCAGCGCGGCTTTCCGGAAACGGTTGCGGGACGTATGTGGATCGGTCCCGAGCTTTGGAAGCGACTTGGTGAAGACCGGACTGAAGATGTTCTCGCGTTGCAGGATTACTTAGTCCAGATGCAGGCAGATGGTACTCTGACTTTGAAATGGAATGGAGGGCTGTTTGATAACGCAACCCCCGTTTCAGTACAAAATGCCTTAAGAAGAGCGGTGTTTATGCCGAATGATAAGGAAAAATAGCGCCTGCGGTTGGCCTGCTATGTTTGGCTAATTCGGCTCGGAGCAGGTCTTCACCGCGAACGGGTATTATGTCGCGCCGAACCTGCGCGACACATCTGCTGCAAACGTCAGCTATGCGGAGATATTGTTGATAAAGTCGACGTTCGAAGCGTTTTGCGTACGATCCTAAAAGATCGGATTGCCGGCTCCGCTCATGCGGGGGCTGGCCCGGGCACCAACTTGGCCAGTTTGCGGAGGTTCTGGGCGGTTGCGGCGAGTTGGAATTGCTCGGTTGCACCCTTGGGTCCGCGCAGACGCATCATGCGCAGGCCGATGTAACGCTTCAGATGGGCAAAGAGCATCTCGACCTTTCGCCTTTGCATGAACGAGGTCATGTAGGCGTCGGTTTTGCGAATTTCGCGAGCGATGTCTCGGGCCGCTTCGTGAACCGAGCGGAGCACTTTTCGGGCGGGTTGGGTCGGACAGCATTGCGCTTTTAACGGGCAAATGTCGCAATCCTGCTTGCGCGCGCGGTAGCGGATCAATCCGTCCTTGCTGACATTCGTGGTGCGCGGCGTAGAGAATTTCCGGCGGGACGTCTCGAGCGTATTTCCGGCAGGGCACGTATACCGATCGGTGGGCGTATCGTAGACAAAGTCGTCCCGCGAGAAGGTGCCGTCGGTGCGTTTCGATTTGTCCCAGACGGGGATGTGAGGGGCAATCTTGCGCTCCTCCACCAGCCAGCCCAACATTTCGGCCGATCCGTAGCCTGTATCGCCGACCAACTTTCCGGGTTTGATGCCAAAGCGTTGCTGAACGCGGTCGATCATGTCCCGTGCGGCGCGCGCCTCCGCTGGCCGTATCGGAGCTGTTGGCTCGACATCGACGATCACAGCATTATCCAAGTCCACCAGATAATTGGTAGAATAAGCGAAGTATGCGGCACCGCCGTCGGCTCCCGTCCAGCGGGCAGCCGGGTCTACTGGCGAGATGTACTTGGGAACGACTGCGGTTGCGGCGCCGAAAGCTGCATCGTCGAGTGTTTCAATATATTCGTTCACGGCTCGAGACAGCAGGTCTGGCGACAGGCCTTCCTTGCTGTCGACGCCTCGCGTCTGATTGGCATTCGCCGGGATCAAGCTGGCATCGACGCCGAAGCTGTGACCGCCGACCAAACCTTCATTGATGCATCGTTGCAGAACGGTCTCGAACAGATGCCGGAACAGCCCGCTCTCACG